>JACRCL010000010.1 GCA_016219015.1 Deltaproteobacteria bacterium
ACTCCGCGTACCCCTTTGAGCTCAACACCTTCGTTATCGCGGCGGTAAGCGATGTCTTGCCGTGGTCGACGTGGCCTATCGTGCCTACGTTGATGTGCGGCTTGGCTCTCTCAAATTTAGCCTTGCTCATGATTCCCTCCGGGGCTTTTTTTAATGGGCTGCGGTACTGCTTTTATTTCCTGCAACCTGGAGCCCATGAGCGGGATCGAACCGCTGACCTCTTCCTTACCAAGGAAGTGCTCTACCGACTGAGCTACATGGGCGAGTCGAACTCTACGCCCTTTGCGCCGCGGCATGCTTAAAAGCCGTTTATTAACCGCCTTCGCGCGGCGCGCCGCAAATTCGTATATAATTATCTGGAGCGGGTGATGGGAATCGAACCCACGCATCCAGCTTGGAAGGCTGGAGTTCTACCATTGAACTACACCCGCGTACCTGCCTGTTTCAATGGAGCGGGGAGTTGACGGCCAGCTCCCCCGTGAGCCTGAATCGCGTATTCGCTTATGGCGTGCTTCCGAAAGCCGTCTGAACTTTCCGCCCCGCGGCATATGGTGGAGAGGGGAGGATTCGGGTCTACTCTCGTCGACGTCCTGTCTCCTCAATCCGACCCGGCCGCCCTCACTTCCGGGCGCGTCCATGCGCCCTCTTCCTCGCTCCGCTCGGCCTCTATTCCTCGGCTCCATGCCTCGTCATTCCGGCCACACGCCTTCGCTTACGGACGCATCCATGCGTCCTTATCCTCGCACCTGCTCGGCGCTCAGGCGTTGCGGCTTACGCCGCCGGTTCGGGCGGTTTCGAATCCTCACCGGCGGCCCTGCTATAATCTGGTGGAGAGGGGAGGATTCGAACCTCCGAAGGCTGTGCCAGCAGATTTACAGTCTGCCCCCTTTGGCCGCTCGGGAACCTCTCCGGTTATCCGCATGAACAAAGCCAATCGATCTGGATACCTCAAGATGCCGAAAAAAAATCCGTCCCCGGCTCTTTCAGCCAGGGTGTTTTTCTCGACACCGTACCATTTTAAAAAAAATCTTTCCTTACGGCCTTCAGGCGCGTCGGCTTGAAAAGGGTAAAGGGATTTTAGGTTCCAATATACGGCGGAACGGGCCAAACAAGCGCCATAAACAGCCCCGTCAAAAAGGCCTGCGTGAAAAAAGAGCGCCTGAAAGAAATATACTGGAGCTGGCGATGGGATTCGAACCCGCAACCTGCTGATTACAAATCAGCTGCTCTACCATTGAGCTACGCCAGCGTAAAACCTGAAGATTTCCAAAAAATAAAAAACGGCAGACTTCCCCTCTTACAGACGGAGGAAACTGAATTTAAATATATAAAACACTGTCAGAAGTTTGTCAAGGTTTTTTTTCGGGCGAGGTCAAACAAAAATCGTTGGAATTTTTAAGAAAAACCGCTTTTCCATGAACACACATAGCGAGCGGACCGGGGTCGAAATCTCCCTCATGTGTCGAAGACCCTCCGAAGAAAAGCTGCGGGGAGATCAAAATTTTCCGCCATTAATGACGGAAAATTTTGATGGTACGCGCGAATAATAATTATACCACAGCCGCCCGTTTTCCGCTATCCTCCGGCCTTTGCCCTGTCCGAGACCCCGAGGAGATACACCTCGATGAACTCATCGAGCCCCCCGTCGAGGACCGCGTCCACGTTGCCGGCCTCCATGCCCGTCCTGTGGTCCTTGACGAGCCTGTAAGGCTGGAGCACGTAGGACCTTATCTGGCTCCCCCAGGCGATATCGCGTTTCTCCTTGTGGTACTCCTGCATCTTCTCTTCCTGCTCCTTGAGCTTTAGCTCGTAGAGGCGGGCCCTTAAGAGCTTCATGGCCATCGCCCTGTTCTTGTGCTGGCTCCTCTCGTTCTGGCACTGTACCACTATGCCGGTCGGCATGTGGGTTATGCGGATGGCCGAGTCGGTCTTGTTGACGTGCTGGCCGCCCGCGCCGCTTGCGCGGAAGGTATCGACCTTCAGGTCGGCCTCGTTTATCTCGACCTCTATGTCGTCCTCTATCTCGGGGTAGACGAATACCGAGGCGAAGGACGTATGCCTTCTTTTATTCGCGTCAAAGGGCGATATCCTCACCAGCCTGTGCACGCCCATCTCCGCCTTAAGGTACCCGTACGCGTACTCGCCCCCGACCGTGAAGGTGACGCTCTTTATCCCGGCCTCCTCGCCCTGGAGGAAATCCACCACCTCCACCTTGTAGCTCTTCTTCTCGGCCCACCTCAAGTACATCCGTAATAGCATATCGGCCCAGTCCTGCGCCTCGGTGCCTCCGGCCCCGGGGTGGATCGATACTATGGCGTTAAGCCTGTCGCGCTCGCCGGAGAGCATCCTCTGCACCTCGGACGCCCTTATCGCGCCGCGGGCCTCGGCGAGCTTATCGGACGCCTCCTTTGCCGAAGCCGCGTCGTGCGCCTCTTCTGCAAGCTCAAGGAGCACCTCGGACTCTTCTATTAGAGTGCCTATCTTATTTATTCCGGAGAGGCCCGCCTCGATCGCGGCCTTCCTCTTCATGAGCCTCTGCGCCTCGTTCTGGTCGGACCAGAGCGCAGGGTCGGCTATCTTAGCCTCGATTTCCTTAAATTCCTTTGATTGCGTTTCCTGGTCAAAGAAAGCTCCTCAGATCCTCGAACTTGGACCTTACCTCTGAAAGGGCCGCTTTTGTCTCTTCAAACATTACAAAGACCTCCGTTTAATAAATTGGTGAAAAACTCAAGATTATATTCAGGCTGCTCAAAAAGTCCAAGATGCAAGGAGTCGAAAAATGAGGAATGAGGCGTACTTATCTCGTACGCTGCAATGACGAATTTTGAAGACGACACAGCAGATTGGGCTTTTTCAGCAGCCTGCCAAGTCCTGCTATCACAAATATGCCTGATAAGGCAAGGCACCCGTAGGCGAAGATATCTCCCCGCATGGTATAGAACGTCAACCCGCCGTCCCTGAGCCTTATGTCGTCTATTATATCCGTCCTCTCGAAGAGGGCGGTTTTTTTCCTTACCCTGCCAACGGGGTCCACGACGGCGCTTATGCCGGTATTGGCGGCCCTCAGCAGATACACCCTGTTCTCCACGGCCCTCAATACGGCCATCTCGAAGTGCTGGTAAGGGGCCGACGTATAGCCGAACCACGCGTCGTTGGTGATGTTCGCGAGCACGGTCGCCCCGTTCCTTACGGAAAGCCTCGCTATCTCCGGGAATATCGACTCGTAGCAGATAAGGGTCCCGATGCCTCCGCCCTCGAACTTTATCGGTATGGCCCCGGGCCCTTCCGCGAAGTCACCCACGCCTTCGGTAAGCTTATGGATGAAAGGCAGGAACCTTTTCAAGGGCACATACTCGCCGAAGGGCACCAGGTGCATCTTGTCGTACCTGCCCACGGCCTCTCCGGCGGGAGACAGGAGATAGGCGCTGTTGAAATAATTCAACTTGCCGGCCGCCTGATTATAATTGTACGAGGGGCTGCCGGTCAATACGAAACTCCCGGACTCCTTCAGTATCCTCCCCACCTCCCCGTCCCTCACGGCGTCAGGCTCGAAGAAGAAGGGTATCGCCGTCTCGGGCCAGACGATAAGGCGCGCCTCTTTCCTTCCGGCCTCGAGGGTAAGCTCCCTGTATATCTCCAGCGTCTCTTTCCGGAACGACGAATCCCACTTGAGCGACTGGTCTATAGAGCCCTGCGCTATGCCTACCCTCAAGCCCCTCCAGCGCGCGGCGTCCGAATCGACCTGCTTTATCCTCAGGTACCCGTAGCCGAAGGTCGAGGTAAGCATCAGGAGCGCGAAGAGCGATTCCTTTAAAGGGTTGCTGCCGCCCCTCAAGAGGGACCTCACATTAAGATACAGCGCGGCATTCACGAGCACTATCATGAAAGATACCCCCCAGACGCCGGTGATGTCGGCTATCTGGATGACAGGGAGATAATTCATCTGCGAATAGCCGAGGAGCACCCACGGAAAACCCGTAAAGAGATACCCCCGGACGTATTCGAGGCCGACCCAGACGGACGGCAGGAGTATCATCCGCGTTATGGGGCTTGTATCAGCCTTTGCGGAGATTAACAGGCCGAAGACGGCCGGGTAGAGGCTCAGGTACGCCACGAGCGCGAGCATCACTCCAACACCCGCTGCGAAAGGCACGCCGCCGTAGTAGTACATCGAGTGGACGACCCAGTAGACCGTCCCGAGGAAAAAGGCGGACCCGAAGACGAAGCCTAAAAAGAAGCCCCTCTTTTTACCCGCGCCCTCAAGGGCGAAAAATAGCGGGATGAACGCCGCCCACGCGAGGAAGCCGAGCCCGAACGGCGGAAAGGCCAGGACGAGGGCCGCCCCGGAAAGAAATGACAGGAGTATCCTTTTTATCATTTGAGCGTCATGAAAAAGATGCGGAATACGAGGAGCGTAACCCCGAACCCGAGCAAGGCCCCAAGTATAACCTCGAGTCTTGAATGTATGCCCATGATGAGCCTCGAGTGGCTGACCATAACCGCCATGGCGAAGGCGAGTATCGAGACAAGGGGGTTGAGCGTAAGGAGGCTTATCGAGGTGAAGAGCGAAAACGCCACTGCCGAATGGCCGCTCGGCATGCCCCCGTGGAGCGGGTGGCCCTTGCCTGCTTTGGCCTTCAGTGTCACGACGGCTATGAGCACGAGAAGGAGCGCGATTACCGCTATGTGCCCCGAGAACATCCGCGCCTCCCTTAGCGCCAACCCCGTGGGGTCGGAAATGTACTTCGAGAATATCATGTATACCGTTATCGCCACGCCTATGGCGGCGATAAGGACGGCGCCCGCGGAGACGTCCTTGGCGTTCTTGGCGAGCAGATGGTGCCTCTCTTCTATCAGGTTCACCGCCTCCTCAATGGCGGTATTGAGCATCTCGGCGAAGAGGAGGATCAGTATCGAGATGGCGAACAGGACGAACTCGACCATCGGCAGCTCAAGGAACAGGCTCAGGAAGAGCGCCCCGGCCGCTATCACGTAATGGTACCTTATGTGCCGCTGGGTCTTAAAGGCGTATATGACGCCCTCTATGGCGTAATTGAGCGACTCGAACCAGCTCTTTGGCTTTTTTACGGCTTCAGGGGATTTTTCCATTTAAAGGCTTTTACCCTTTTGCGTTCCATGCTTTCGTAAGCGGCGGGATATCAAAAGAACCCCTCCTCCTTCAACCCCCTCATGAGCTCATCTTCCCTTGCCCTCATCTCCTTTGCCTGCCTGCCGCCTTTGACATGGTCGTGGCCGAGCAGGTGCAGCAACCCGTGAGAGACAAGCCTCGCCAGCTCCTCTTTCTCGCTTACCCTGAAGGCGTAAGCCTGCGAAGAAGCCCTTTCGATCGAGATGACTATATCACCGAGCAGATCGGCATCGTCCATGGGGAAGCTCAGGACGTCCGTCGGCTTGTCCTTTTTCCTGTAGGCCCTGTTAAGCCCCCTTATCCCTTCATCGTCGGTAAGGAGGATGCTCAACTCGCGGCCCTTCAGGCCGAGCCTTTTCAAGGCCGCCCCCGCCAGCTTTTTTATCATTGGACCGTGGGGGCCCTTTCTTCCGCCGGTATCGACCTTGACGGAGACCGCCACTATGCCTCTTCCTCCGCGGCCGCGGCCACGGCCCTCTTTTTGGACTCCATCTTCTCGAACGCCTTTATGACCTTCTGCACAAGCGGGTGGCGTACGACGTCGGCCTCGGAGAACAGGACGAACTCCATGCCCTCGACGTCCTGCAGTATCTTCTGCGCCTCCACGAGCCCGGAGGGCTTCGCAAGGGGCAGGTCTATCTGCGTGATATCGCCGGTGACGACGGCCTTCGAGCCGAAGCCGAGCCTCGTAAGGAACATCTTCATCTGCTCGATGGTCGTATTCTGCGCCTCGTCAAGTATCACGAAAGAGTCGTTCAATGTCCTTCCCCTCATGAACGCGAGCGGGGCGACCTCAATGGTGCCGCGCTCAAGGAGCTTCTCGGCCCTCTCGTAGTCCATCATGTCGTGTAGCGCGTCATAGAGAGGCCTGAGATATGGGTCTACCTTTGCGGCCAGGTCGCCGGGCAGGAACCCGAGCTTCTCCCCGGCCTCCACGGCCGGCCTCGTAAGGATTATCCTGTCGACCTCCTTGCTCGTGAGCGCGGCAACGGCCATGGCCATGGCGAGGTAGGTCTTTCCGGTCCCGGCCGGGCCTATCCCGAAGACGATATCGAACTTTCTTATGGCGTCGATGTACCTTTTCTGGGCTACGCTCTTGGGCGCGATTATCTTTTTTCTGAAGGAGACGTAGACGGTGTCCATGAACACGTCGGCAAGGCGGACGTCCCTGTCGGACGAGACCATCCTTAACGCGTATTCAAAGTCGTGGGGGTATAATGGGTAACCCTTCTCAAGGAGGCCGTACAGCTCGGTAATAAGCCGTTCCGCGAGATCGACGTCACCGGGGGCTCCGGACACAGTCACGAGGTTCCCCCTCGTATTGAGCTCGACCTTGAGTTTTTTCTCGAAGAGCTTGAGGTTCACGCCCCCCTCGCCGAAAAGGCGCGCGGCGAGGTTATTGTCCTCAAGTGTCAGCTGTTTTTTTACTTTCCCGTTTTTTTCCAATTATTACCCGGCGTTTTACGCGAAAACGCGTTAGACTTCAAACCCGCCCCGGCCAGATAATAATATTATGCCAGTGCAGACCTTGATATGAAATATTAACATGATTCAAGAGGTTTTGCAATTTACGGTTTAAACCGAAGCTCCCCGCGGTCTTCCGCTGGGAGCTTTAAGACGCAGCCTCCTAAAATAAAAAAGCCCCGGTATTTTCCGGGGCCTCTGTCTCCAAGTATCTTGTTTTCGTTAAACAGTCGCCATAAGCTCGGGGGCCATCTGCGCGGCCGGGGCGGCGGTGACGAAGTCCGTAAGCTCCCACCTGCCGGGCTTTTTTATGACTTCCTGCACGAGCCTGTGGTTAAGCGAGTGCCCTGACCTGAATGCTATGAGGCGGCCTATGACAGGCGCTCCGAGGAGGAATATGTCCCCTATCATGTCGAGGACCTTATGCCTTACGAACTCGTCGGGGTACCTGAGCCCGCCTTCGTTCAGTATGCCGGTATCGGTGATGATTATGGCGTTCTCGGGCGACCCGCCTTTGGCGAGGCCATTCTTTCTGAGCATCTCGACGTCGCTCAAGAAGCCGAATGTCCTGGCCCTGCCGATATCTTCCCTGAAAAGGTTGTTAGAGAAGTTCCCGGAGAAGGACTGACGGGTCAGGAACGGGTGCGAGAAGTCTATGCCGTAATCTACCGTAAGCTCCATCTCATCCGCCGGAAGGAGCGCCACGTACTTGTCCCCGTCCGCTATCCTTATCGGCCTTTTTATGACAAGGTATCTCCTGGGGGCCGGAAGGGCCTCAAGGCCCGCCCCCTCTATCATCTCTATGAAGTGCGAGGAACTCCCGTCCATTATCGGGACCTCCGGGCCGTCGAGCTCTACCACGGCGTTATCTACCCCGAGCCCGTGGAACGCCGCCATCAGGTGCTCGACGGTCGATACCGTGACGCCGTTCTGCCCGAGGGTGGTGGCGTAGCTCGTATTAACGACGTTCGAAGCCTCGGCCCTTATCGAGGGGGCGCAAGGCACGTCTTTTCTTATGAAGGTAATGCCGGTATCCTCAGCCGAGGGCAGGATCTTCACATTGATGACGAACCCGGTATGAAGCCCTATGCCGGAGAACCCTACAGCCTTCCTTATGGTCTTCTGCATATTCATGCCAGTGTATAAAAGCAATATCTGTGCCATAGGTAAGTACCTTTAAATTCAATAAGTTAGAAAGTCTAAAGGCCCCGGTAAGTGTATTATTAATGCCACAAAAAGATTAAAAATCTCTTTTTTACAACTATCTCCGGGTGAAGAAGTAGAGTATGAGCGAGAGGATTATGCTTATCACTATTGAGGTAGCGAGCGGGAAGTAAAAGACGAAATTGTCGCGTTTTATGAAGATATCGCCGGGGAGCTTGCCGAGGAACGGGACCTTCGGGGCAAAGGTCAGCATAAGGCCTGCTATTACGATTACGGCGCCGATTATTATGAGGGTCCTTCCGAGCATGGAATTGATTATAATCGGCAGGGGGAAGGGATGTCAAGGTTCAGGCCGCCCAAAAAGTCCATCTGCTTCGTCGTCTTCGTCTCCGCACAACGTAAGGAGAGTACGTCTCATTCCTCGCTTCTCGACGTCTCGCATCTGGAGCTTTTTGAGCGGCCTGAATAAATTTTATTTCAGCATATGGACTTTTTCATCAGCTGGACTGAGGGCTTCACCTCCCCCACACCACCTCGGCCGCCTTCTCTACCGACCTGCCGCCGAAGTAGAATATTATGACCGTCTGCATTATGTCCTTATGTATCCCGGTAAGCGGTATCTGGGGGAAACCGAGATAAGGCGCAAGTATCGTCCACGCGAATATCGCAAGCGTCAGGTATGACCACGCGGGCCTGTGCGTAACGGTCAATACCCTGGTCCAGCCGGGCGCGTCCCCCGCCTCTTTCCCGGCCAGTTCCCTTGCGCCCTGGACGTCGGCTATCGCCGCCCTGTACTCCTCGATGGCGAGCCTTCCTGCCTCAAGCCTGAACTCCGCCTTCTCCTTCTCGCCCATCGAGGGGGGCAGGTATTTGTCCGCGAGCCTGTCAACGACCTTGCCGACGGTGTTCTGGATTATATCTCCAATTATTGGTGTAGCCATAGCTCCCTTAAAGGGCCCACTCTATCCTGAGCTCGAACCCGTCAACGCCTCTGAGTATTTCCATCAGTTCCCTGAAGCCATCTTTACTGGAGAGCACGGCGGGCCTGCCATCGAGCCTCCCGAAGCTCTCGCCCACGAGTATGCACCCGTGGGTGTCCTCTTCGGTATTGCCGATATGGAGGAGTATGTGGGACCTGTCCGGCACGCCCGTAACCTCAAAAGTCTCGCCGAACTTAGGGGAGACCGTCCGCCTGCAGGCATAGACATTGTCCGGGATGCACGACGCGTTCTTAAGGTTATCCCTCCACGGGTCTTCGAGGGTAAGGGCGAACGGCGTGCCGTCGGATACCAGCACCCCGAATGTCCCGCCCTCGTTCGAGGCTATCCTCTTCAGTAACATAGTCGTCATAACCGTCCTATTTTATCGCGAGGTGGTTTATTATGTAGACGTACGCGTCCTTAATTATCCAGAGGAAGATCGCGCCGCATACCCAGAGGAACGCCCTCACCGCGCTCCGCTTCGTCTTAAGGAGGTCCTTTACCGCCTGCTGCTCGGAGGGCGTAAGCTGGCACTCGCCCTGCTGCTCCCTTATCTCGTCCGCTATAAGCCTGGCGAGCTCTTTCGGCTCCATATCCTGCGTCATGCCTTCCTTACCAGCCGCCTGAGCTTCATGCCCTGAGGGAGGAAGCCGCCGGAGGGTATCTCGCTCGACGCGTCAACGCCGAACGTCCTCGTTATATACGCGGCCCTGTCGACGTTTACTATGACGGGCCGGCCCGTCGCCGGGTCTATCTCCGCCTTTACGCCGCTTGCGGCCTCGATCTCCATCGCGGTCAGCGTGTCTATGTTCACCCGGCACTGGGCCAGGCCCGGGGCAATTGATGAACAGCTTATGATGGGAGAAGAGCCGTCAATTGGCAGCGTGTCCGCGCAGTAGCACGCCGTGATCTTTCCGTCCGAGTCGTGAAGTACCTCTATGAACATTTAAGACCTCCTAATTTATGTGGTAGTCCCAGTAGACCGTTACGTCCGTGTTCGACCCCTGCCCCATTATGAGCGCGACCTCCCTGAACGTCCCGGGGGCCGACTGGTCGTTCATCCTGCACTCGACCCTTGCGGTGGCCGAGCCGGCGGTGTTTATCGTCATGTGCGGCGCGTGGCTGTACCGGGCTATGGGGATATAGACCGTATTGCTCGATCCGTTCATGTTGAAGCTCCCCTGCGCGAGCTTGAGCTTCGCGATAGACACCACCGAATCCGCCAGGACGACGCTCTTGCTGTTCAGCCCGTCGTGGTCGTGGTCCACGGCCGGCGTGAACGAGCTCCCGACCCACTCCTTGAGGAGCGCGAGGTTCTGCCGTATGCCTTCCATGAGCGTGACGTCTATGGGGCTGTCCGCGTCTGTCTGGCTTGAAGATATTTCATTCCAGGAATATGCCGGCGCTGCCATCAAAAGCCTCCTTTGTCTATAGCCTTACGTAAGGTCATCTACCAGATGTAATACCCGTCCGCCTGCCCTGCGTCTATCATGTTGCCCGTGTCCCCGATGAAACCGTACCGCCTCTGCACGGCCGAAGACTGCTGGTAATCCGGAGAGCCCGCAGGCGGGATAAAACCGTAAAGCCTGTTCATCCGGGTCTCTATCGCCTCGCAGCTCACCCTGTTGGTATTGAAATCCGGCCTCACTGAAGTGAGCATCACGCGCTCCTTCACCCACTCCCGCCTGCCGAAGCCCGCCGCCTCCCCCGTGGTTATGTCCTTTATGTCGGCTGGCCTTATGAAGCGCGAGCCGAAGGCGGCGTTATTCAGGTCTATGTCGAACGAGACCGTGGCTACAGGGTCCCTGTAGCGGTTCAATATCTTCTGGGCGAGAGACGCCGCGAGCTTATCACCGTCAAGGGCCGATATGGCGACCTGCTCCGTCCGGTTTGACTGCGGCAGGTCCTGCAGCGTCACCAGCACCCTTATGTACCTTGTAGTGTCGGCATCGAAAAGCTGGTACTTGCCGTCCCTGGAGAGCTTGACCGCGCCTCCGGCAGAGCCGCCGGGAGCGGCCCAGACCAGGGTGTTCGAGCTTTTTGAATACGCGAGGGTCCCTGTCCCGGTCCCGTTGGCCCGCGAGGCATGGTACAAAATGACCCCGCTGATGGCAGGCTGGGCATAGGTCCGCGTCCTTATCCATTTGCTTTTTATGACCTTGGTGCTTATCTCGTCCCAGTTGGATGCGTCCTGGGACAGGGCGTCAGCGGCTATATGGGCTGATTCGAAGTTCTCCTCCTTGTCGGAGCCGGATTCGTCATAATCATAATAGACGACTATGCGGTTGTAGAGATTATCCTTGTACCCGCTCTTTATGCTCAACGAGTCCTGGAGGATATCGTCGCCGTCGTTCCATTCCTCGACTTCCTCTGAGGGCATCGGGGGGGAGAAGACCTTGTAGTTTATCTTTTCTCCGTCATGGACGATGAAGGAGTTCGTCTCTATCTGGAGCTCGTTCAGGTACTCGTTCGCCTCGCGGGGCTCGGTCAGCACCCTGTCGAAGGTCCAGCCCTGCAGCCACCTGTCCCTTTCAGAGGCGAAACCCGATGAATCCACGTACCCGGCCCCGACCGACAGTTGAGTCAGGAGCATGTCAGTCATTATATCGACCGGGTTCGAGTTCCTGTAATCGATATACTGTGTCTTTGTCCCGTTCTCCACCGGCAGCCTGGACGAGGCGCTCTTCAGGTCATCAGCCACCGTTATCGTCAGCTCATCTCCCTTCCTCGTCCAGTCGAGGACCTTGCCGGTGAAGGTCGTAGCGTAATCGGAATAGGTGAAACCTTTCGAGACAAAGCCGTCCTTGCGCAGCACCCTCCGGTTCTTGAGGTGCTCGCCGCTGATAAGCGCTTCGAAATTCTCCCTCCCGCATATCGAGAACGTGAGCTGGCCTCTTGTCGAATACCCGCTTTTCGGGTCGAGCTTGTTCTGAAGGGATGAGATTGCCTTAAGGGCCGGCGTTACACCCGGCAGCCCGTCGGAGCCCCACGCGAAAAGGGTCCCGTCCGCGCGATAAGACCCGTCAGCGAGAAAGCGCGTGACGGACGGGCAGCCCGGGTGGAAGCCGTACCTCGATGTAGCGCCGTCGAGTTCCATCTCTATTACTACGTTGGGCGTATTGACGCCCTTCTGCAATTCACGCTTGAACCTGTCTGTAAGTATGATCGCCATGGTGGTTTAAAAAAACACCTCTCTGGTCTTAGGATTATTTAAGCGTAGCGGGAGGCCGCATTACCCGTTACTCGTACTCTATCTCCACCAGGCAATCCCCTGCCCCGGTCTTTCCCCCTGCCGTATATCCAAAGATAACGTCGCCCTTCCGTATATCCATAGAGGTCAGGGTCATTTCGGTAACATCGCCCACGGCCTTGCTTATTTCAGAGGTGACGGAGGTAAAGTAGCTGTTCGTATTCGCCGCATTCCTTCTTATGCCTACGGATACCGTTACGCCCGCGTCCGCGCTCGTTGCTACCGTATAGATGAGCCTTGCCGCTCTCATGGTATAGTTGGCGTTGGCTTTCATAAGGGTAACAGTTTGCGCCGCTCCTGAAAGAGTAAGGGAGGCGTTGGAGATTGTCCTTTTCCTGTTCTGCATGGAGAAGTCCATCTCACCCGTGACGGGTATCATGTAGAAGTCCGCTACCCTGAATTTCTCGCCGGATACGAGATTGCTCGCTGAAAGCGACAGGATATTGTCGCTCGTCTTATGTGCCCTGAAGAGAGCCGAGAATGGAATAAAAGTAGAGGCCCCAATCGTCTGAGCGTTAGCCCACTGAGCGTTTGAAGGTATGGCCCTCAATATCCTCTGATACTGCGATTCGCCCCATCTCACTTCAAAGGCCCCGCTTGCGGAATCGGTCTGTATATACCCGCCCACAAGATAGACCTGCCCTGCCTCGACGGATACGCCCGTCTGCCTTATCCGGGCCGAGGCCGCCGTTGCCGTAAGCTCCCAAGCCTGATTCACCCTGTAGGTCGTGGTGTCCTTCGCCCCCGTAGCCCCTGCCGTTATCTCCCACCCCGAAGGCACGCCGCCCGTGTATGTCCCCCCGAAGCTCCCGTTGGTAAGGAGGCTCTTTACCATGTCGGCCCTGAATATTATAGAGCCATAAGAGGTGTCGGTATCGTCGGTCGAGATACGGTATTTGACCGCAGTCTCGCCCGCCGGGATGGTCGTTACGAACCTGTAGTCCTGCGGCAGGTTAGGCACATTCGGGTCTATCAAAGGCATTACGGCAGGACTTCCAGCTATGAAGGAATTATCCGACCCCTTATAAACCCCAAAGGTCGTAGATGTTCCATTGCTCTTGAGGTTTGTGACTACCGCCCTTGTAAGGTAATCCTCCCCGGCCACCACATCCGGCACATCGCAAGAGACATAGCCCACGCCGGAGGTCGATATGAGCCTCATCGCCCCTGTCCCGTAGACCGCCTCGTGCGTGTCGTCGGGTATGCTTATCGTGGCGCTGGTGGCAGTCCAGCCCGTTGATATGTTCGTGGCGAAGTCGGGGTTACGGGGCACGCAGCTACGCCAGAGGTTATCCCCCGCCGAGTAGTCCACATCGTAAGAGCCGAATTCCCTTAACTGAGGCGAGGTCGCTCCGGCGACCCTCGTAGAATGGTAATTCCTCCGAGAAGTCCTTATGCCGTTGTCTATAACGTCGCACCCGTAGCCGTCGAAGCCGTCGATAACCGTCCTGTAGGCCGAGCCGTCAATGTGGATGTTCGAGTAATAGGCGTAAGCGTCCCTTATGGCTGTCCCCCTGCATTTGCCTATCCACGCGCCCACGCTGTTCGTCTCGAAGTGCGGGTGTTCAAGCGTCACGCTCTTCGTATGGCTGTCCCCGCTCGCGTAGATATCCCCTATGAGCATACCTGTCTTGTTCTGCTCGATAGTGGGGTGGACGAAGCGCAGGTCCTGCCCCGTGACAACGGCCCCGGTCTTTGAATACTGGAGGATAAGCCCGTCAAAGAGGCCGTTATTCGCCTCCTGTGAAGTCCCTTTCCTTATATCAAGGGCTATGTCGAAGCCCGTGAAAAAGACGTTCCTCATCTGCCAGCGGTTAAGGCCCCATGCCTTCAGGCCGTTTACCTTCTGATACCTCCCGTCGCTTGATAAGACCTGAAAGAGGATGTTCTCGATATAGACCCTTGAAAGGTCGACGGTGTCTACCAGATAATCCCCGTCCACCATCGAGGAGTGCGCCCTGATGATGGTTATGCCGTTGCCGGAGCCGTCTCCGATCAACCTCATGTCGCTATAGAGGACGAGGCTCTGGCTCAACATATACACGCCGGAGGGCATGTGGACGGTTTTATTCGGTGAGGAAGCATTTGCGGCGTCTATAGCGGCCTGCAACCCGGCGTAGTTATCGGTAGCTCCGTCCACCGTAAGGCCGTAGGCTGAACTTTGGGCATTGACGGCGCCCTTATGCGTCCCGTCGTTATTGTGCTCCACGATGGCGAGCCTGTTTAAAGTGTCGCTTAAAATAGGGTGCCCGGCCCCTACCATCTCTTCAATATGCTGTATCCTTAAGTCAGACATTCAAGCTCCTTTTGGATTAACCTTTCCTTCCCTTGATGTTTATCGTTATATCCCTGTAGAGCCCGCCGTTCTTTAGCGGGTTCCTGAACTTCACGTCAGGCCTCATGAGGAATACATCCCCCGGGGCGTTCGAGGCTTCCCAGGCGACGAAAAAATTCTTTAACCCGGATACCTCCCACCATTGCCTGACCTTTCCGTAAAGGGCGCTGTCCGCGTCCTCGAACCTTATTGAAAAAGACCTCTCCGCGTACTTCACATGGACCCCTGACACAAACCCGCCCTGGCTCAAGTTCTCATTGCATCTGACCTCCTCGCCGTAGGGGTCAAAGCCCGATGTGGCGTAGTCGAGCTCCGTCTTATTGCCCCAGACGCACACCGCGATATATGGCGCCCCCGTGTGCCCGTTTATCTTGAGACGCCAGTACCTTCTTGCGCCCGGCGGCGTGAACTCCTTCAAATATACTGAATCGGCTGGCACCGCTTCGGGCGCGAAGGCGTCGTTTACATCGGCGGAGAAGTTATCCGTCGAATACTGCAACGACACCGAGGCCCCAATCGACCCGAGGTTATGCCCGAATATCGCCACGTAGTCCGCCGTCCTCTCCATTCCCACGCCGCAATCGACGGTTAAATACTGAGGGCCGGCCGAGTCCGTAGCCGCCCACCTGTTCACTTCGAGCATGTTGTGGATATTTGAGGCCGGGCATCCGGCCGCCTCGGACGTGGCGGTCAGGACAGAGCCCTCCGCCCCGGGGATAGAATCGTAGTAGAACTTTATCTTATTCCACGTAGCCATCCTGTAACCCGCCTTTCTGATCCTGCTCAAATTCAGATATCCGATATCTGCCTATCTTAGACTGTCATTCTGAGCGTAGCGAAGAATCCCGGAGCTGATGAACCATCAAGTTGCGAAGCCGGTAAGACGGACATAGACTTCAAGGTTTACATAAAGCGTAGAGCACTCGATGACCTTCCTTACTTCGACCATCACACCCTCTTCAAGCTGCTCGCCGCCGCTTCTGCCCAGCCGACCGCTCTTCATCTCGCCCGCCGCAGCCTCGACTCTATGTCATCGAGTATTCCCTTTCGATATTCGCCGGATGGTGCTTCTTCCTGCCAATAGGTGAGGAACCTACCATTACTTTTGCCATAGACCTGTGAGCTTTGCGAATACTCGCTTACGCTAACCCTGACGCCATCGTTTGTCCTTACAAGCCTGGCGCTGACTTTTATCCTGAAATTGCTGTCGTCTTTTTTCACTTCAGTGGTAATATAGCCTTCTTCCTTCCTCATATGCTTTATTACGAACCCCCGCTCATCGAGAGTGTCCACCACGGCATCCCAGACCCTGTCGTAATCGGCATGGAATAAAGCCGTGCCGAGGATTTCGGGTGAATCAAGGGAGATTATGTATGCCCAAACGGAAGATTTATCGCTGATATAACCCTCTTTACCTGAAGCGAATCTCACCTTGTATAAAATCTCCGTCTCCATCGCGCCTTTTATTGTTATAGACCTGCTTATGCACCATATTATCGGCTTGTCGGGGCATTCAAGCGTCTCTATCACAAACGCATCCGGCTTGTCGAGCGTGAACGTCAGGCCTTTGAGTGACGGCTCACTGTAAATGGGCACCTTCTCCGGCTCTATTATCATGAACCTTTTGCCTACCATGGGGTTGAACCGCACGGTCCAGCTGCATGAAGCAAGGAGCAGAATGAGTACCGCCGATAGCGCAATGTTTTTCATGAAAATTCCCTTCTTAAAAAGATTTTCCTTTGCCTTTTTTATATTCCTTAGCAGTCCCTTAAATCTCTTTGCATATTATGCTCACTTACTCCGCCGCAGCTTCTTCTCTATATCGTCGAGAATTCTCTGTTGATATAAACCGGATGGCTCGCCTTCTTTCCAATGTGAGACAACCGCCTTGTTATTTATGAAAGAAAAACCTGCGTATTCCTCATAGTCCTGTACAGTAACTTTTACCTCGCTGTCCATTTTTACAAGCCTAACACTAATCCTTTCCCTGTTATATGCGCCTTCTTTTCTGTTTTTAGTATCGATATAGCCCTCTTCCTTTCTCATCTGATTTATCACGAACCCCCGTTCATTGAGGGTATTCACCACAGCGTCCCAGACTTTATCGTAATTTTCATTGAAGAGCCTCGGCACGCCCGGAGGCATGTCGTAGCTTTTATGAAGAAGACGATAGTAGCATCCGGTGGTGGCCAGCATGAGCAAAAGCATAAAAACCATTTTTAAACTTATAGAGAGCCTTTTCATAGAACCCACCCTATCGATATCTGTTCAAAAGACTACCCTTAATATTCGATTTTTCGCATCCTTCCCCGGTCTATTGTGCTTGCCTTCCGGTCCTCCGAGGCTATCTCTTCCGCCGCAGCTTCGCCTCTATGTGGTCGAGTATCCACTGCTGGTACTCGCCGGAAGGCACGCCTTGTTTCCAATATGCTATAGATGAGTCACTCTGGTTGTTTTTTTTAAATTTAAAACGGAGTTCTGCCGTTTCAGGGTGGTCGCTTACGGTGATGCTTACGCCGTGTTCCTCTTTTAAAAGCCTGATGGTGACCCTTTCACGCTCATAGGCACTCAACTGCTTGTTTTTGGTGTCGACATATCCTTCTTCCTTCCTCATCTGGTTTATCACGAACCCCCGCTCATCAAGGGTGTCTACCACGGCATCCCATACCCTGTCGTAATCCTCGTTAAAAAACCTCGGTACCCCCGCAGGGACATACTTTTCGTGTTGAACATAACACCCTGCGGATACCATAAAGAGTAAAAACACAAAAAGCATCTTCAAACTTATGGCAAGCCTTCTCATATGTAGCCTCCTCATAAAAATATTCTGAGTTTCTAAAAGACTACCATAAGTTTAATATTTCATAAAATGTTTTATTATCGCCTCTCTGCCTCACGAAGTCTTTACCGTTACCGCCACATTCCTGTCTCCTGCGTCCTTTAAGGCCGGGATTATGTTATCGTCGACTATCTTCTGCCAGTTCTGCTCGGAAAGCGGGTTATAGACCTGTATGGTGATATGCTGGGTCGTCGTTGCATTCGCCTCTGGCGCTGTTGCGCCTGATAACGCCTTGGCGCCGCCTCCGCCGGAGCCTGATGAAGAGGTTCCCGTAGGCCCTCCCAGGACCTCCTGCACCCCCGCGGCCGCTATCAAGGCCGCGCCCGCCACTGCCCCGAACTCTGCCGCGGAAGTAAAATGGAGCATCGCCGTGGGCGACCCCATCGCGAGGTCCCTGAACCCCATGGCCGTTTCGAATATCGCCCACACGGCGGCCTTTGCGGCAAGCCCGGTAAGCTCGACTTTTACCTGCTGCGCTATGGCCTTGCCAAATTCCTTTGTAGAGAACCTATGTATCTCGACGAGCCTTAAAAGCTGGTCCCCCATGGCCTGGTAGGCCTTCTCTTGCAATTCTTTCCGCGACTTTAGGCTTTCATCATGCAGTCTGTCATATCCCTCTATTGCTGAGAATTTCTCCGCTGAGAACTCTACATGCTTATCATAAAGCTTTTCCAGGTAATCATAGGTTTCCTGAACCCCCTTGATATAATCTTCTTTTGCCTTTTCATAACTCTTGTCCGTCTTATTTAAAAACCAGAAAGGCCCGCCAAAGCCCGTTTCACTTTTTGAGCTATCCTTGTTTGTCTGCGCAGATGACAGCTCATTGAATGCGCCGTTTAGCTCCCCTACAGATGCCGCCAGGTCCTTTGCGGCGTTTTGGAAGGCCCGGTACCCCTCTTCTATTTTTTTTATCCCTGCTTGAGCCTTTTCCTGCGCGAGGCCCAGGCCCTCGAAGCAGTCCCTGACCTTCCATATCTCTTCCGCGCTCATCCATTCGCCGGAGGCTGGGAGTCCGCTTGCATTTATCACTATATCCATGTCCCTATTTCCCATTTTCCTTTTCCTTAGCCCTTGCGCTTTCGCGTTTGAATATCTCGTACGCCTCGGCGAGCCAGTAAGGCTGCATGGCCCATCCGCCGGAGAACAAAAGGTGACCCGTGGAGTCGAGCAGGAAGATGAGCCTTATGACCCCTGCCGTCTCTACCATTATATAGCTTAAGGGGCATTCATAAAGCCGCAGGTCGCCGAGGCTGAAGACCTTCGCCGCCCCTTTTTCCATGAGCTCCCCTTTTATTTGAGGGGAGTATTCTTCGACCGCCCTCGCCTCCTCGCTCAGACCAAGCCTGTTCGAGCAGTTGCGTGCGGCCACGTCCTTATCGTTGCAGTTCTCGCAGTCAAAGGGGCTCCCGTCTCTCGTCAGGAAGCTCAGGCGGAAGCCCGCTGTCAGTTTTTTCTCTGTCCCTCGGTAAGCCTTGAGTGCGATTCCATCGCCTTTATTATCTCTACGACAAGGTCCGTGTCCGCGGTCTCGTAGAACTCGGCCGGGTCCGTCACCTCCCGCTCCCCCACGTAATAACCCGAGACGGATTCGACGTTCTCGACGAATTGATTTTTCTGCACATGCTGCGAGACCTCGGTCACCTTTTGCGGGTCTGATAGGCCCTTTGCCCTCGCGGCTATCAGGCGCGAGTAGTGCTGCACCCTTGAGTACGGCACGAACTTGAGCCTCACCACGCACGGGTCGATGCTCTCCCTGTTGCCCCCGTACTCCGGTATGTAGTCTACGACCGCGTCCCTGTCAAAAGATATGATGGCCATTGCTATCCTCCTTAAAAGGTTATCCGTTATCAGTTATCTGTTATCAGTTTA
Source organism: Deltaproteobacteria bacterium (assembly GCA_016219015.1). Taxonomy (GTDB): domain Bacteria; phylum Desulfobacterota; class GWC2-55-46; order GWC2-55-46; family GWC2-55-46; genus JACRCL01. The sequence continues at coordinate 19,051 of JACRCL010000010.1, forward strand.
TGGATGGGTCTTTTTACATTCACCGATAACCAATCACCGATAACTTATAACCGTCTCTATACGTCATCAGTTCTCTGTTATCGGTTTATTGATTGGTCTTTCTACATTCACCGATAACCAATCACCGATAACTGATAACCGTCTCTACACCGTTGCCGCCGTATTCTTGAGCAGTATCCCCGCGAGGTATCCGGTAGTCTCCCCGTCAAAGAGCCCCTCGTATTTAAGGGTTATCATCGGGTCCTTTTCGAGCTTGTACTCAGGCCCCCCGCCCATCCTCTGCATCACCGGGAGGTCGATATAAAGCCCGTGGTTCTCCCCGCTGCCGGCCTGCGTGCCGGTGTCCCAGTGGAGGAAGAAGCTCTTTGTGCCGCCTGCGGAGATCCAGCCGTTGAGCTCGGAAACCGATGAAAACCCACTCGCCGGGTCCTCCCAGTCTATGGTTATCTCCATCGTGGCCTTGAACTGACCCATGCGGGTCTTGTCCGGATAGTCGAGGCCTGAAAGCCGGAGCACGTCCTCCATCCCGTTGTCGATCTTCAAGGAGACCTTGTCCGGCTTTATGAGCGTCGCGGACCCGAACGAGAAGTCCGTATAGCCGGGCCCTGTCCCCACCCTCGTTATTGCGCCGGTGTATAGCTTCAGGTTATTGTAGTCGCACCTCAAGCTCTCCTGGGCAAAGACAGGGTTGCCCAGCTCGGCCGTTACAGCGTCCCTTTTCTGCCCGAAGAGGTCCGCCTTGATCTTCAGAGGGCTGCCGGCCTCCTGGTCGAACGAGAGGCTTTTGACCCTCCCGCCCACGAAGGGCCAGTTCCTCATTACGGCCCCCTCGTTTATGTTGAGGTTGAGCGTAAGGCCCCTGTCACCGAGGTTCGACGCGGAAAAGGGGTTTGCCGCGGGGTAGACCATGTGCCTGTACTGCCCCGTCGTCCCGTTCTGCGATGATACGGCCGTCCCGAAGAAATGTTTCAAAAGGGTGCCGGCGAGGCCCTTTGCGGACCCGGATTCAGTAAAGAAAGGCATCTCTATCGAGGCGCTCCACCTCTGCCCCATGCGCATGAATGAAGATTGCCCCTTTACGCTCTCCTCGCCCCTGAACTCGGCCCTCTTCTTCTCATCGAATTCCATCTTGGGTATCGACGGGGCCAGCAAGGGCATGTAGCCGACTGTCGAGGCCTCTTTTACGCCCCTCGAAGCCTCCTCGCCAAGGGCGAGATATATCCTGTTCTCAGCCATCTATTTATACCTCCTCGTGCGTCTGTAATGGTAAACGGGGTGTCCGGGCTTAAGCCTCCCTGTACCTGACCGAGACCTTGCAGGACAGGGAAAAGATATTATCCTTGTGGCTCTCGGCCAGGGCCCCGGCTATTGTTACCCTGCTTACCGGCTTCGCTGCCGCGAGCGGACCCGCGTTCAGCGCGTTTACGGTAAGCGCCTCCCGAATTTCGTGCGCCCACCTCTGCTGCTCGCGGACAGCCTTTTCGGTATCCTTTTCAAGCATCAGCACCTTTATGTCGAACTCCGCCTCCGAGTAGGACGGCCTCTCCCCGTGCGAGCCGGCAAAGGCCTCGCCTGCGTATGATATCTGTCCTGACGGCATCTGGCTTGCCGGTATCTCCTTCGCTTCATTGAAAGACCTGTGCGAGAACCGGACCCCCCTGGCCCTCAGGACGCCGCGCATATTATCGGTTATCGCCGAGACGATATCGAAGCTCATCGCCTGCCCATCCTGAGGGTCGCCGTCCCCGCGCCTTCCTCGCCCCCGGAGACACTCCCGTCCTCCGAGGAATCGTACTTGAAGTTCATGTCCTTGAACGCCTCTTCGGCCTTCTTCTCGTACTCCTTCCACATCTCCCACCAGAAGCCGCCGCTTTCCCTGGCCAGCCCCTTGCATGCCTCGGCCACCGAGAAGCAGATGTGGACCTCCCTCAGGTCATACGGGTCGAGCACCAGCTCAGGCCTTCTCCCGAGCCTCATGAGCCGCTCCTCGATCTTCTCAAAGGCCCTCTGTATCTCCTTTGAGAACGACCGGGTAAGGATATACCTTTCCCCCGGGATAATGGCCGATGAAAAGCTCTCGGAGGTAATGGTCCCGGTCGATGACGAGAAGTCCGCGACCTCCCGTGCCTCGTCCCTGTCCATTGAGTAGAGCAGCCCTCCGGTGAAGTAATCGTCCTCGTACCTTTTAAGCTCCGAATCGACGAGCGTCGTCTCGGAGCCGCCCTCGGCCTCACCCCTCACGCTCCAGCCGCTGTCTTTCAGCTGCGGCAGCTCGCCGAAGATGTCCTCGTCCGTTATCACCTTCGAGAGCCTGGAGTTGACAACATCATAGAAAAGGGTCGCGTAACAGGTCTTACCGTTGTAGGAGTAGGATACGACCGCCCTGTAATTGACGGCGGCGGCTGAATTCTCCTCCTGTGTAAGGCTGTACGAAAGCAGCCCGTCGGAGCCTGCCGTCATTGGAGCGGCGTCGATAAGTTTCGAATCACCCCCCGGCCTGTAAACGGTGAGCGTTGCCGGGCCGGCCGCTATCTTTCTGTTGTTCTCGTAGATATATGTCTGGAACGTATCTACGGTATCCTTTATAAACTGCTGTTTCATGCCGCCTCCGTTTATATCGGCCCTTGCGGGCCGTGGTCATTGAATCTCCCCGCAGCTTTTCTTCGGGGGATCTTGACACAGAATATTTCGATTTCGATCCGCTCCTAAACCCCGCTGAAGCGGGGGAATGCGCTCGCTATGCGTGTTCAGGCTCACCTTGCAAGCTTGCCTTCTCCCACGGTCCGGACCGTTGTCGCCCTTGCCGCCCGGCTGCTCTCCATGCCGTCATGCCTTATCTTTCCGCCCGCCTTCAGCCTCTCGTCTTCCCTGCCTGCTTTCGCTATAGCCTTACCTAAGGCCTCTTTAGCCGCCCCATCCGCCCTTACGCCTATGGACGGGAGCCTGTTCTCATTCACGTTCTTTAAGATCAGAGGGAGTGAGCGCCCTATCGAACGTCGCGGCATGGAGCCGCTTATAACTCCCGTGCCAGCCCGCATGACCGATTTCCCTTTGACCCATTCTGCCAGGAGCTTCTGTGCAGATCCGCCGGGGGATATTGCCTCAACCCACCCGTAGAAGGCTATCGCCTTGTCCCCGTCGCCCCAGCCCCACTTATAGCCGCTCAAGCTCATAGGGCCTTAGTCCGCACCTTTGTCGCCGGGTCCCAGGTCCACGTCTTCAGGACCGTCGTATTGTCGTCATCGAGGAGTTCTATCTTCTCAGTGCCACCCGGAAGCGCCGTAAACCGCAGGCCGTTGAAGATATGCTTCTTAAGGAGCTGCAGCGCGGTGTTATCCGGCGCGGTGTAGGCTGAGGTGGCGAGACGGGTAAGCACCAGGCTGTAGAGCCTCTGCAAGTCCACCGTCCCCAGCTCGACATTAAGACTCCTATCCTGCGCTATGGTCTTTACCCACTCGACCGGGAACTGCCTCGTCTGCCCCACGGCTATAAGGCCGGGCCATTCGAGGTTCATCGACCCGTCCCGATAGATTGTCTTGAGGAAGTCCAGGACAGCCGTGCGGGTTTTGAATACCCCGACGGTGAAGTCTGCCGGGAACGTGGCCGTCCTGCCCACGGCGGATGGCGCGAACCCTTGCGGGAAAAGTCTCTCGTCGCTCGCCCCATAGGCGCTCCTTGCTATATTCATCCCGTTATAAGACCGAAGCTGCGCGCCGAGAGTAAGGGCAAAAATCTCGCTCCCGGTGGGATTTAAATGGACGCCGTCCGTTTCCGCGTAGGACGAGTTGATGGCGTTTTCATTTGAGGAACTCTTAAGGGCGTCGTTCAGGTCAACGTACTTCGCCCCTATCTCCTGCGCCCTCGAATACAGCCACCGGCTTAACGACCGCCTTTCCGAGTTCTGCGCGGCGCTGAACGTGGAGCGGGGGATGATGTTGCCAATGAGGATATTCGCGCCTGTTATCCCCGCGTTTTGCAGTTTTGTGATGATGGAATTGATGTTCGTCTGTATCGTTGTAAGAACGGTGCTATCGTAAATATCGTTCGTGCCGATACCTAAAAAGACCTTCTGCGCCCCGTGGTCTATCACGTTGGACTGTATGACGGAGTCCACGTCGCCCGACCTCGCGCTCCCGAAGCCCCTGTTCGCCACCCATACCGAGGAGCCGAGCATCTGGCTTAACTGATAGCTCGGAGAAGACGTCTCGTCCTCTTTCGCCGCCAGTCTGTACCCGGAGCCGGGGTTCGTAGACCAGTAGAATTTGCCGTCGGTGATCGAGTCGCCTATGACGAATATGTCCGGGGCGTAAATCTTTACCTCGTCGATGTAGACGATGCCGGTGGTGGCAACCCCCGTCTTGAACCTGAGCTTTGCTATCGCCGTGCCGGAGTAAGACTTCGAGGTTCCCACCTGGGTAAGAGAATCCCCCGGATAGCTCGCGCTCCCGGTGATGTAGCACTTGACGGTGTGGGCCGCGTTATCGACGACGAGTATGACCTGCTTGTAGACCCCGGCGCTAAAAGAGGCTGTCGAGGCAGCGTCCGTATCGGTCGAGAAGGACAGGGTGCTGGCCGTGGAGCCGAGGTCAACGGTGACAATGGCGTTATTGGCAGAGTCGAGCAGCTCCAGAATCCCCACGGAGCTTGCGGCGTGGTTTATGTCGTATTCGAGTATCCACTTGCCCGAAGGCTCGGTGAAGGTCCTCAGGGCCGAGACTATCCCGGAGCCGCTCGTATCATCGAGCTTGAGCTTCGTGGAGTAGTCCTGCGTGACGATGGAGACCGCCCCGCCGGTGGTATCGAGCGTCCACGAGCTTAAATCGCCGTTGAATCTTTCGAGCAGGATGAGGTTATTGTTTGCCATATCAAGCCGCCGTTAAAAGTTCTGCCCCTGCTATGTCGGTTTCTCCAGTGGGGGTGTAGCTCCCCTCGTACTCAAAGGTAATGAGGTACTTTACGCCGGAGACAAGGCCGTCCTGCGACCATTGCCCGTTTGAGGCGGTTACAAGCTGAGTAAATATCGGAGTGGCCGTGCTGTTGTTTTTCGGGTATATATTCACCCGCGCATTATAGGTCGAACAGTCCACGAGCACGCCGTTCTTGTTCTTTATCGTCCCTGATAAGGAGCCCACCGCGAAATCATCAGCGGCGTTATACAGGGCGCCTATCTCGGTAGTCGAAAGCGCCCGGCTCCATATCGCCACGTCGTCTATGGTCCCGTCAATCGGGTACAGGCCCCCGCTGTTTATCCCCAGCCTGAAGTCCTGATTGCAATTATAGATGCCGGAAGAATAGGTCACCGGCGTAGCATCCGAAACACTGTTGAGGTAGAGCTGTAGCTGGGAGCCCGTATAAACCCCGACCAGATGATACCAGACCCCTGTGGTTAAAACGGTGCTCCCCACGATATTCGAGGTCGCCGTGCCGTTCGAGCTTACATAAAACTGTCCTTTATTGGCTGTGGTGATGAACAGGGCGTAAGCCAGGTTGGGTGCGGCGTTCCACTTCGCTACAAGGATTTGATTCACATTGAGGACGTCGAGCTTGAACCACGCCGATATGGTCATGGCCCCGGTTATGTCGAGTCCCACCTGTGCCGCGTCCGTTATGTAGAGATAAGGCCCGGCGGCGAAGTCCGCCGCGAGGTTCGCCCCGCCGCCGAACCCTGCAATTTGATTGACCGTCCCCGAGGCCGTAAGGGTGTTCCCGTTGCCTGATGTATCAGCCCATGCGCCGGAGGCCAGCTTCCACTTGCCCTGTATGTTATCCCAAAGAGAAGACATATTTTTCCTTTAAGCCGCCGTCATGAACTCGGCCCCTGCTATGTCCCAATCGGCCGACGGGGCGTAACTCCCCTCGTACTCGAAGGTGACGAGGTATTTTGTGCCGTTGACCAGATGCGGCAGGGTCCATGCCCCGCTCGCGGCTGTGACGAGGGTTGTTCTCACCGGCGCGGACGCCGTGTTGTTCTTGGGGTAGACGTTCACCCTCACGTTGTAAACCGAACAGTCGATTGTATTGCCGTTCCTGTCCTTCACGACCCCGGATACCTTCGGGGATACCATGAAGTCGTCCGTCAGCCAGTAAAGCTCGTCTACCTCCGTGGCGGATAACGCCCTGCTCCATACAGCCACGTCGTCCACACCGCCGGTCATATAGGTGTTCGGGACGCTGGTTGAGCCTAAATAGAGGCCCTGCGAGTTGTTCACTATGCCGGAGGTGCAGGCAACGGGCGTGCAGTCGAGGACGTTGTTGACGTATATCCTCATGTCGGTTCCGTCATAGACCCCCACGACGTGATACCAGTTGCCCGTCGTGAAGGCCGTGTTAGCCGTGACGGTTGTGAGGGCCGTGCCGTCACTTGAGAGGCTGAAAGTGAATTTATTCGAGGCGTTCTGCCCGATGGTATACCCGTAGTTCCCGCTCGCGCCGTGCTTGGAGACGTAATATTTCTGGATAGAGTTGTTCCCCGGCTTTACCCATGCGGATATCGTGATGGGGCCGGTGATGTCGAGCCCGACCTGAGCCGCGTCCGTTATCGTAAGGTACTGGCTGTTCCCGCCCGCGAAAGTCGTCCCGAGGTTCGCCCCGCCGTCATGCCCGGCTACTGCCGTGGGCGCGCTCCCCGAGGCCGTGAGGGTATTGCCGTTGCCCGAGTCGTCCGTCCAGATGGTCGAGGCCAGCTTCCACTTGCCCTGTATGTTGTCCCAAAGAGCCATCTTTAAAACCCCTCATTCAGTTATCTGTTATCCGTTATCTGTTATCAGTTATCTGTTATCTGTTTAAGGATGAGTCTTTTTACATTCACCGATAACCGACCACTGATAACTGATAACCGATAACCGTTTTATCACCGATAACTTCTTTTACGTCGTCGTCCCTTCGCACCTTAAATCGTAGGTCGTCTTCGCGGCCGCGTCGGTAGAGGCAAGAGTGAGCGCGAGCCATATGCCCTGGGCTGACCCCGCCGTGAGGTTCTGCCCGTTGGCGATGTTCTTATCCGAGCTGTTAAAGGTAATCCCTGAAGGGGCTACCTGCCTGTTGTTGCCCGTCCCGTTCGTCCCGGTGTCGTCTATCGTGGCAGGCAGGCCGAAAGTGACCTTGCCGGAGGGGTCGGCGGCCTCCTTTATCACCCCGGAGGAGAGGGTGAGCGTGCCGTTGGTGTTCTTATAGAAGACCTTCTCGTAGTACGTCACGGACCCGGACTCCGGCGTGTTGACGGCATAGAAGGGCCGCCTCACCTGGGTTATCCCCGGCTCAAGGGTTATGAGCGTTGCGCCCGCGCTCGCCTTCCTTATCGTGACGGTCCCCGTGGCCGCGCCCGACATGACGGCCTTCAGGATACGCTCGAAGGTCGTGGTGAAGGAGACGACCGAGACGCCGTTGAGGGTCTTTACCTCGCTCACGATCGTCCCGGCGCTGTCGCGTCCGTATATGGTCACGGTCTGGGTGGTGTCGCCGGAGGCCGAGGACAACATCTCGACTGCGCCCGAGGGCGTTATGTCCGTGAACTCCATCTTTATGGCGGTATTTATCGCCCCGCCTATGGCGGTTGCGCTGTCGTCGTCCGGCATTACCGCCGAGCCGTAGAGCTTGAGTTCAGATGCCTGTATGCTCATTTAAAGAAACCTCCGTTAGAACTTCTCTTGCAAGATCAATCGGTGCTCGGCGGAAGGTACGCCCTTTTAAGGACGCATCAAACGAGCCATATAAAAGGTCAAGTACCATGGCGGGATAATTGAATCCATATAAGAGCCAGGACTTGCCAAGAAGAAAACGTCAAAAGCTCAACATTTTCTCACTCCGCATTTATCCGATCACTTCCTGGCCTTCCTGTTGTCAGACTCCTCCGCCGCCTTCTTCGCCTTCTTCTCCATCTCCTTAAGCTCCCTGCTTTTCGGGAGCCTGCCCGTCCTGATAAGGTGGTCCCTGTACATCCGTCCTATAACGCTCTCGACCGCCTTCCTCTCGCTCATGCACGCCTCTTCCTCTTCGCCTTTTTCACCTCGCCCGTTCCAGCCTCTTCGACCGGCTTCCATCCGCGCTCGATGAGTTTCCGCTCTTCGTACCCGCTTCTGGCCGGTACCGTTATCTCCGTCTTTCCGTCCTCCATGAAAGTCCCTGTATAAAACCACTTATCCATCAGTCCTCTTTTTCTTCATTGCCTCTTCTGGCTCTTCGCGCCGTAATATTCTCTTCCTGCCCCTTCCCAACCCGAGGTAAGCCCTCACCTCAGGGCCCAGGTGCTCCTCGGGTATCGGCGCGGGCGTCTCCAGGAAATTTCCATCCGGGAATTTTATACCCTCTTTCCTGATCCCTTTGTGCTCCCTCAGGGCCGCCTCCATCCGGCGCAAGAGGCCGTCGCTTACGGGCTTCAGGGGCACCCAGCCGTCCCTCCAGAACCGGACCGCCGCCTCCTTGAGGTCGCTCACCTTCACGGTCTGAATGCATTTGATCCCGCCCTTATATTCCGTGTACTGCCTGTTCCACATCCAGAAGTCCTGGATGAGCTCGCCCTGCCACGCGATCCCCGCAAGGCTGTTGAAGCTTAAAGGTATGTAGCCCTTTTTTAAAAATCCGTTTATCGTCAGCGTCATATTTTTAAGGTACGGAAGGGGAGCGTCTCCCCTTCCGTAGGCGTACTTTTACTCGTGCATCGTTACTATCTTTACCCCGCCGTTCGCGGCCGTATTGACGCAGCCGTGGCCGTACACAGCGGTTACGACCAGCTCGGTGGCCCGCAGCGACGCGTCCCTCTGGAACTCCGTCTTTGCCCCGGTCTTCAGGACATACGCGAGGCCGGACTGGTTCCCCATGGGCATCATCACGCCCTGCCTGTCCGCGTTCACGTTGACGGACGCGCAGTTGGTCGACTGGATTATATCGACCCCGTAGAGCGTGCCGAGCGAACCCACGTCCGCGGCAGGCGTCGAGGGGCCGCCCCAGACCGCGCCTGTCGAAGACGCTATGGCGGACCTTAAGTTGCTCACCTGGTAAGGGTGGAGGACCGCCACGAACGGCCCCCTGGCGTTGCCGAGCTCGAGCGCGTATATCGCGGACAGGAAGTTAGCCTCCGTAAGAGCCTGGCCCGACGTGCCGACCGAGTTGGTGAGAGCCGACGCTGAAGAGAGCAGGTCGGCGTCTATCTTGGCGGCAAGCGCCTTGCCGAGCTCCGCCGCGTAAGGCTCCAGCCCGCCAAGGCCCGAGCCGTTCAAGAGCATATCCGTTACCGTGATCATGATCCCGGCCTCGTCCGCGGTTATGAGCGTAGAGGTCGTATTGACCGCGGTGTTGCTCATGTCCGTGGCCTCGGTCAGGTCCGAAGCTGAAAGGAGAGGCCACTTGGGGAACTCTACCGTTAGGGTCGAATCCCCGCTTATGTCAGCGACCCTCACCAGGGGCGGCATCACCGCCTCTGCGTAAGCCGCGTCGATTATTAGCCTCGATACTATCTCGGCCGCTATCAGCTCGCCCGCCGAACCGGCGGCCGTTGTCACTTCGTTTGCCATCTAATGCCTCCTTTTTTTGCGAAAAAATATCCTCTTTTATTGCCCTGTGGAGGCGGAGGGCTGGAACTTCCTTCTGCGCGCTTCGATGAAGGGGTTCTTCACGTCCTTGAACTTATAGGTCTGGCCGGCGCTCCCCTGGACGTTTACGCCCTCCTTGAGGAGCCTGTCCAGCTCTTCCCTCGGCATATCGCGCCACGCGGAAGGGTCCCCGAGGCGGTACTTCATCGCGCCGTCGCCGAACCTCGCTCCGAACGAGCCCGCGCCGTGGCTGGCGCTTGCGCGCAGGTGGTGCGGCCTTTCGCTCAGCCAGTGGCCTATGTACTCCTCCACTGACATGGGGTTACCGGAGCTGTTGACCTTCACCGCTCCTGATTCGCCGAGTACGCTGAAGTTCCCTTCCTCGTCCATCCTGACCCGGTCCTTCATGAGTTCCGCGACCTCATCGGCGTCAACGACGCTGTGCCTGGATATGCTCCGCAGGAGCTGCGCCATCTTCTTATCCGACTTGAGCCTTTCCATCTCGGTTTTAAGCCGCTCGACCTCTTCTGAAGAGCCCCGGGTCTTCTGGGCCTTTGCGTACGCCTTCCGGTATGCCTCGTCTATAAGCTCCTGCACCTTTGCCTGCTGCTCGGGCAGGAAAGAGACCTTGAGCTCCGCCTCGCCGTTTTTAGGGCCGTCGCCCCTTTCAACCGATTTAAGTTCGTCAACCTGCATGAAAGACCTCCCTTTCTCAGCCCCCCGTTTTTGATCCGGCCATGCGTGCGGCAGGGGTTCGCCGCGGCAAGTAATCTTTGACTGACGGCATTTGTCCGCGTGCGGACCTCCCGCACGCTCTTTTAAGCCCTGCCGTTGTTTTCTATCTCGTCGCTTATCCGGGCCTTCGTCTCATCGTTGAGCTTGGGCAGTATCGACTGGGCTATCTTTTTCTGGAGCTCCTTTTTGAACGTAGCCGAATCGACCTGGGCGGACTGGGCCTGTATGGCGTTCTTAAGGTCCCTGTCTATGTCCCTTACCGAGAAGTCGTCCGGGTAGTCTATTACCCCGTCGAAGCTCTTGCCCTCCCATTTGGCCCAGAGCCTCAGCACCTGCGCCTCGGCCTGCTCGATGTTGTCCGCCTTCTCGCTCAGGGTGGAGTAGAGCTGCTGGTATTCGAGCTCCATAGCCGCCGCCGAACGCGCCCTGCCCGAGTCCTCGCTCGCCTTTATGCCGCCCATCTTGGCTATCCGGTATATCTCGGCTATGTCGTGCCTCACCCATTCGCGTATCTCGGTCAGGGACGAGTGCGGGGCCTCCAGCCAGTACGGCTTCGAATTCGGCTCGGCCGGGTCGAACTGGAGTATATTCCTCGGCCCGACCTCCCTCTCCAGACTATCGCCCTTGGAAAATGGCACCGCGAGCATGGGGAAGGCGGTATTCTCTATAATCTCCTTGGCGTCCGAGCAGAGGTAATATATGTTCTTGTTTATATCCGCTATGTCCTGTATGTCGGAGATGCCCGCCATCCGTATCCCGGACTGCTTGTTGTAGAGGTTCACCACAGGGACCTCGCCAAGCCCGTGCCATCCCGCGTCTACGAGCACGGCGTCGGAGTCTTTCGATTGCCACAGCTCCCACCCGTCCCTCGTCCATATGCGGCAGGTGTCCTTTGATTCCTTTATCTTGACGCTTTCGAGCGCCGGGCGGCCCGAGAAGGGCATGCGCGCGTACGACCAGTCGAGTAGGTTCTCCGGGGTCACGAGGGTCACATACGGCCTTATCCCCGCCTCCGCGGCCTCGGCCTTCGTGGACGCAAGCGCGCGGGGCTTGTCGACTATTATCGACACCCTGCCGTATACGCTCGCGAACCTCTGCGCCTCACGCATGAAGTGCCTGAACGAGTTCCCACCGAGGTCCGCGTCCTTCAGGAAACCGTTGAACAGCGGGTCCAGCCCCAGGGAGCCGAAGCTCCTCTGCGCGTCCTTCCTGAAAAGGTGCGATACGAATATGTCTATCACCGGGCCGCAGTAGTTGTAATAATAGCTTATGGCCTTTCTCCGCCCGTAGTTGGCCGAGCTCTCGAACGGGTGCTGGAGGAGATAGCTCCCGTCCCTGTACATCTTCCCTCCGAAGTACGACCTTATATAGAACCTCCACTCGTCCACGAACTCGGAGTACAGAGGGTGCGTGGAAGTAAGCTCTTCTCTTGTCATGGCAGGCCGCCTTTCGGTGTCATTTGTAAAACCTCCTGGTTGGATCAAACCTCGTTGCCCTGAGGGGGAATTCGTATTCTATGAAATACCCGAGCGCGTCGGCGGCGTGCGTAAGGAGCCCGTTGGACTTATCCACCTCTGACGCCCCCTCTTTCCACTCTACCGCATCGAGGTCCTTCCTCAGGGCCGCGCACCCCGGGTGGTGGAATAACCGGGCCTCCCCGACGGTATTCTCGAGCATGGCGTTCAGCGCGTTCACCCTGTCTTTGACCTTCGGGTTAGCCTTCTTTATACGCTGGTCCCTGAAGCCGAGCTCATACAGGAGGGCGTAGTCGCTTTTCCCGGCTGTGGACCTGTTCATGCCCGCGGCGTCTCCGTAGACGATCGCCCCCGCCCTGTGGCTGCCGTACCTTGAGAGCGCTTCCCTGCCCATCTCCATTGTGTTGGTGTTCCTCAGAAAGACCTCGTCTATCACCCACACTGTCCTGCCGTCCGTCTGCGCGACCTCCCATACGCACGGGTCCACGTTGAAGTCGCAGCATATGATTACCGGCAGGCTTTGATTTATTTCTATCGACCCGCGTTCATGCCTCTTCCGGTCGTAGGCGTAATATGCCCTTCCCGCCGCGCCCTCGAAGCTCGCCTCATACTCCTGCCTGAAGGTCCTCGGGTCCAGCACCCTGCGCGCGGAGGCGAGCTCTCCTGCCGGCAGTATCTCCGAAGACTTCCACGTGTATGCCCCCCAGTCGGGGTCGGCCCCGGAGACCGCGTAATCGAAAAGGTCTTTATAATGATTCAGCCCCTCCGGCACGCCTATGAACCAGCACCAGCCCATCCTATCCGAAAGGGCGGGCCTTATGTTCTCGCTCCAGGCTTCAACCCTCATGTTCGCGTATTCATCGAGGACCCCGCCGTCCCACGGCGTCCCTTCTATCCTCTGCGGCTTATCGAGCCCTACGACCCAGAGCTCGCTGCCGAATTTCGTCGTGATGCAAAGGTCTGTCTCCGAGGTCTTCCTTATCCATCCGGGCGGGGTGAGCGCCTTTATGTCCTTCCAGAATATCCTCTTCGCCTGGTCCCGCGTCGGCGCCGCGGCGAAGTACCTGGCATCGGCCCACGGCCTTTTTTTGGGCAGCTCCATCACGAGCTTTCTTTTGGCGAGCTCGGTCTTGCCGCTCCTCCTGCCGGCCGGCACGACGGCGAAACGCTTATTTTCCGTCATCAGCCTCGTCTGCTCCTTCAGGTACCGTAGCCCGTGCCATCTCTTTGGCAATCTCCTCTGGGTCATCCGTTCCGGCCTCAAGCCCCCATGCCTGCCTTTCGCCCTTTATTACGCTGGAGAGGACCTCCCCGGCTATCTTCGCCACCTTGAGCTCCTCCAGCCCGAGCTTTGCGTCGTCGCTCCTAAGCCCCTTGACGAGCCTTTTTTTTACGCCCCTCCAGAGGCTCCTGTGGTCGTCGAGCACCTCCCCGGGCACGCATGCGGGCCCGTCATCCAGAGGCCCGCGGGCCTTCTTTGCCTCCGTGCCCCTTTTCCACTTTTCTTTCTTTGCCCGCCTGAGGACCGTACTTGCGCTGCATCCGTATTTCCCTGAAATCCTTTTTATGCTGCTGCCTGACTCGAATTCAACTTTTACGCCTTCCCAGTCGATCGCCACATTTAAACCCCGGACCATAAAACTTTTTTCTCTTCATAACGCCGCCCGGATGCGTCATATCTCATCGAGCCCCTCGTGGTCGGCGCATGTCCTCAGCGGATAGAGGCTTATGAAGACCTTATTGCACTCCGCGCAAACCTCCGGCTCCCTTAAAAGCACCCTGCTGTTCTTCTTGTGCGCCACCCAGCTCTTTTTGCTGAAGCGTGAAGCTAACGCTTCGATCTCCATATTCACCTCCGCGTTCGTGCTTTCTTACCTATGCTGTTTTATTTCTACCCCTGATTTTTCATCCCTCTGTTTTACAACGAAAAAAAGTTTTATTTATTCTACCCCTCCCGTTACCGGCTTGAAAAAGCATGGCGTGCGGACAGTGGCCGGCGTCGCCATTCACTTCGAGGCCCCGGGCGTGCCGGGGCCTCAATAAAAAAAGGCCGGGCGGCTTTTCCCGCCCGGCCTCGCAAGCAACGCAATTTACTTATTAGTCTCCCCTGTAGTCCTCAATGAGCCAATCGTGACCGTTATCCGTGTCAATCCCGGCGTCGTCTATCATCGCCTCGACACCGGCGCCGAAGCCATAGACCTTGAACCTGTCGAGCATGTTGCCGAAAGACTGGTACTGCCTCATCGCCTTGTACTCGGTCCAGCTCAGACCAGGCTCTCCGCCTTCGGCGTCCGCGGCCCGCGCGGGTTTCAGCGCCTCAGGCGTCCTCCTCCTTTTCCTGTGCCCTTGAAGTCGCGATCTTTTCTTCAGCCCTGTAGAGTATCTCATAAGCCCTCCCTAAAGAGATTCGGTGACTCTCGGCGATCACGCGCATGTGGGTGTTCCAGTAGTGGTATTCGGTGAAGACAGCCCTCTCCCTCGGGCTTAAATCCGCAAGCGGCCACAGGACCCCCTTTATCTCGGCGGCGCCGCCTTTGATCTCTCCGTAAAAGGCGTCGGCGTCGATTCTTTTTGTGCTCGTCAAGACACTCTCCATCAAGCTTCAAAAGTTCGTATTACACACATCAATAGGCAAAAAATCGTCCCCGGCGTAAACGCGCCGGGCAAAACAATTTCTACTTAGCGGGAAAATAAACGGGGAACCGGACTTGAAAAGGGAATAGTAATCCGCGGCCGTCTAATAAGGTTTTTATTAGCAGACATTTGACAAAGCCTTCTGTTTTTCAGGTGCAAATATTATATACTTTTGATGTGTGCGTGTCAAGCACATATGAAAACATTCTGCCCGACCTGTAATTTCGTACAGGTTAGATTGACCCCTGCCCGGGTTTTTGAAACGGAAGAGATTCTTTTTAAGCCGTCCCGTTTAGCCCTGTCTTCGGCTTAAGATATTAACGGTCTTATGTCTTTTTGGGAAGTCAGGCGCCCGTCTCATCAATGGCCGCCTATCCTGAATGGGTGCAGACTGCGTTTTTTATTCGGGGAATCGCTGCGGGGTAGGGATGTGTCCTTAAAAAAAGCTAAACGTTGAACCTGAAGTGCATTATGTCGCCGTCCTTCACTACGTAGTCCTTGCCCTCGAGCCTCAGCAGCCCCTTCTCCCTGCATGCCGCCTCGGACCCGCATCTCGTGAAGTCGTCGTAGGAGATGACCTCGGCCCTTATGAAGCCCCTCTCGAAATCGCTGTGTATCACGCCGGCCGCCTTCGGCGCCTTCGAGCCTGCCTCGACGGTCCAGGCGCGCACCTCCTTTTTCCCGGCCGTAAAGTAGGTGATAAGACCGAGCAGCCCGTACGCGGCGGCGGCTAATCTATCGAGCCCAGCCTCCCTGAGGCCGAGCCCTGCGAGGAATTCCGCCCTCTCATCCTCGGAAAGCTCCGCTATCTCGGACTCGATCTTGCCGCAGATAACGACAAAGCCCGCGCCCTCTTTTTCCGCGATTTCGCTTACGGCCCTAGCGGCGGGGGACTCGCCCAGAAGGTCGTCCTCGCTCACATTGGCCACATATATGACGGGCTTTGCCGTAAGGAGGCTCAAGTCCTTTACGGCTGCGGCTGTTTCTTCGTTCAGGACGGACCTTGCGGGCCGTCCTTCCTCCAGCGCCTTTTTCAGCGCCTCATATATCGGCAGGACCTCCAGTATAGCCTTGTCGCCCGACTTGGACGCCTTCACGGTCCTCTCAAGCCTTTTGTCCACTGTCTCGAGGTCGGCCAGTATCAGCTCCGTCTCTATGACCTCTATGTCGCCATTCGGGTCGATCTTTCCTTCCACGTGCACCACCTGCGGGTCCTCAAAGCACCTCACCACGTGGGCTATCGTGTCAACGCTCCTTATGTTCCCGAGGAACTGGTTCCCAAGCCCCTCGCCCTTGCTCGCGCCTTTCACTATACCGGCGATGTCGACGAACTCCACGGCCGTAGGCACTACCCGCTCGGGCTTTACGAACTCCTCCAGCCTGTAAAGCCTCGGGTCCCTCAGAGGCACCATGCCGATATTAGGGTCAATGGTGCAGAAGGGATAGTTCGACGCCTCGGCCCCGGCGGCCGTCATGGCGTTGAATATCGTGGACTTCCCCACGTTGGGCAGCCCTATTATCCCGCAATTAAATCCCATTATCTTATTATCTCAAATTCCGCGCAAAAAAACAGGGGCCGGTGTGGCCACCGGCCCCGGATAGTTATTTTATAAGACCCCGCTCAGACGAGCAGGGGCGCTATAATAAGCGATACTATGCTCATAAGCTTTATCAGTATGTTCATCGCCGGCCCTGACGTGTCCTTGAACGGGTCGCCGACCGTGTCGCCCACGACGGCGGCCTTGTGCGCCTCGGAACCCTTGCCGCCCAGGTTGCCCCTCTCGATGAACTTCTTGGCGTTGTCCCACGCGCCTCCGGCGTTAGCCATGAATATCGCCAGCAGCACGCCTGTGACCGTAGCGCCCGCGAGCATCCCGCCGAGCGCGTAAGGCCCGAGTATGAAGCCCACGGCTATAGGCGCAGCCACCGCGAGCACGCCGGGCGCTATCATCTCCGTAAGCGCCGCCTTTGTGCATATGTCTATGCAGCGGGTCACGTCGGGTTTGGCGCCCTTCCTGCCTTCGAGCAGGCCGGGGATCTCCCTGAACTGCCTTCTTATCTCGTTGACCATCTTGTGCGCCGCCTTGCCGACGCTCGTCATGGTGAGCGCGCCTATGAAGAACGGCAGTATCCCTCCAACGAGGAGCCCTATGACGACGTTGGGGTCGGTCAGCATTATTTCAAAAGGCCTTCCTATCTTGGTGCTTATCGACTGTCCGTACGCGGAGAAGAGCGCGAGCGCCGTCAGGGCCGCCGATGCTATGGCGAAGCCCTTGCCTATCGCGGCGGTGGTGTTGCCGAGCGCGTCGAGGCTGTCTGTGATGGCCCTTACGTCTTTGCCGAGCCCGCTCATCTCGGAGATGCCGCCGGCGTTATCCGCTATCGGGCCGTACGCGTCGACGCTCATTATTATACCCGTCGTTGCGAGCATCCCCACCGCGGCTATGCCGATCCCGTAGATGCCCGCGAAGTAGTTGGATATGTATATCGCCACGCATATCGATATCACCGGGAATGCGCTCGACTGCAGCCCGACCGCGAGCCCTGTTATGATGTTGGTAGCCGCCCCCGTCTGGCTCGCCTCGGCAATTCTTTCCACCGGCCCGGCTGAAGTGAAATGCTCCGTTATAAGGCCTATGGCTATGCCGCCGATGCAGCCCGCGAGCACCGCCCAGAAGACCGGCAGAGCGAGGCCGGCCGAGACCGTGACGAAGTAGCCGATTATTATGAAGATGCCTGTGGCTATGAACGTCGCGTACCTGAGCGCCGCCGCCGGGTCGAACCTTTCGAGGAAGTTCATCGCGAAGATGCCGAGCACCGATGCGATGAGTCCGGCCATCGCGAGGAGGACCGGGTAGGACATCAACGCCAGCTTGGACCCGAAGGCCGCTATATCCGTTGAAAGCGCCGTTGCGCCGAGCGCTATGGCCGCGACTATCGCGCCCACGTACGACTCGAAGATATCAGCGCCGAGCCCGGCGACGTCTCCGACGTTGTCGCCCACGTTATCCGCTATGACGCCGGGGTTTCTCGGGTCGTCCTCGGGTATACCGGCCTCAATCTTGCCGACGAGGTCGGAGCCTACGTCAGCCGTTTTCGTATATATGCCGCCGCCGACCCTCGCGAAGAGGGCTATCGACGACGCGCCCATGGCGTAGCCGTTTATTATCGCCGCCGTCTCGGGCTTGCCGTAGAGTATGAAGAATATCCCGACCCCGATCACTCCGAGGCTCGCCACCGAAAGCCCCATCACGGAGCCGCCGAGGAACGCCATCGAAAGGGCCTTGCCCATCAGCGGCTTGAACCTGTTGGCCGCCTCCGCCGTCCTTACGTTCGCCTTTGTCGCCCCCATCATGCCGAAGTACCCGGCGAGCATCGAGGATAACGCCCCGCCCACGTACGCTATGGCCGTGGGGACGTTTATGAATATCGCGAGCGCGGTCGAGACTACCGCTATGAATATGAAGAGTATCGAGTACTGCCTTTTGAGATAGACCATCGCCCCGCCGTGGATGAGTTCGGCTATCTCCTTCATCCTGGAGTTCCCGTCGGGCTGCTTGGCGATATAGAGATATATGAAGAATGCGATTACGAGGCCGCCCACGCCCAATAGCGGCGCCAAATTGGTAATACCTTCCATACCGGGATCCTGCTCCTTTCAAAATGTTATTTCACGGTAAATCTTTTGATGCACGCCCTTTTGTTCGGGGCTTTAATCCGCGTTGAACCTGTTCATCGCCGCGTCTATCCCTTCCGCTATCAATGCATCCACGGCCCCGGCCCCCCTGTCGAGCATACTTTCGAGGGCCTCTTCCTCCCCTGGGTTGAAAGGGCTCAAGACATACTCGACGGTATCCCCGTCCGGTGGCCTTCCTACGCCGAGCCTTACCCTTTTGAACTCCCGGGTCCCGATGCGCTCTATTACGGAGGCGACACCTTTGTGCCCGCCGCTCCCCCCTCCCTTTCTGAGCCTTATCTTTCCAAGGGGCAGGTCGCAGTCGTCGTACGCCACGATTATCTCGGAGGGTTCGATTGAGAAGGCCTCTACAGCCTCCCGGACAGCCTGGCCGCTCAAGTTCATGAACGTCTGCGGCTTCAGCAGCACCGCATCCTGCCCGGCCACCGCTCCCCTGCCGGACAGGGCCCTTGCGGCCCGGGTAAACCTTATCTTATGGCTTGAGGCGATCCGGTCAAGGAGCATGAACCCGGCGTTGTGCCTTGTGCCCTCATATTCCCTGCCGGGGTTCCCTAATCCCACGATAAGAAGCAATAACCCCTACCCGATCTCCTGAATTTTAAAAAAGGCGGGCCATCAGGCGGAGGACTACTCTTTTTCCTCTTCCTTCTTGGCTTCCTCTTTCTCCTCGAAGCTCTTTGCCAGCTCAGCCTCGACCTCTTCGGCGGTCTTCGGCGCCACTTCGGCCGTCGGGGCCACTATCGACACTATCGTCATGTCGGGGTCGTCCAGCGCCCTCAACCCTTCGGCGAGCTGTATGTCCTTTACGTGGAGAGACTGTCCTATGCCGAGCGGCGTTACGTCCAGGTCGAAAGAGTCCGGTATATGCGTGGGCAGGCACTCTATCCTTATCTTCCTGTGCTCCTGGGATACTATCCCGCCGAACGCGAGCCCCGCGGCCTTGCCGACGATATGCACAGGCACTTCGACCGTCAGCTTGTGGTCCATGAGTATCTCAAGGAGATCCACATGCTCGATCGAGCCCTTCAGGGGATGGCGCAGCACGTCCTTGAACATCACGATGCGGTTCTTGGCGCCCTCGACGTTCAGGTTCACAAGGACGTTGCCCCCCGCGGCCGTATGCAGGATTTTATCGAGTTCCTTGCCGTTCAGCGATATCGTCACAGCCCCTTTTATCCCCGACCCGTAAAGCACGGCCGGCACAAGGCCAGAGTTCCTCAGCCTCCTTGCCGGGCCCTTCCCGGTCTCCTGCCTCGACTTTGCCGATAGATTTATCCGTTCCATTTTGCTCCTCCGGTGATTTTCTGTTCGCCTTCAGCCGGACGCCGCGCTTTAAACGAAAAGCGAGCTTACGGACTCCCCGTAATGTATCCTCTTTATGGCCTCTCCGAGGAGCGGGCCGACTGAAAGCCTTTTTATCTTATCCGATGTGGCGTTGTCCCTCTTCGGGATAGTGTTCGTTACGACGAGCTCTTTTATGGGGGATTTCTCAAGCCTCTCTATGGCGGGGCCCGAGAGCACGGCGTGCGTGCAGCAGGCGTAGACCTGCTTCGCGCCCTTCTCCTTCAACGCGACGGCCGCCTGCGTGATCGTCCCGGCGGTGTCTATCATGTCGTCCAGTATTATGGCGGTCTTGCCTTCGACCTCGCCTATTATGTTCATCACTTCCGAGACGTTGGGCCGCGGCCGCCTCTTGTCTATTATCGCGAGGTTCGCGCCGAGCCTCTTGGCGAAGGCCCGCGCCCTCTCGACCCCGCCGGCGTCCGGAGAGACTATCACGATGTCGTTGTGGAAGTTCTCCTTTATATAGTTGAGGAGAACGGGGGTCGCGTAGAGGTGGTCGACCGGGATATTGAAAAAGCCCTGTATCTGCCCCGCGTGGAGGTCAACGCACACCACGCGCGTGGCTCCCGCCACCGTTATCAGGTCCGCCACGAGCTTTGCCGAGATCGGCGTCCTCGGAGCCACCTTCCTGTCCTGCCTGGCGTACCCGTAGTACGGGAGCACCGCGGTGATCGACCCGGCAGAGGCCCGCTTGAACGCGTCTAACATTATAAGGAGCTCCATGAGGTTGTTGTTGCAGGGCAGCGAGGTTGACTGCACGACGTATACCTCCACCCCCCTCACGCTCTCCTGTATCTCTACGAAGACCTCGCCGTCGCTAAAGCCCTTTACCTCGGACTTGCCGAGCTGGATCCCCAGATGGCCGCATATCTCCAGCGCAAGCGGCTTATTCGCGTTACCGGTAAAGACCTTGATCTTTTCCATTTCTCGGTTCCGGTTCAGATGGATTTAGTGGCTGGGGCGGGAGGATTCGAACCTCCGGGTGCGGGGATCAAAACCCCGTGCCTTACCGCTTGGCGACGCCCCAAAAGGCCCAAAGGCCGCTGGATGCCTACTGCAAGCGGGTTATCCCATGCCCCTCCCCCTACCCTTGCCCCCCGGCCGCCGGATGGCTGGCCCGGGTCTTTTCTTCAGCCGAGCCCCTCGGCGAAGAAGACCGGGAACCTCTTATCAAGGCTCCCTTTAAGGGAGTTGAAGGCCGAAAGAGCGCTGTCGCGGTCAGGGAATATCCCGAAGACGGTCGGCCCGCTTCCGGACATCAGCGCCCCGAGGGCCCCCAGCCCGGCCAGCTCCTTTTTAAGCTCTGAGATAACGGGATAACGCTTTATTGTTACGGCCTCGAGGTCGTTCGCGAGAAGGCGCGTAATGTTTCCGCCTTCCCACAGGCCCGCCTCGGAATACGATAGAATATTATCTTCCACTTTTTTTGTCAAGTCTAAATTATTATATACCCATGCGGTGGACACGTGGAAGCCCGGGTTTACGAGCACGTAGTTGAACCTCGGAAGTGTAATCTTTTCAAGCACTTCCCCCCTGCCGGTTGCCTTGGCCGCCCCCTTCAACACAAAAAACGGCACATCTGAGCCGAGGCTTGAGGACGCATCGAGGAGCGCCTTTTGGTCTATACCGGCCCCTGCAATCTCGTTCAGGCCCGTAAGCACTGTAGCCGCGTTCGAGCTGCCGCCCCCGAGCCCTCCACCCACGGGGATGTTCTTCTGTATGTGTATGCCGACCTTTCTTTTTATGCCCGCGAGGTCAAGGAACAGCCTTGCCGCCCTGTACGCGAGGTTCGAGCTGTCGGAGGGTATGTCGCTTCTATCCGAGGATACGGATATGGAATCGCCTTCCGCGACCTCTATCGTGATGTAATCGTAAAGGCTTACGGGCTGCATGACCGAGAAGAGCTCGTGGAAGCCGTCTTCTCTTTTTCTTATGACGCGTAGGACGAGGTTTACCTTGGCGGGCGAAGGGAAGGTTCTGCTACTCATTTAGGGTGAGGTCCACCCTCTTTCTAAGGTTCGATTCCCAATGGAACCCCCCGAGGAGAAATCCGAGGAGCGAGAAGTTCGTGGTGGGGTCGAACGGCAGCCTCCACCAGTGCCTGACCCCGGCGTCCTCCTGCGGCTTTGCCTGCTCCTTGCTGCCATGGCTGTTGTTGTCGTGCGCCATATACGCTTCTCCTTACTAAGGGTGCTGAAAAAGCAAAATTCCAAACAGGCTGCTCAAAAAGCACCAGATGCGAGGCGTCAAGGAGCTTAGGAATGAGACGTACTTTTTTCGTACGTCGCAATTACGAGCGACGATGACAACGAAGCAGATTACTTTTTCAGCAGCCTGTTACATCAAAAGCGGCTTTACCGCCTTTATCGCCATATCGATGAAAGGGGTCGGATATATCCCGAGGAAGACCGTCCCGAAAGCGGTCACAAGGAGCACCACGTTATATAACACCCCGGATTCGGGCATGACGGCCTCGCCGTCCGGCTCCCTCATGTACATGTAGAATATCACCTTGGCGTAGAAAAATAGCGATATCGCCGTTGTCACCACCCCTATGGCCGCGAGCCAGTAGTACCTCGCGTCTATGGCCGCCGAGAAGACGAAGAACTTCGCGGCGAACCCGCCCGTGGGAGGGATGCCCGCGAGGGAAAGGAGGAAAAGGGCCATGAGGAACGAAAGCACCGGCCTCCTGGAGGCAAGCCCGCTGTAGTCGCTTATGCTCTCGCCAATCCTGTCGTTCCTGAAAAGCGCCACTATGGCGAACGCGCCCATGTTCATGAAGGCGTAGACAAGGAGGTAATACAGGACCCCTCCGGCCCCGAGGTCGTTGTACACGAGGAGCCCCATCATTATTATCCCGGCGTGGGCAATTGAAGAATAGGCCAACATGCGCACGATATTTTTCTGCGCTATGGCGACGACGCTGCCGAATATCATGGTAGCCGCCGAGAGCATCCAGAGTATCTCGCCCCACTGCGCGTGGAAGGCGGGGAAGGCCACCATGAAGACCCTCATGAAGGCCGCGAAAGAGGCCGCCTTGGACCCTATTGAAAGGAGCGCCGTCACCGGCGTCGGAGCGCCCTCGTACACGTCCGGCGTCCATACGTGGAACGGGAACGCCGCCACCTTGAACCCGAAACCGACGGTTATAAGGACTATGCCGAGGATGAGGAACGGGTTCTGGAAGCCGCCCAGCTGCCTTGCTATCTCGGATAAGTTGGTCGAGCCGCTCGCGCCGTACGTGAAGGATATCCCGTAGAGCAGTATGCCCGACGAAAGGGCGCCGAGGACGAAGTACTTGAGCCCGCCCTCCACCGACCTCGCGCTGGCGATCCTGTACGCCACGAGTATGTAGAACGACATGGCCATGAGCTCGAGCCCGACGTATAAGGTCACAAGGTCGTTGGCCGACGCCATGACCATCATGCCGACGGTCGAGAAAAGGATTATATGGTAGTACTCTCCCCTGCGGACGTTCATCTTCTTCAGGTAATCCATGGAGATGAGTATCGTGAATATCGCGGCGATTATGAAGATGACGTTGAAGTAGGCGGCGAACTCGTCCGCCATGACCATGCCCCCGAACGACGCTTTGGCCTCGATAGTCCTGGCGGAAACAGGTATCAGCGCTATGAGCCCTATGACGCTTACATAGCCGAGGACGGATTTTTCCTCGCGGATGAAGAGGTCGAGCACGAGGACCAGCAGCGCGAGCCCCGTAAGGAGCATCTCAGGCATTATGGACGCGAAACTTATATTAAGGCTTGAAAGTGGGATCATTGTCCTGCCCTTTCGGCGGACGGGGCCTGAAGCCTCGCCGTGACGTTCGCGCTCGCATCGCTCCCCTTCCTGTAATTCGTCTCCACCTGCTTTATGAGGTTATTGAGCGACGCGTCCATCGCCATCAGGAAAGGCTTGGGGAATATCCCTATCCAGAAGACCAATATGATGAGCGGCAGCGCCACGATTATCTCCCTGAATCCAAGGTCGAGGAGAGGCCCCTTCCCGCCGTAATAGTAGTTGCCGAGGAATATCCTCTGGAAGAGCCACAGGAGGTATACCGCGCCGAGGAGCACGCCTATCACCACCGGGATCGCGTAGAAGATGTTCGCCTTGAACGCGCCGAGGAGCACGAACAGCTCCCCGATAAAGCCGTTCGTCAGGGGCATGCCCATTGAAGAAAGGGCGATTATCAGGAAGAAGACCCCGTATACCGGGAGCTGCTTGAACAGCCCGGTGTAGTCGCCGATCATTCGCGTATGCGCCCTCTCGTATATCATCCCCACGAGAAGGAAGAGCGCGCCGGTGGAGATGCCGTGGTTTACCATCTGCAGCACCCCGCCCTTGAGCCCCTCCACGTTGAAGACGAATATACCGAGCATCACGAAGCCCATGTGGCTTACGCTCGAGTAGGCTATCAGCTTTTTTATGTCCTTCTGCGCTATGGTGCAGAGGGCGCCGTAGATTATGGCGAATATCGATATCCCGGCCATGAACGGCCCGAGCTGTATGGACGCGTTCGGCAGGAGCGGCAGGCTGAACCTTATAAAGCCGTACGTGCCGAGCTTAAGGAGGACCGCCGCGAGCACGATGCTGCCCGCCGTCGGCGCGTCCGTGTGCGCGTCCGGCAGCCAGGTATGGAACGGGAACATCGGCACCTTCACGGCGAACCCGAGGAAGAACGCCACGAATATCCAGAACTGTATCGCCGGGGCGATTATCGACTGCGAGAGCACGACGGAATCGAACGTGTAGGTGCCCGTGAGCTTGCCGTGGTAGTAGTAGAGCGCAAGGACGCCGAGGAGCATAAATAAGCTGCCGACGAAGGTGAAGATGAAGAACTTTATGGCCGAGTAGAGCTTCCTCTGCCCGCCCCATATCCCGATTATGAAGACCATCGGTATGAGGACCGCCTCCCAGAATATGTAGAACAGGAACATGTCCATGGCCATGAAGACCCCGAGCGAGAACGTCTCGGTCAGGAGGAATAGCGCCATGTAGCCCTTGAGCTTCTCCTTTATGTCGGTCCACGAGGCGAGGACGCATATCACCGTTATAAGGGTCGTAAGGAGCACCAGCAGCAGGCTTATCCCGTCGACCCCGAGGTAGTAGCTTATCCCGAACCTCTTTATCCAGATTGTCTTTTCCACCCACTGGAGCCCGGGGTCGTTAGCGTCGAACGTGAAGGGCAGGTAGAGCGAAAGCAGGAACTCGACGGACGCCACCCCGAGGGCCACCCACCTTATAAGGACGTCCCATTCCTTCTTGAGGAAAAAGATTATGAATAGCGCCCCCAACGCGGGGAAGAATATGAGCGTCGAGAGTATCGGAAACCCGCCCGTGATCTCAGGTCCGGTCATCTGCTTTCTCCTTCAGCCTTCACGAGCTTTGCTTTTGCCTCAACCGAGGCGTGCCCCACTGCGGGCTGCTGCTTTGCCTGGTTCTTCTTGACCATCTCGACTATGTGCGCGGTAGAGGCCGAGGTGAGCTTGAAGAAGTGCTTGGGGTATACCCCTATCCATAGTATGAGCGCTATTATCGGCAGGAGCGTCAGGAACTCCCTTGCGTTCAGGTCCTTCAATTCGGCGTTCTCGTGGTGCTTGATCTTCCCGAATATAACCCTCTGGTACATCCAGAGCATGTAGGCCGCGCCGAGTATCACGCCCGTTGCCGCGAGGATGGAGGCCAGGGGGCTCGCCTTGAAAAGCCCCATGAGTATCAGTATCTCGCCGACGAAGCCGTTGGTGCCAGGAAGCCCTATCGACGAAAAGACGATTATCATCACGAATACCGAGTACAGCGGCATCACCTTGGCTATCCCGCCGAAGTCCCCGATAAGGCGCGTATGCCTCCGCTCGTAGATCATGCCTATTATAAGGAAGAGCCCGCCGGTGGATATCCCGTGGTTTATCATCTGTATCACCCCGCCGTCTATGCCCTGCTGGTTCATGGCGAATATCCCGGCCATCACCGCGCCCAGGTGGCTTACGCTCGAATAGGCGACGAGCTTTTTGATGTCGTTCTGGGCCATGGCCAAAAAAGACCCGTAGACGATGCCTATGACCGAAAGCGCAAGTATGTAAGGCGTGAATGCATGGCTCGCCTCCGCCAATAGCGGCAGGTTGAACCTCAGAAAGCCGTAAGTGCCCATCTTGAGGAGCACGCCCGCAAGTATCACGCTGCCCGCGGTCGGCGCCTCGACGTGGGCGTCCGGCAGCCATGTATGGAACGGGAATACCGGCACCTTGATGGCGAAGCTCAGGAAGAACGCTATGAAGACCCACCACTGGAGGTTGAATGGGTATGTCACCTCGTACAGTTTAAGGAGGTTGAAGGTATACTCGCCCGTGGCGTTGCCGTGCGCGTAGTAGAGGGCGAGTATGCCGACGAGCATGAAAACGCTGCCGAAGAGCGTATATAGGAAGAACTTTATGTTTGCGTAGAGCTTACGCGGGCCTCCCCATACGCCTATGAGGAAGTACATCGGCACGAGCCCTATCTCCCAGAAGAGGAAGAAGAGCACCATGTCGAGGGCCACGAACACGCCTACCATGCCGGTCTCGAGTATCAGGAGGTATATCATGTACTCCTTGACCCTCTCCTCTATGGCCGTCCACGATATGAGCACGCTTACTATGCCCAGAAGGGTGGTAAGGAGTATGAGCACGAGGCTTATCCCGTCCATCCCGAGGAAGTAATCTACCCCTATCCCGGGTATCCAAGGCGCCTTCTCCACGAACTGCATCTTGTAAGTGGAGCTGTCGAAATAGAAAAGGAGGATGATGGACAGGAGGAACTCCACCATCGTCACCCCGAGGGCCGCGGACCTTATCGCGTCCTTGCTCTCCCTGGGGATGAAGGCGATTATCACCCCTCCGAGGACCGGCAGGAGTATCAGTATAGTCAATATAGGGAAGTGTATTGCGTTCTCTATCATCTTCTTCCTTTATCCCAGCAGCACCCTTACGAGCACTATCAACACCCCCAATACGAATATGAAGGCGTAGTTCTGGAGGTACCCCGTCTGCATCCTCCTCCAGATGGAGCTGTTGAAATTCACGAGAGTCGCCATCGAGTTCACAAGCCCGTCCACCACGTATATGTCGAACTTGTGCGACACCCACGAGATGAACCTCGTTATCCATGCCGCGCTGTTGACGATCCCGTCTATGACGCCGAGGTCGAAAGACAGGCACCATCCGCAGAGCCTCTTTATCGGGTTTACTATTACCGCGTCGTATATCTCATCGACGTAGTATTTGTTGTAAAGGAGCTTATGGAGAGGGCTGAACGTCCCGGCCATGTTCTCAGCCGTCCAGAAAGACGGCGCGAACGACTTTAGCGGCGGGAAGTACATCAGCCCCGCGAGGAATATCCCGAGCACGCCGGCTCCAACCGATACGCCCATCAGTATGAACTCGAGGCTGCTGTGGGCCTCAGCAACCGCCTCACCGGCCCCTTCGACAGCCGCCGCGGCGTGGGAGCCGTGCGAAAGGACCGGGCTAAGGAAGTGATGGAGCTTCGAGCCGCCCTCGAAGAACGGTATCCCGACCACGCCGCCGACAATGGCGAGGAAGGCCAGTATCATGAGCGGCACCGTCATTATCGCGGGGGACTCGTGTATATGGTGCTTCGTGTGCTCGTCCGCCCTGCACTCGCCGCTGAAGGTCAGGAAGACCTGCCTGAACATGTAGAACGCCGTCATGAAGGCCGTAAGCAATCCAACGGCCCATATTACGAGGTGCCCCTTGGAGAACGCCTCCCAGAGTATCTCGTCCTTGCTCCAGAACCCGCTCAAGGGAGGGATACCTGCTATGGCGAGCGCGCCTATCGTGAAGGTTATGGACGTCGTCTTAAGGTGGCGGTGGAGCCCGCCCATCTTCTTCATGTCCTGCTCGCCGGACATGGCGTGGATGACGCTGCCGGAGCCGAGGAAGAGCAGGCCCTTGAAGAACGCGTGCGTCATAAGATGGAATACCCCGGCCACGTACGCGCCGAGCCCGACCGCCGCGAACATGTACCCGAGCTGGCTGACGGTCGAGTATGCGAGCACCTTCTTTATGTCGTCCTGGACAAGGCCTATGGAGGCCGCGAAAAGGGCGGTGAATATCCCGATCGAGGCGACCACCTGCCCGACCTCGGGCGCCATCGAATAAAGGGCGTTGTTCCTCGCCACCATGTAGACCCCGGCGGTCACCATCGTGGCCGCGTGTATGAGGGCGGAAACCGGCGTCGGGCCCTCCATCGCGTCCGGCAGCCACACGTACAGGGGGAACTGGGCGGATTTACCTATCGCGCCGACGAACAGGAGCGCGGCTATCGCCGTCACCACCTTCGGGTCGAGCTCGTGGACGCTGGCGAAGACCGTCTTATAGCTTAAGGAGTGTATCCCGTGGCTTGAAAGCGTCCAGAAAAGGAGGAACAGGCCGAGTATGAAGCCGAAGTCGCCGATCCTGTTCACCACGAACGCCTTTTTCCCGGCGTCGCTGGCGGATTTCTTCTCGTACCAGAACCCTATCAGGAGGTACGAGCACAGGCCCACGCCCTCCCAGCCGAGGAACATCACGAGGTAGTTCGACCCGAGCACGAGCATGAGCATGAAAAAGACGAAGAGGTTTAAGTACGAGAAGTACCTCCAGTAACTCTTGTCGTGGTGCATGTACCCGGCCGAATATACGTGTATGAGGAAGCCCACGCCCGTTACCACCAGTATCATCAGGGTGGATAGCGGGTCAACTAAGAACGATATGTCTATCTGGAAAGACCCGCTCGTTATCCAGTTGAAGACGCCGACCTCTATCGAGCGCGCCTCCTCGGGCAGGGCTATGAGGCTGAAGAATATGGATACCGAGATGAGGAAAGCGGCGGCCATCGAGAGGCAGGCCACCAGCCCCACGGCCTTCTTCCCCATCCTGCTCCCCGCCACGCCGTTTATGATCGCGCCTATGAGCGGCAGCAGCGGTATCAGCCAGACCAGTTGTATCATCCTATCCCCTCATCTCATCGAGCTCATCGACGTAGACGGTTTGCCTGCGCCTGAAGACGGCTACCAGTATCGCGAGCCCTATGGCGACCTCCGCGGCCGCCACCGTAATGTTGAACACCACGAAGACCGTCCCCGTGAGCGTCTGCAGGTAATACGAGAACGCGGCGAGGCTTATGTTGACGGAGTTGAATATAAGCTCGAGCGACATGAGCACTATTATTATATTGCGCCTCAACAGCACCCCGGCAACGCCTATGAGGAAGAGTATGAAGCTCAGGAACAGGTAATGGTATAGTGTTATCATCTTATATGTCTTCCGGTTTATTTCTGTCCGCGCCCTTGCCCCTCTCCCTCATGACAAGGACCACGGCGCCGATGAGCGCTATGAGGAGAAGGAGCGAGACGACCTCGAACGGGAATACGAACTTGGTGTATACCGCCCTGCCGATGACCTCGGTGTTCTTAGCGAGCGCCGCCTCGTTATACGCCCCGGGCGGGACGGTCAATTTCCCCGAGAACATCATGAAACCCATTATCACAAGGAGCGCCGCCACCATCACGAGCGACGGGACGCTCTGGCTGTGCATGTGCTCCCTGAACGCCTCTTTCCCGACGTCGAGCACCAGCACGGCGAAAAGAAAGAGCACCATCACTGCGCCCACGTAGATGAAGACCTGCACCGCCGCGAGGAACGGCGACCTCAGAAGGACGAATATCGCCGCCACCTGCAGAAGGCATACGATGAGGAAAAACGCGCTGTGGATGGCGTTCCTCATCGATACCACGAGTATCGCCGCCACCACCGCCGTAATCGCGAATATGTAGAAGAAAAGTTGCTCCATCCTTTTATATTCCCTTAAGGCAGACAGCCTTTATATGCCGGTTTTCATCCCCTTCTCCGGCAGTCTATATGCTCCTCTTTTTAGTGTTCATGAGGTCCGCCTTTACTTTTATGCTCCTCTTTTTCCTTATGAAAGTCGCCCTGGCCACCACCCCGCCCTCGAACGCCTCGGGCGTAGGCTGGGGGTGGAGGAGCTCTTCCCTCTGCCTTACGTTGCACCTCGAATCGATGCACGCAAGCTCGTACTCCCTGCCGAGACGCACCGCCCGAGTCGGGCACGCGTCCTCGCAGTACCCGCAGAACAGGCACCGCACCAGGTCTACCTTCCAGACCTTCGCGACCCTGTCGGCTATGCCCCTGCCGGTGTCGTCCTCCATGGGGATGACCGTTATGCACTGCGTCGGGCATGCCTTCGAGCAGAGCTCGCAGGCCACGCACAGCTCCCTGCCGTGCTCGTCCTTGTTCAGCGTGTGGAGGCCCCTGAACCTCCTGTAGGGTATCCACTTCTCCTCGTCCGGGTACCTGTGCGTTATGCTCCGGGAAACGTTATACCCGAGCGTTATCGACAGCCCCTTTACGAAGTCCGTAAAGAGGACCTTTTTCACAAGTTCGAATATCTTGAAGCCGTCGCCCATTGACCTACCCTATCCTCATAAACCCGGTAAGCAGTATGTTAACGAGAGATACCGGTATGAGTATCTTCCAGCCGATGTTCATGAGCTGGTCGTACCTGTACCTCGGCAGGGTGAACCTCACCCACATGAATACGTATATGAAGAACGCCACCTTGCCCACGAACCAGAATATCGGCGGTATCGGGAGCGGGATGTTGAACGGCGCGTTCCAGCCGCCGAAGAACATGATTACCGAAAGGACCGATATCGTCACCATCGCGATATACTCGGCGAGCATGAAGAACGCGAACTTCATGCCGCTGTACTCAGTGTGGAAGCCGGACGACAGCGTCCCCTCGTCCTCCGGCAGGTCGAAAGGTATCCTGCTGGACTCCGCGAACCCGCCTATCATGAAGACCGCGAACCATATCGGCCCCACGGGCAGGTAGAATATGTTCCAGTTGAGGAGGCTCCCGCCCTGGGCCTTCACTATGTCCACGAGGCTCAGGGAATTCGCCATCATCACGACCCCTATGGACGCGAAGCTTAGCGCTATCTCGTAGCTTATCATCTGCGCCGAGGAGCGCAGCCCGCCGAGGAGGGCGTACTTGCTGTTCGACGCCCACCCGCCGAATATCATCCCGTACACCCCGAGGCCCGATACCGCCAGTATGTACAGCACCCCGACGTTCATGTCCGTCAGGTACAGAGTCATCTCCCTTTCGATGCCGGGAATTTTAAAGCTCTCGCCGAAGGGTATGGCCGCGTAGACGGCGAAGGCCGGCACCATCGAGAGCACGGGGGCCAGCACAAAGAGGAACCTGTCGGCCTTGTACGGGAGGATGTCCTCCTTCAAGATCAGCTTTATCATGTCCGCGAAGGGCTGCAATACCCCGTGCGGGCCGACCCTCCACGGGCCGAGCCTCACCTGGATGTGCCCCGCTATCTTCCTCTCCAGCCACGTGAGCGGCAGTGGCATGACGAAGAGCACCATCGTCACGATGAACGCCTTCACGACTATGAGGAGCGTTTCCAATATTATAGATATGTCCGGCATCATTATTACCTGATTACCCGTCGCAGCCTTTATTTACCGCCTTGCCGTTCCGGTGCCTATCTTCTCCTGCCCCACATGTAATTTATCATCTCGATGTACCTCGAGTTCATCCCGCGCACTATCGAGTGTATGGTGAAGACTATGTTCTTGAGCAACTTGTATATTATCCTCGGGTGCCCGTCAACGAGCGTTTCGAAATCCTTCTTGTCTATGACGAAAGTGTCGAGGTCGGATACCGCCACGATGGTCGCGGAGCGGGGCCTGCCGTCCAGGAAGCTCATCTCCCCGAATATGTCGCCGTCCTTCATTATCATCAGCGTGAAGAGCTCGCCGTCCGGGGCTATCTTGCACGCCTTGACCTCGCCCCTTTTTATTATGTAGAGCGCCGCGCCGTCCTCGGACTCCTTGAATATCGTATCGCCCAGCTTGAAGTTCTTCCTGTTGACCACGCCCGCGACTATTGCTATCTCGTTATCCGAAAGGTCCTGAAAAAAAGTCATCTCTCTTAGAAGTTTCGGCTCGACCATTCTCATTCACCTCCCCAACTTTTTAAAGTCAGGCGTCTTAAGGGACTGCGGCTCATCCGCCGTTTAATAGGTAACCTTCGTTATGTCGACCCTCGGGGCCGGCTCGCCCTTTTTAAAGAACCTGTTGACAGGGACGTCGTCGTAGTTCTCGGCTATGAAGGCCACCCCTTCCTTCGAGCCCTTTTTCGTCTTGAGCGAAAGTATCGCCTCGTAGTGCCTGCCCTTCACCTTTACCTTGTCCCCGCTCTTCAAATTTAACGAGGCCGCGTCCTTTTCGCTTATTTCCACCACCGCCGCGCTCAGGAGCCCCAGCAGGGTCCCGGACCTGCGGGAGAACCGCCCCGAATGGAAGAGGTGGTTGCCCGTGGTCAGATGGAACCGGCCTTCGGGCTCGGTCGTAGCGGCACTGAAGCGCGTCACGCTCAAAGCCGATGTCGCGGAGCCCTGCACCAGCGCGTGCCTGTTGTCGAGCTTGTTCTCCGTATTCCTTTTGTTATTGAAGGCGAGGCTCACGTGCGCGTACATCCCGGCCGCGTTCCTTATCTCATCGAGCACAAGCACCGGCATCTTCGGGCCGAACGACGGGTCGTAGACCTCGCCGACCGCCCTTATCACGTCGAGGTCGCGCTTTGCCTTGCCGGGCGGGGGCAGGAGCTTCCTTATTATCTGGGCCCTGCCCTCCTGGTTCGTGAAAGTCCCTTCCTTCTCCGCGAAGCTCGACCCCGGCAGCACCACGTGGGCAAGTTTCGCGGTCTCGCTCAGGAAGATATCCTGCACGACGAGGAGCTTCAATTTCAATAACGCCTTCCTCGTGAACTCCTCGTCAGGGTGCATAGCCGCCACGTCCGCGCCGGCTATGTACATCATGTCGAGGTCGCCCCTGTTGGCGGCTTCGAGCATGCCGGCGCAGCCGAGCCCCTTGTCTTTCACCGGCCCGTACCCGGGGCCGAAGGCCGGGTGCACGCCCATCTCCCACGCGCCCCTCTGGTTCGCGCGGTCGAGCGCGGGCATGACGAGCACCTTCTTGCCTGAGGACTTGAGCGCTTCCTTTAAAAGACCCAGCTCCGGGATACCCTCGGGGTGCCTCAGGAACTCCATTCCGGCGATTATGGCGATGGAATTCGCCGCAAGGAGCCTCTGCGCTATCTGTTCCACGGCCCCTTTGGTGACGCCCGCCGAGGCTATGAGGTCTTCGATTTTAGCGTCTTTCAGGGCTGCCCCCTCTGCCGGAGACGGCTTCCCGGCGTTGACGGCCAACGCGATAGCGTCGAGGACCGCCGCTTCCCTGCCTGGAGAATGCCTGAGCTTTATCGTCGCCGAGGAGTCGAGCTTCATCTCCCTCGGGGAGGCGATGATAAGGCTCATCCTCCTCGTGTTCTTTATGCGCCTTACGATATAGTCGGTGACCGGGTTCTCGTCCGAGAGGTGAGAGCCTATCACAAGGACAGAGTCCGATTCCATGCAGTCGAATACCGACACCCCGCCCTCGTCCATGCCCGTGGCCTTTATGAAGCCCTCGGTTGCCTCGGGCTCCCACCTGGCCGTGGAATCGAGGTTGGGGCTGCCGAAGATATCCCGGAGGAGCTTCTGGAAGAGGTACAGCTCCTCGTTCGTAAGCCTCGGCGAGGCTATCCCGCCCATTTTATTCCCGATATTCACCGGGATATGTTCCTTTATGTACCCGAGCGCTTCTTCCCACGAAGCCGGCTCGAGGCTTCCGCCCCTCCTTATGAGAGGCGTCTTAAGCCTCTCCGTGCTTGAGGCGAAGTCGCACCCGAACCTGCCCCTCGCGCAGAGCGTTTCGCTGTTCAACCCCACGCCGAGCTGCGCCTTCGAGCGGATAAGCACCCCGTCCCGGTGCTCGATCACCATCCTGCATCCGGTGCCGCAGTACGGGCATACGGTGTCGGCCCCCTTCAAGTCCCACGGGCGCGTCCTGTACCTGTAGGGCAGACGCATGAAGCACCCCACGGGGCAGACCTCTATGCAGTTGCCGTCCTGGTCGCAGTCGAGGAAGTGCCTGAAGAAGCTCGTCTCCTCCTGGTGGTCGCCCCTGCCCAGGGCCCCGAGCACGTTCGCTCCGACGACCTCGGCGCAGACCCTTACGCACTTCTGGCACTGCACGCACCTGTTCGAGTTCTTTATGATGACCGGGCTTAAGGCGTAGTCCTTCTCCTGGAACTTGAACTTCTTCTCCGCGTGCCTGCCCTTGTGCGGGCCGTACTTGTAGACCATGTCCTGCAGCTCGCACTCCCCGCCCTTGTCGCACACCGGGCAGTCGAGGGCGTGGTTGGCAAGGAGGAACTCGAGCATCGAGGCCCTGGCCGATATGACCGTGGGCGTTTCCGTGTTTATGGACATCCCGTGGAGCACGGGGGTTATGCATGACGGCTGCAGTTTTTTCTGCCCCTCGATCTCGACGAGGCACATCCTGCATGAGCCTATGCCCATGAGGTCGGCCTGATAGCAGAAGGTCGGTATCTCGAACCCCGCGTCCCTGGCTGCGTCGAGTATCAGGGTGTTGTCCTGTACCGTTATTTCTTTTCCGTTTATCTTTACAGTGGCCATGATTATGACGCCATGCATTTCTTGTGGTCTATATGGTACTGGAACTCGTCCCTGAAGTTCTTCAGCGCCCCGCGGAGCGCCATCACCGCGCCGTCCCCGAGCGGGCAGAACGTCCGGCCGAATATGTTCGTGCAAAGGCTCTCAAGCAATTCGACGTCCCCCTGCCTGCCCTGCCCCCCCTCGATCCTCTTAAGTATATTGGTCAACCACGGCGTGCCGTCCCTGCAGGGCGTGCACTTCCCGCATGACTCGTGGGAGAAGAACCTGTTTATGATAAGCGCCATCTTCACCATGCAGGTCGATTCGTCCATCACGATAACGGCGCCGGAGCCGAGCATCGAGCCCTTTGCCGCCAGTGAGTCGAAGTCAAGTGGGGTGTCGAGGTCCCTCGTCGTAAGCATCGGCGCGCTCACCCCGCCGGGTATCACAGCCTTAAGCTCCCTGTTCTTGAGCATCCCGCCGCAGTGGTTGAATATTAGGTCCCGCACAGTTGTGCCCATCGGCAGCTCGTAGAGCCCCGGCTTCTTCACATGGCCGCTTACGCAGTATATCTTGGGCCCGGGGCTCTTCTCGGGCCCCATGGAAGAGAACCACTTGGGCCCCTTCTCGATTATCGCGGGTATGCACGCGAGCGTTTCCACGTTATTTATGACCGTCGGCTTCGCGTAAAGCCCCGATAGCGCCGGGAAGGGGGGCTTTTTCCTCGGCTGGCCCCTGTACCCCTCGATCGACTCCAGCAGGGCCGTCTCTTCCCCGCATATATAGGCCCCGAAGCCCTTGTGCACGTACATGTTGTGCGAGAAGCCCGACCCCTGGATATTATTCCCGAGGTAGCCCTTCTCGGTGGCCTCTTTTATGGCGGCCTCCAACCTATCCGCCCCGAACGCGAACTCGCCCCTTATGTAGATGTACGAGTTGGCGGCCCCTATAGCGTAGCTGGCTATGGCCATGCCCTCTACAAGGAGGTGCGGGTCGTTGTCTATTATGCCCCTGTCCTTGAACGTCCCCGGCTCGCCCTCGTCCGCGTTGCAGCAGAGGTACTTGGGGATGGTCGGGTCCTTGGGTATGAAGCTCCACTTTAACCCGGTTGAGAAGCCCGCGCCGCCGCGCCCCCTGAGCCCCGAGTCCTTGACCATCTGGACGATGTTGTCGGGCTTCAATTTCAGGGCCGCCTCAAGAGCCCTGTAGCCCCCGTTGGCGATGTAGTTCTCTATCCTGTGGGAGTCGGGCTTGCCCAGGTTTTTCAATAAGACCTTTTCCATCCGTCTCTTTTCCTATCAGAGTTGAAAAAGTCCGTCCTGGACTTTTTCAACTACGACTTGGCCGGAATGAATCCGTCCAAGTCTCACAGATTGCTCGACTTTTTCAGTCTCGCAATCTGGCAATCCATCCATGGATTGCCTTAGCATGCTGTTTTTCAACAGCCTGCTAAAAAAAGGAGTGCCCCGGCCGTTCGCTATTCAAGTTTCTTCAGGAGCTCGTCGATCTTCGCTTCAGTAAGGTTCTCGTGGTAGTCGTCGTTTATCTGCATCATCGGCGCGGTACCGCATGAGCCGAGGCACTCCACAGTCGAAAGGGTGAATCTCTTGTCCGGGGTGGTCTCCCCGGTCTTTATTGACAGGGCCCTCTCCATGTGCTTTATGAGGTGCTCCGCGCCGAGGAGCGAGCAGGAGATGTTCCTGCATACCTGTATGTGGTACTTGCCCACGGGCCTGTCCACGTTGTACATCGTATAGAACGCGGCGGCCGCGTTGACCTCGACGGACCGCATCTCGAGGATCGAGGCGATCTCGTCCATGTCGTCCTTGGCGATGTGCCCCTTGTCCTTCTGCGCGGCCCGGAGGGCGTCCATCACAGCGGACTTCCTGTTCGGGTACTTCCTTAAAGCCGCCTCTATTTCCTTTTTCGCTCTCTCTGAAAGCATGGTATCAGCCTATTTATCGCATTCCCCGAAGACCGGGTCGAGCGACGACACTATCGCCACCACGTCAGCGAGGTACCCGCCGACGGACATCGTCTTTATCGTCTGCAGGTTCATGAAGGTAGGGACCCGGAGCTTCAGCCTGAAAGGCCTCTCCGTCCCGTCGCTTACTATGTAGACCCCGAGCTCGCCCTTGGGCGATTCGATGGATGAATACGCCTCGCCCCTGGGCACCTTGAAGCCGTGGGAAACGTACTTGAAATGGTGTATGAGGTTCTCCATGTTCGTGTAGACCTCAGGCTTCGGCGGAGGCACAATCTGCGGCATATCGACGTTGAAGGGGCCGTCCGGCATGCCCTTCAATGCCTGCTTTATTATCCTCATCGACTGCTTTATCTCTTCGATCCTCACGTTATACCGGTCGAAGCAGTCCCCGTTCTCGCCTGTGGGTATGTCGAACTCGAGCCTGTCGTACACGAGGTAGGGCTCGTCCTTCCTTATGTCCCACTTCACCCCGCTCGCCCTGAGGGCCGGGCCGCTAAGGCCGAGCGCTATCGCGTCCTCGGCCGATATGACGCCGACGCCCCTGTTCCTCTGTATCCAGATCCTGTTCCCTATGAGTATCTTCTCGTACTCGGCGACCCTGCCGGGCAGCAGCTCCAGGAGCCTTTCGCAGGACTCCTTCACCCCGTCGGTGAAGTCGTACCTGACCCCGCCGACCCTCATGTAGCTAAGCGTCATCCTCGCGCCGCAGAGCTGCTCGAATATGTCGAGGACTATCTCCCTGTCGCGCATGGCGTAAAGGAGAATCGTCATGGCACCGAGGTCGAGCGCCCATGAGCCCAGGGCGAGCAGGTGGCCCGCTATCCTCGAGAGCTCGGCCGAGATCACCCTTATGTACTTGGCCCGTTCGGTTATCTCTATGCCGAGGAGCTTTTCGACGGCCTGCACGTACGCCAGGTTGTTCGACATGGCGCACATGTAATCCAATCTATCCGTATAGGGCACGAACTGATGGTAGAGGAGGTTCTCCGCGATCTTTTCCGTGCCCCTGTGGAGGTAGCCGATATCGGGCTGTATGTCCACTATCTTTTCGCCCTGCAGGTCGAGTATGAGATGGAGCACCCCGTGCGTGGAGGGGTGCTGCGGCCCCATGTGCAGGGTGACTTCACGTGTGGATATTATGTTCTCGCGCTCGGACATCTATATCTTCTCGGGTTTTTCTTCCCCGTAGGGGTTGTACCTGTCCTTGTAGCCCTTAAGCGGGTAGTCCTTCCTCAAAGGGAAGCCCTCCCAGTCCTCGGCCAGGTAGATGCGCTTCAGGTCCGGGTGCCCCTCGAAGACTATCCCGAACATGTCGTAGGCCTCCCGCTCGGGCCAGTCCGCGCCGGGCCAGATGGAGGTCACCGAGGGTACCGGCTCTCCGTCGTTGACCCTGACCTTTATGCATATCCTGTGCTTCCTCGTTATCGAGTAGAGGTGGTAGACCACCTCGAACCTCGGCGTCTCGGGGTGATAATCGACCCCGGCTATGTCGACGAGGAAGTTCATCTTGAGCTCCGGGTCGGTCTTGAGGAAGTTGCAGACCGCCCTCAGGGCCTTTTTGTCGACAACGTGGGTCACGTCCCCCCTGTATACGGAAGTCTCGAGGACGTCGTCCCTGAAGGTGCTCTTGACCTTGTTTATGAGCAGTTCTTCTTTTTCAGCGGCCATCTTATACGCCTATATTTCTTTCTTCGAGTATGAAGGGGTTCTCCCGCCTTATCTTCTCGATAAGCTGGAGGAACCCGAAAAGGAGCGCGTCCGGTCTCGGGGGGCAGCCCGGTATGTACACGTCAACGGGCACGACGAGGTCCGTGCCCTGCACTACCGCGTACGTGTTGTAGGGCCCTCCGGCCGAGGCGCATCCCCCCTGCGCTATCACCCACCTCGGCTCCGGCATCTGGTCGTAGAGCCTCTTTACGGCGGGGGCTATCTTCTTGGTCATTGTGCCGGCCACTATCATCACGTCGGACTGCCTCGGCGACGGCCTGAAGACTATGCCCATCCTGTCGGTGTCGTAGCGGGAGCATCCGGCGGCTATCATCTCAATGGCGCAGCACGCCAGCCCGAAGGTCATCGGCCACAGCGCCGAAGAGCGCCCCCAGTTTACCACGTCCCCCACCACGGGCGTATGCTTCACGGCCTTGACGATGGGGTTATTCCGGAGCACGTCCCCGATGTTCTCCAGCGTGGTGAAGAGCAGCTTTTCCTCTAAAAGGTTTTTTCCGGTATCCATATAATGACTCTTTTGAATTTTCCGCAACCTTCCAAACTAACGCGCGGGCCTTAGACCCATTCCAGTGCGCCTTTGACCCAGGCGTAGATGAGGCCCAGGGCAAGTACGGCTATGAATATGATCATCTCCACGAAAACGAACATGGACAAGCCTTTTTCGGTCAGTATCGTGGCCCAGGGGAAAAGGAAAAGTGTCTCTACGTCGAATACTATAAAGAGTATCGCGATGATGAAGAAGTGGACCCTGAAGTGGCCTCTGTTGGCCTCTCCCACGGGCTCCATGCCGCACTCCCACGGGGAGAGCTTCTCCCTATAGGGGTTCCTGGGCCTGAAGATAAAACTCATGAAAAGCGCCCCGATAGCCATGGCCGTTGCCAGGCCTATCATGACAAGAACCGGCAGATAGGTAAAAGGCATTTGTGGGACCCCTTTTACAACGTATTTATTGTAAAAAAGTTATAATTGTTACGAAATGTGATGCGGGGTAGAAGGCAAGATAAAACAACCTTCGGTTTTTGTCAAGGGGAAAATGTATACAGTATACGGAATCTGAGGGGAAATCCGGCATTTCCGCTGGGAGCCGGATTGAGGGCATAAAATTAAAGAGGGTGCCTCTAAAAATTAGGTATTTTTTCTGAGGTCAAGGAAGGGCGGAAATAAAAAGCGGAGCATATATGGTAATATGTGAGCATTTTTATTTTCGCCCTGACACAGAGATCAGGAAAAAGAACAATTTTTAGAGGTAGCCTAAACGCGCTTAGGATTTATAGAGGTCTTTCCTCCTGTCCCTGATTATATTATTGAGCGGCGTTATCTCCTTATCCCGCGCCTCTTCCGGGTCTATCTCCACCACTTTCGACTCTTCCTTTTTATCCCCGGCCCTGTAAAGGAGCCTGCCCCCTGGCGACACTATCTGGCTTGAGCCGATGAACTTAAGCGCCTTGCCCTTTATCCTCTCCTCCGTCCCCACCCTGTTCGCGGTGATGGAGAAGACCCTGTTCTCGATCGACCTCGTTATCATCGCCTGCGGGCAGTACGGGAGCACGAGGTTGGAGGGCTGGCAGATTATCTCGGCCCCCTTGAGGGCGAGCGTCCTGGCCGCCTCCGGGAATACCCAGTCGAAACATATCATCATGCCGACCTTCGCCCCTCCGGCCCTGTAAACCCGAAACGGCGTATCCCCGGGGGCGAATATCTTCTTCTCGTTCCAGAACAGGTGCGCCTTCCTGTACAGCCCGATAAAGCCCTTCGGCCCGATAAGTATAGAGGAGTTATAAGCCTTCGATGACTCTTTCTCGGCAAGCCCGGCCACTATGAAGGTCTTCTTCTCCTTCGCGGTCTCGATGAGCCTCCTGGCGGCGTAGCCGGACCTCGCGTCCTCCGAAAGCCTCATAAGCTCCGCTTTGGACCTGAACTGGTAGCCTGTGGAGAATAGCTCCGGCAGCACGACGAGGTCGGCGTCGAGCCTCTTTATCTTCTTCACGGCGGCCTCGACGTTTTCGGCTATTTTTCCGAAGACAGGTGACGTCTGGATGAATGCTGCTCTCATTCGGTTTTTTCCTTCAGGCTGTTCTATGGGGTGCGAGGCGGACGAAAAGGAGTGTTACGGCAAGACAAATAGAAAAAGGGAGAAAGGGTTTCCCGCCTTCTCCCTTTCGCCAGCCTGCAGATATTTAATTAGCGGCAGCAGCCTGATTTTTTCGAGTTGGTCTTCTTCGCGGTCTTCTTTGCGGCTGGCTTTTTCTTGGCGGGTTTTTTAACGGTTGCCATCACGTCCTCCTGGTTTGGGTTTTGTTGCTACAAAGAACCGACAACAAAAATTTAACATTACTGAAATTTTGTGTCAACAGATTTCCAATGTTTTTCGCTTCACCCGGAGGACGTTCTTCCGTCGACTGAGGAACTTGCAAGCGGTAATTTTGTATGGTAAGTTCTAAAACTGATTTTAAGACAAGGAGCGACACAGTGCCTATCACGAAAAAAGACGTCCTGCACGTCGCGGACCTCGCGAGGCTCGCGCTTACGGACACGGAAATAGACCTCTACACCGGCCAGCTCCAGAGGATACTCAGCTACGTCGAGAAGCTCTCGGAGCTTGACACGAAAGGCATAGAGCCGACAACGTACACCGTGCCTTTGATGACCGTCTTCCGCGAGGACGAGACAAGG
Source organism: Deltaproteobacteria bacterium (assembly GCA_016219015.1). Classification (GTDB taxonomy): domain Bacteria; phylum Desulfobacterota; class GWC2-55-46; order GWC2-55-46; family GWC2-55-46; genus JACRCL01. Next base: position 59,423 of record JACRCL010000010.1, read on the forward strand.
CCGTCGTTGCCGCGCGAAGAGGCGCTCGGTAACGCGCCCGAAGAAGAAAAAGGGTGCTTCAAGGTCCCGAAGATAATCGAGTAGTAAAGGAGCCATGAATTGGACATCACCTCTTTGACGATACACGAGCTCTCCGAAAGGCTTAAGAAAAAAGAGCTCTCGTCCGTCGGTCTTACGAAGGAATTCCTCGCCCGGATGGAATCCGTCGAGCCGAAGATACACTCATTCATCACCGTGACGGCCAATGATGCCCTTGAGGCCGCAAGGCATGCGGACAAAAGACTTGCCGGAGGCAAAGACATCACGCCCCTTACCGGGGTCCCTATCTCCGTCAAGGACATCTTCTGCACGAAGGGCGTAAAGACCACCTGCGCCTCGAAGATACTTGCCGACTTCGTCCCTCCCTACGACTCAACCGTCGTAAGGAGATTGAAGGACGCGGGCGCCGTTATCCTCGGCAAGGTCAACATGGACGAGTTCGCGATGGGCTCATCCACCGAGAACTCGGCGCTCTTCAAGACCCTGAACCCGTGGGATACCTCCAGAGTACCCGGCGGCAGCTCCGGCGGCTCGGCTGCCTCGGTCGCGGCGGGCGAGTGCGCGGCCTCCGTCGGCACCGACACCGGCGGCTCGATACGCCAGCCCGCGTCCTGCTGCGGCGTTGTCGGGCTGAAGCCCACCTACGGGAGGGTATCTCGGTACGGGATGATAGCCTTCGCCTCGTCGCTCGACCAGGGCGGGCCGTTCACGAAAGACGTCCGGGACTCCGCGATAATGCTTAACGCGATGGCAGGCCACGACCCCCGCGACTCGACCTCAATAGACGCGCCTGTGCCCGACTACGCCTCTTTCCTCGGCAAAGGCGTAAAGGGCCTGAAGGTCGGCATACCGAAAGAATACTTCATAGAGGGCATGGATAAAGACGTCGAGGCGGCGGTAAGGGGCGCGCTTGAGGTATTGAAGAAAGAAGGCGCCGAGCTTGTGCCGATAACGCTCCCCCATACCGAGTACGCCGTTGCGGTCTACTACCTCGTGGCCACGGCGGAGGCTTCGAGCAACCTCGCGCGCTACGACGGGGTTAAATACGGCCTCCGGGTCAACGAGACCGGAAGCCTCATGGACATGTATAAAAGGACGAGGGACGCGGGCTTCGGGGGAGAGGTCAAAAGAAGGATAATGCTCGGCACATATTCGCTCTCGGCCGGGTACTACGACGCGTATTACAAGAAGGCGTCCCAGGTAAGGACCCTTATAAAGAACGACTTCGACTCCGCCTTCAGGAAATGCGACGTGATAGCCACGCCGACCGCGCCTACGGCGGCCTTCAAGTTAGGCGAAAAGGTCGCGGACCCGCTTACGATGTACCTCTCGGACATATTCACCATCTCGTGCAACCTCGCGGGCATCCCCGGCATCTCCATCCCCTGCGGGTTCACGAAAGACGGCCTCCCGATAGGATTGCAGCTCCTCGGCAAGGACCTCGACGAAGGGACGGTCTTGAAAGCCGCGTACTCCTACGAGCAGGCCACCGACTGGCACAAACAAAGGCCGCGGCTATAAAATTCAACGCAAGAGGTCCTCATAGATGAAATACGAAGCGGTAATCGGCCTTGAAGTCCACGCCCAGCTCCTGACCGGCTCGAAGCTCTTCTGCGGCTGCTCCACGAAGTTCGGCTCCGAGCCGAACACGCAGGTCTGCCCCGTATGCCTCGGCATGCCGGGCGTGCTGCCGGTGCTCAACAGAAAGGCCGTCGAGTTCGCCGTAAAGATGGCGCTCGCGGTCGGCTGCAGGATAAACCCCAGGTCCGTATTCGCCAGGAAGAACTACTTCTACCCGGACCTGCCGAAGGGCTACCAGATTTCCCAGTACTCAGAGCCTCTGGCAGAGCACGGTCACCTCGATATAGACGTCGACAACACCACGAAAAAGATCGGCATAACCCGCGTCCACATGGAAGAAGACGCCGGTAAGCTCCTCCACGGCGAGGGGCCTGAGGACGCGAACTACAGCTTCGTGGACCTCAACAGGACGGGCGTCCCCCTCATAGAGATCGTGAGCGAGCCCGACATGCGCACCTCGGACGAGGCCCAGGCCTATCTAAAGGCGCTCCGCGACATACTCGTCTACCTCGAGATATGCAGCGGCAATATGGAGGAGGGGAGCTTCCGCTGCGACGCGAACGTATCGATAAGGCCCATCGGGGCGGAGAAGCTGGGCACAAAGGCGGAGCTTAAGAACATGAACTCCTTCAAGTTCGTGAAGGAGGCGATAGACTACGAGATACAGAGGCAGATAGACGTCGTCGATGGCGGCGGCAAGGTCGTACAGGAAACCCGCCTCTTCGACTCGGCCAGGGGTGTGACCGCCTCGATGAGGTCGAAGGAAGAGGCGCACGACTACCGTTACTTCCCGGAGCCTGACCTCCTGCCCCTCATCGTCGAAGACAGGCTCGTCGATAAGCTCCGTAACGAGATGCCTGAGCTCCCCCGCGCCAAGAGGGAGAGGTTCGCCGGCGAGTACGGTATACCCGAGTATGACGCCGGGGTGCTTACTGCTTCGAGAGCACTCGCCGACTATTACGAGGCCACCGTCAAGGCCACCGGTGAGCCGAAGGTATCGTCCAACTGGGTGATGGGAGAGGTCCTGAGGCTCCTGAAGGAAGGCTCCGGTGACGTTAAGGACTGCCCCGTAAGCCCGCAGTCTCTGGCCGGGCTCATAAAGGCCGTAAAGGACGGGGTCGTAAGCGGCAAGACGGCCAAAGAGGTCTTCGAGGAGATGTACCGGACATCTCAACCGGCAGAGGAGATAATCAAGGCAAAGGGCCTCGTCCAGATTTCTAACGAGGACGAGCTTGCAAGAATAATAGACGACATAATAAAAGCCAACCCCGATAACCTTGAACGGTACAGGGCCGGGAAGACACAGCTCCTCGGCTTTTTCGTGGGCGAGGCGATGAAGGCAACCAAAGGCAAGGCCAACCCGCAGGTGATAAACAAGCTCCTCAAGGAAAAACTCGGATAACCTCCATAATTCTAACAAGATGCGGAAAGGGATCCGCGAAGTCGTCATTCTGAGGAGCCAGAGGCGACGAAGAATCTCATCCTTTCAGGTCTTTTTTGAATCCCCCTTTTTAAAGGGGGAGAAAGGGGGATTATATGATAATCTCTCCTTTCCCTATCGTGGGTTCAGGTATGCACCTGAACCCTGAAAATCGCGTCTCCCAGAAAAACAAGCGCGGGCCCGTGGTTTCCACGGGCCCGCGCACCAAAGACCCCACCTACAACTCAAAGACCTTCCACCCTTCCCTCTTCCACCTGAAGTAGTCCTTTAATATCCTATCGTGGTCGAACGCCAGCGGCCCCGGCAGTTCCCCTTCGCTGAACACATTCGCGGACTTCGCGTCGTCCCTGGCTACAGGTTTCCCTTCCGCCTCGGCCACAAACACTATTGAAACCGTCGGGCCCCTCGGGTCCCTCTTCGGGTCCGAGTACGCGTGGAGCTGCGCCTTCAGCCTGACCTTCAGGGAGGTCTCCTCAAGCGCCTCCCTCACGGCCGCGTCCTCGGCCGACTCCCCGGCGTCGATGAAGCCCCCGGGGATCGCCCACCCCCCTGGCTCGTTCTTCCTCTCTATGAGGACTATCCCCCCGCCCTTCATCTCTATTATGATATCGACCGTCGGGAGCGGGTTCCTGTATCGCATGGGTTTCCTATTCCGTCCTCGCCGTCCTCAGGAACTTCGCGCTATCCTCCGGCGCGCTGGTATTGATGAACATGCCGCTGCCGAGCTCGAACCCGGCCGTCTTCGTTATCCTCGGCACTATGCTGAAATACCAGTGGCAGTACTCGTTCAGGTTGTCCTGGGGCCTGCTCGACCTTATCACGTAGTTATAGTCCGGGTTATCGAGCCCGTAATGGAACTTCAGCAACAGAGTCTTCAAATGGAACGCAAGGTCCTTTATCTCGTCTTCGGTTATCGACGAGAAGGCCGCCGAGTGCCTCTTCGGGAATATCCACGTGTGGAACGGCGAAAGCGCGGCGTAGGGTATGAAAGTCAGGAAGTGCTCCGTGTCGGTCACGACCCTCACCCCTTCCTCCCTCTCCTTCCTGAGTATCGAGCATATCATGCACTCCCCGGTATCGTCGAAGAAATGGAGCGCGGCCTGCACCCTGTCCCTGACCTGTACGGGCATCACGGGGGTAGCCACGAGCTGTGAGTGCGCATGCTCTATAGACGTCCCGGCCGCCTCCCCCTGGTTCTTGAAGATTATCACGTGCTCGACCCTCGGGTCTTTGTGCGCCTCCATGAACCTGCCCTTGTAGATGCGTAGCACGTCCTGTATATGCGCGGGCTCCATGAAGGCGGTGCTGAGGTTATGGAGGCTGCTCTCGATTATTATCTCGTGCAGCCCGACCCCCGTCATGGAGCGCCTGAACCCGTCGACGGACCTCTTCCTCTCCCCTGTCCTCGACAGGGCCGGGTACTTGTTGGATACGACCCTTATCTTCCACCCTCCGTCCGCGGAAAGGCGGAAGAGCTCTTCCGGGGTCTTATGCTCGTTGCCGGGGCAGAACGGGCAGGAATGCAAAAAAGGCGGGGGCGCGGGGCGCTCGATATTGTTCCTGAAATCCATGGGCCTCTTGGCCCGCTCGGTGGCTATTATTACCCATTCCCTCGTCACGAGGTTCAGTCTCAGTTCCGGCATAGGATAGATTATTCCATTCCAGCGTTGAATGGGTATGCCAGCCTTGACCCGTCGCTTTAGCGGCGGGTCAAGGCTGGCAAATAAAAATGACCTTCCGTACCATCAAAATTCTCCGCCATTTATGGCGGAGAATTTTCATCTCCCCGCAGCTTTTCTTCGGGGAATCTTCGACACATAAGGAAGTTTAATTTCAATTCGCTCGTTCATGCGCTCGCTATGCGTGTTCAGGATTTTGCAGCTTTTTACCTTGTGGCGAGCATCGATTCGATCTGCCTTACGTGGGACCTCTCCTCGTCGGCCAGCTCAAGGTAAATCTTCCTCCCCTCGTCAGTCCTGGTCCTCCGGGCGAGGTGCTCGAAGTATTCGACGGAATGCCTTTCGGTGTCGAGCGCCACTATGAGCGCCTTTTTCGGGCTGTCTATGGCGTGGACGAGCTTATCGACGTTTATGCGCCTCGTGAAGATATCGGCCACCCCTCTCTTTTCGAGGTAATCCTCTATTATAAGCTCCTCCTCCGTTATCTCGTCGGAGAAGCCCGCCTCGGGGAAGAACCGGGTCTCGAGGGCCTTCAGGTGCTTTTTCTCGTCCTCGGCCAGGAGCCTGAAAGCCGCTTTGGCCTCCTTGTTCTCGGCCCTCTCGGCAAGGAGCGAGTAGAACCTGTAGCCGTTTATCTCGATGAGGGCCGCCCTCTTTACCGCCTCTTTTTCCTCGATATGGTCGAAAAGCATTGTGGCAACTCCTTTTTTAGGTATCTTCCGGTTGCGGAAAACACGGCCTCAGTCCCGCCGGACCCCGGCGCCTATACTAAATCTATCAGAAACCCTGTGCCACGGCAAGCCGACCCCCGAAAGAACAGTTGAATAGGGGGCCGATTAATGTTAGAAGAAGGTACGGTTTATTTTCTTTTTATAGGAGGTATTTATGGCGCTTCTTAGCGGCAAAAAGGGCGTTATCTTCGGGGTCGCCAACGAAAAGAGCATAGCCTGGGCGATAGCGCAGGCCCTTCACAGGGAGGGCATGGAGCTTGCCTTCACATACGTGGGAGAGGCGCTTGAATCAAGGGTAAGGCCGCTGGCCGAGTCGCTCGGCTCCAGGATAATACTCCCCTGCGACGTTACCGTCGATGCCCAGATAGATTCCGTCTTCGACACGCTCAAAAAAGAATGGGGCGGGCTCGACTCCCTCGTCCACTCCCTCGCCTTCGCGAAGAAGGAAGAGCTGAAGGGCGAGTTCCTGAATACCACGAGGGACGGCTTCAAGCTCGCCCTCGACGTAAGCGCCTATTCCCTCGTGGCTCTCGCTAAAGGGGCGGCGCCGCTTATGGAAGGAAGGAATGGTTCGATCATCACAATGAGCTATTACGGGAGCGAAAAGGTCATCTCGAACTATAACGTGATGGGGGTGGCCAAGGCCGCGCTCGAGGCCTCGGCACGCTACCTCGCGGCCGACCTCGGCCCCAAGGGCATACGGGTCAATACCATCTCCGCGGGTCCCGTGAAGACCCTTGCGGCAATGGGCATCTCCGGCTTCAAGGCGATACTCGACATGGTCGAGGCAAAGGCGCCGTTGCGGAGAAACATCACCCAGGAGGACGTCGCTAAAACGGCCCTCTACCTCTTAAGCGACTTATCGAGCGGCGTAACGGGCGAGCTAATCCACGTCGATTCGGGCTACAGCATAATGGGCATGTAGCAGGCTGCTCAAAAAGCCCAATCTGCTTCGTTTTCTGCGTCGCGTAAGCACTGGCATCCTGGCTTTTAAGCTGCCTTTTTAATGTTAAAGAACCTCTGAATAATAACAACTGCATGTCATTCTGAGCGGAGCGAAGAATCTCGAATTACAAAAAATCATCGAGTACGAGATTCTTCGGTCGCGCGCTCCCTCAGAATGACAAGAAGACACGATTTAATTAGAGCTTTCATAAAGATTTTTTATGCGCCTCATAGCCGACCTCCACATTCATTCGAAATACTCAAGGGCGACCAGCAGGGATATGAACCTCAACACCTTATCCCTCTGGGCGGGGGTAAAGGGCATAGATATCCTCGGCACCGGGGATTTCACCCACCCGGCGCACTTCGCCTCGATGGAAGAGCTTCTGGAGCCCGCCGAGCCGGGGCTTTTTACCCTCAAGAAGGACAAAGGCAAAGGCGCGCGCTTCTTGCTCACCGCGGAGGTGAGCAACATCTATACACAGGACGGGAAGACCCGGAAGATACACAGCCTCATCTTCGCCCCGTCGATCGAGGCGGCCGGGAAGATGAACCTTGCCTTCTCCCGTCTCGGCAACGTCTCATCCGACGGCAGGCCGATATTCGGCTTTTCAGCCAAAGACCTCATCAAGATAGTCCTCGACTCCGACCCCTCCTCCATGCTCGTGCCCGCCCACGCGTGGACGCCGTGGTTCTCGGTATTCGGCTCGAAGTCCGGCTTCGATTCGATAGAAGAATGCTTCGGGGACTACTCAAGGCACATCCACGCGATAGAGACCGGGCTTTCCTCGGACCCTGAGATGAACTGGAGGCTCTCGGCCCTCGATAACATTACCCTCATCTCCAACTCGGACGCCCACTCCCCCTCGAAGCTCGGCAGAGAGGCCAACGTCTTCGATTGCGAAATTAGCTACTCCGAAATAATGGACGTGATAAAGAAGAAGGACAATAAAAGGTTCCTCTACACGGTAGAGTTCTTCCCGGAGGAGGGCAAGTACCACTACGATGGCCACAGGGACTGCGGTGTCCTCTTCTCCCCCGAGGAGACCCTGAAGGCCAACAGGACCTGCCCGGTCTGCAACAGGGGCCTTACCGTCGGCGTAATGAGCAGGGTGAACGAGCTTGCGGACAGGCCCGTCGGGTTCACCCCGCCGGGGGCCGTCCCCGCAAGGCACCTCGTCCCGCTCGAGGAGATACTGGCCGAGTCTTTCGGCGTAGGCGTAAGCTCCGTAAAGGTCAAGAGAGAATACCGGAGGCTTACAGAGACCGCCGGGAGCGAGTTCAGTATCCTGCTCGACATGGGCGCGGACGAGCTAAACTCCCTCGCCGGGCAGAAGGTCGCGACAGCCGTCAAGAAGGTCCGGGAGGGCGACCTGAGCATCACCCCCGGCTTTGACGGCGAGTTCGGCAAGATAAAGATATTCGGCAAGGCCGAACCGATAACCCCGGCAGGCCCCCGCCAGATAGGCCTCTTCTAACACCCCCACTTTTGACTGAACCCGTCTATCGGATATAATAAAGGTATCTTTCGGCGTTTTGTCAGGGAAAGAGCCGGGCAAGGGGAGGAGAAAAAATGAAGACATCCCGGATAATCCTCTGGGCCGTGATAGCCTTAAGCCTCATCATAATAACCGGCGTATCATGGCACTCTGTCGAGGAGATACATTATCTCAAGACCTTCTACCCGCCGAGCTTCACGGTGGAAGAGGCGTTCTACGCCACACTCGTCGAGTTCATCAAGGTCCACATAATAAGCCTACCGCTTGTCGTCATCATCGTCCTGAGCCTCTACCTCCTCCGGGCCTACAGGCAATAGCCCGGCGCCTAAAACCACTTCCATTTTTATCCTTAGATGGGATAAAATAAGGCTACCTATTATGTCTAAGAATATCCTCTTCTGCCTCGATAACTCCGATTACTCCATTGCCGGAGTTGACCTCGGCCTTGAGATCGCCCGCGCCGAAGGCGCGGAGGCCACGGGCTGCCATGTCTACGCCGCGCGGCTCCATAACGAGCGGTTCCGCCAGATGGAAGGCGGCCTTCCCGAAGAATACCGCGAGGAAGACGCGCTGAAAAACCAGCGGGAGGTCCACGACACCCTCATCACAAAGGGCCTGAGGATTATCTCCGACTCCTACACCGCCGTATTCCTCGCCAAGGCGAAGGCGCTGGGGATCGAGTCAAGAGGCGTAAGCAGGGAAGGCAAGAACTTCGAGGAGATTGTAAAGGAGACCGGAGAAGGCTACGACCTCGTCGTCATGGGCGCCTTCGGCCTCGGCAGGACCGAGCCCGTCAGGGTCGGCAGCGTCTGCGAAAGGGTCGTAAGGAAGATAAAGGCCGACCTGCTGGCAGTCAAGGACTCCTCTTTTACCGCCCCGAAAGGCGGTATCCTCGTCTGCGTGGACGGAAGCCCCGCCTCTTTCGGCGGCTTAGAGCGGGCCTTGAGGCTTTCGAGTGTATTCGGCTTGCCGGTAGAGGCGGTAAGCGTCTTCGACCCCTGCTTCCATAATGTCGCCTTCCGCTCGCTGGCCGGGGTCCTTTCCGAGGAGGCAGGCAGGCTCTTTAAATTCCGGGAGCAGGAAAAACTCCACGAGGAGATAATAGACAAAGGGCTCGCCAGGATATACCGCGGCCACCTCGATACCGCCTCGTCTATCGCCCGGAAGGGCGGCGTTAGTATTAAGACGACCCTCCTTTCCGGCAAGGCATCGGCCGAGATAATCAGATACGCCGAATCAATAAGACCTTTCCTTATCGTATTGGGCAGGACGGGCGCGCACGCGACCCCGTCCCTCGATATCGGCTCTACCACCGAGAACTGCCTGAGGGAGTGCTCCGCCAATATCCTCGTCACGTCGCATGAGTTGATCCCTGAGGCAAATGCTACGCGGGATGAAGGCCCGGCCTGGACCGAAGGGGCGTCCTTGATACTGTCTTCCATCCCCGCGTTCGCGAGGGCCCTTGTGAAGGACATGGTCGAGGAGTCCGCCCGAAAGGAAGGCTTAAAGGAGATAACGCCCGGCTACATGCGGAAGGTCCGTAAGAAGATGGAAGGATGACCGTATGGAGTCCGCCCCCCCTTTCCTTATCTCCTGGAATATCACCCGGCAATGCAACCTCAAATGCGCCCACTGCTACCTCGACGCCAAAGAGCTTTCCGGGGAAGGCGAGCTTACCACCCTCGAAGCAAAGAAGGCCCTTGACCGTATATCCTCGACAAGCCCGCAAGCCATGCTCATCCTTACCGGGGGCGAGCCGCTGCTGCGCCCCGATATCTTTGAGATAGCCAGTTACGCATCTGCCTTTGGCTTTACGGTCGTCATCGGCACCAACGGTACGCTCATCAACGACAATTCAGTAAAGAGGCTGATGGATGGGGGCGTCAAGGGCTTCGGCCTGAGCCTCGATTCAGCCGGGCCCGCTTATCATGACCGCTTCAGGGGCATGGAAGGCGCGTGGGGACGGACGATGGAGGCTATCGATATCCTGAGGGAGAATAAATGCGCCTTCCAGCTCCAGTTCACGGCCACAAGGGAGAATAAGAACGAAATACCCGGCATCATCCGCCTCGCCGTGGAAAAAGGGGCGATGGCGGTGAACATCTTCTTCCTCGTATGCACCGGCAGGGGGCAGGAGATGACCGACCTGACGCCGAAGGAGTATGAGGAGGTCTTGAGATATATCGCAAGGGCCGGGCAAGATTATAAAGGCAGGCTGCTGGTACGCGCAAGGTGCGCCCCGCACTTCGTCAGGATCGCAAGCGAGGAGGATATAGACTCCGCCTCCTTCACCTCCGGCTGCATAGCGGGGAAAGGGTATCTCAGGGTCTCCCCGGACGGCTTCGTCACCCCGTGCCCCTACATACCTGTCAACTCAGGCTCGCTTAACATAAAAGATTCCGGCTTCGGGTATATCCTTGAGAACGACCCGATGTTCAAGCTACTGAGCACGGCAAGCCCGGGCGGCCCCTGCAGAGACTGCGAATTCGCCCTCTCATGCGGCGGGTGCAGGGCGCGGGCGCTGGCCTCGACCGGCGACCTCATGGGCGCTGACCCGTGGTGCGAATACGAACCTGAAAAAAAGGCCGCGCCGCAAAGTCCCTCATGGACAACCGAGGCCGAGGAGCGTTTAAAGAAAGTACCGGTCTTTCTCCGCGCGATGGTAAGGCGCGGCGTCGAGGCCTACGCGAAAAAGAAAGGCCTTTGCGAGATAACGCCGGAGGTGATGGCAGTCATAAGAAAGCGGGTGGCGCGGTGACAGTGGAAAAGAAAAAGGGCGTCAAAAGCCGGATGTTCGGCTGCGTACTGCTCGGCCTCGGCATCCTCAATACAATGCTCTCCCTGAAAGGCGGCCTTGCCCCCGGCCTCTTCGATTTCTCCCTCATCCTCTCAGGCTCGATCCTTTTAATCTCCGGCGTCTTCCGCGCGGCGAAAAATTAAAGAACCTCCGATAGCTGCATGTCATTCTGAGCGTGTAAGCCGAAGCCCTGAGCGAAGCGAAGGGGAAGAATCTCGTAGTATTTTAAATCAGGTTACAGATTCTTCGGTCGCTCCGCTCCCTCAGAATGACAGGCAACAAGATTAATCAGTGCTTTCTTAAGCACTTTTTCCGGCGCTTCTTAGCCAGACAAGCTCTGCCGCGAAAACAAACAGGGCTATAACGACCGCCCAGAAGTACCCCCCCTTCGTCTTCCTTTCAAGCGTTATCGTCTTCCAGCCCGTAAGGACGTGCCTTGAGCCCCTGTCCCCGTTCGAGCCGTCCCACGCGGCAAAGGCCGCTGGTATGGGGTTATCCATCTGCCCGGCCTCTTTTCCCGCCCCTGTCAGCGGGCCCATGAAGACTACCCGCCATCTCCCCTTCTCGTATACGCCCTTCGCGCTTATCCCTGATGGGGCCGTGTCGGCCTCCGAAATATTTTTAAAGCCCTTCGCCCGGATGAGCCTTATCGGCTGAGGCAGGCCCTCCCCGCCTTCGCTCCGCCAGTGCCAGATATCGACCGGCCTTTCATCCCCCATGCCGAAATAAGGCAGCTCCTTCCCGGCAGGGAACTGGACAGCCACGGCGTCAGCGAAGACCTCACCTTCGGCAAGCTCAGCCGCCTTCTCGTCGCCGGGGACGCTCCGGGTCGGGTCGTCCCATTCCATGAGTACGGCTATGTTGCTGTCGTTATAGAGCGACTTGACTGAGACCGAATCGAGCGTCGGCTTATAGAGTCTCTCCTTTGCTATTATCTGCGGGAATAGGTAAAAGTTAGCGTACGCAGCCTTCGACCACGCCGCGTCATCAGGCGACTGAGGCAGGTCTCCTTCGACCCTCACCGCCCTTATCGTATCCCCGGCGCCGGGTTTCCTGTAAGCCTCGTTAAGGGACGCGGCGTAGTCCGCCACGTCCCGCCTCTGCTCATCGGTCAATCTCTTGCTGCTCTTAGGGTCGGCGAAAGACGGCATCTGAGTGCCGGGTATGCCCACGGTCACGCGCGTATATATATCCTTGGCGCTCGAGCCCGCCCTGAACGTCCAGCCTTTGGTAAGGTCCCTCGGCCATGTGCGCGCCCCCCAGTCGTCCTTGAGCCTTTTTCTCCCGTTGCCCCTGCCGTCCTCGCCGTGGCACTCCGAGCACCTGTCCTTATAAAGTCCCCTGCCCCTTTCAACGCCCTCCCTCGAAGGCTTGACAACGGAGGTATCTATCGATGGCTTTTCGGCCTTCTCAAGCTGGCCGAAACCCTTAATATATCCGGTAAGGGCTTTTATCTCGCCGTCGCTCAGCGTATCATTCCAGCCGGGCATGGAAGTCCCGTTCATCCCGGCCCACCCCTGAATACCATCGTGTGAAGCGACGCCCTTTATCATCCTTACGAAATCGTCTTCAGAAGGCGTTATCTCGTCGAAGGGCGTGGACTTCCATTTATATACGCCGAGGGTAAAGTCCCTCGGCGGAGGGTTCAAGAATTCCGCCGCCGGGCCGTCGCCCCTGCCCTCCCTGCCGTGGCACCAGGAGCATCTGCTAACGTATATCTCCCTGCCCTTCTCCGAAGGGGTTGGCTGGGATGCCGCAAGCCCGGCCAGCGACAATAAAAGCAATATGGTTAAAAGACTCTTACTCATCTTTTTCACTGTTTCGCCGCTCACCTTCCCAACGGCCTCGGCCTGTTGCCCGTGTAATCGTAAAGGAACGTTATCACCTTCCAGACCTCGTCCTCCCTGAGGTCTTCCTCCCACGCGGGCATCGAAGACTCCGCTGGCCCGGCCTCTTGCGGCAGACCCACGCCGCCCTTCACAATCCTCCAGAAAAGATACGACTCGCTCAACTGCGCTATCGTATCCCTGCCCTTGAACGGAAGCGGCGGCGGAGTTAGCGCGTGGGCGTAGTGGCCGATCCCGTCGAGCTTGTCCCCGTGGCAGAAAAAACAGTTCCTGAAGTAGACGGCCCCGCCTTCCTCCACGTTCCTTTTGAACTCCGCCGGGTCTTCCTTCTCAAGCCTCCTCAAAGGGTTCACAAGGGTCGAGAGGTCGAAGGCCTTGCCGTAGGCCCTCATCTCCAAAGGTGGTGCCGGGTGGACGGACCTCAATCCGGCCTGCCCGCCTCCGGTCTTCGTAAAGCCGTACGCGATGTAACCGGCCGTCAGGGGCAATATAATGAAAACGACATTCCTTATGAGCCTTTTCGACGGGTCTTCTACAAGCGCCCTCACGGGCGCGAAGAGCTCTTCCGTTGACTCGTCCGTGGCGGTCATCACAAGGAGGACCGCGATAACGACGAAGAGCATGTACATGAAAATGACGCTCTGGGGTATGGGCTTGCCGAGCAGCAGCCCCGGCGCCTTCAAAAGGCCGTAGACGACGAGCACGACTATTATAAATTGCAACGGCTTAGGTATCTTCATTTCCCCTCAGGCCCTGCCGCCGGCGACCCCACCGTCACCTCCACCCCTGCCGAGCGCTGGAAATAGGCTATGACGGCGTCTATCTCGACCTCACTTAGCCCTATCTCACTGCCCCTCACATCGGGCATGGGGCTTTTCGTATCGTGCGTGCCTGCCACGCCAAAGCCCGGCACGACATAGGCGGAAGGGTTTACCATCGACTCCCTTATGTACTCCGCCGCGTCCTTCGCGCCGCCTCTGTACCCCGGCCCTTTTATCCTTTCATTCGCCTTGATGATTATCCCGTCCAGCAGCGGCGCCCTGCCTCCAACGGGGTTATGGCAGAGGGTGCAGGCCCCCTTGCCTTTGAAGACCTCTTCGCCGAGCCTTGCGAGCCCGTCCGCTGTCATGGGGCGGGCAGCAACCTCTGTAAGCGGGGGCGGGGCCTGCGGCGCTATCGGCGGTATGAGCCTATCGGCAAAAAAGGTATAGACCCCTATGATGAAGAGGCTGAAGGCAGCCACCTTTAAGAAATTACTCATCCCGCCCGCCCGCCCCCGTGGGGCCGCCTTCCGGAAAGATTGCTCACCCAAAATATGAAAATGACTATGGCCATGAATATTATCGTGCCCACTGAGACCACCCTTGCCGCGTACCCTATGGTCGGCGTGAACGCGTCGGGAGAAGCGTCCCTCATCACGGAATAGACGTGCCAGTGCTGCCTTATGGCCGACCTCACGAAGCCCATGAGCCCCATCAGCCACGTGAACGTCACGGCAATGAGAAATAGCGCGTACTGGCTCCTCTCCGGCATCCTACCCCACCGGTAAGGCCCTGCCTCCTCCGAGCGCCTGTATATGGCCGCCTCAATGAGCGAGCACGAGACGATGACGAAAAGGGTCGTTACGACCTGAGGCACGGAGGAAGCGACCTTGTAGACGGTATTTGTGAAGTACCCGTAATATACGCCCAGATAGACGATATTGGCTATCGCGGAGACGAATATCGCCGCCTGCGTTGCCTTGCCGTAGATTGCCCACGAGGATATTGCTATCCGGTTCGAGCGCCTGTAGAGCAGGAAGCTCAGGTAGGTGAAAAGCAGCATTATGTTCACGGCCGTGTTCTTGGCGGGCATCAGCCCGAGGGGACCGAGGTACGGGTGGTACTGCCCGCCGAGCGCCTGTGCCTCCGAGGGCTTCAATACAAGCGTATGCGGGGTGAACCAGACGAGGAAGGATACGGTCAGCGCGAAGGCGATATACTTTATGTACTTCGTGTAGCGCCTGCCGCCTTCGCTCCTCGACAACCCGCACCAGAGGTAGTAGTTCGCCGCCAAAAAGAGCGCCCCTATCAACACGGCCTGGACTATGAAGAGCCACGCGAAGACCCCGCCCATCAGGTTTATCCCCATCTGCTGGCTGTAGGCGTATATTTCCGCCGTAAGCCAGTAGCCCGCGAACGGCAGGGGGAGCAGGGCCCCTATGGCCACGAAGTTAGCGGCGTAGCCCATCCAGTCGTAATGGGCCCTGTCCTCATCGGTATTGGAGCTGAGGAACTTATATGCCGCGTACGCGCCGACTATCGACCCTCCGTAAGCGATATTCGCGATGAACCTGTGGAGGTTCATCGGGCTCCAGAGGTGGTTATGGACAGCGTGCCAGACGTTCCCGTCGAACGCCCCCCTTATATCGACACCGGCGGGGGTCATCATGAACGTGACCCACGCGTTGGCGATGAACATCAACGCCGTGCCCGAGAGGTTCAATAAGAACCCGAGGAAGAGGTGCGCCCACTTCCTTGCGCCCCTGTCAAGCGCGTGCCAGCCGTAATAGTAGGTATAGAGGACGCCCGTCTCGGCGAAAAATATGAGCGCGTACAAGATCATCGTCGGGCCGAATATGGAGGCGAGGTACTTCATGAGGTCGGGGTAGAAGACGATAAGGCTCAAGAGGAGCAGCCCCCCGGTTATCGCGGTTATCGAATACGCTACCATGCTCACCCGCATGAACTCGTAGGCGGTCGAGTCGTAGCGCCTGTCCTTTTTCGCCATGCCGATAGCCTCGAAGATAAAGACGAATATCGGGACGGCGAGGACGAAGGCGGCGAACCACAGGTGCATCTGCGCCGCCATCCAGACCGTGAGCCGGGGGTTTAAGCCCTTTACCTTCGGGTAGTCCTCTGCCTTGAGCTTCGGGGCCGGAGGATAAGCGGCCTGCGCGGCGGTCACCCCGGCGTCATGGGTTTGGGACGATATAACGGGGCTTGAAGGTGTATCGGCTGAGAACGCCTTTGATGGGCCGGAAAGAAATGAAATCAAGACAAGCAATGCCGAAAGGGCGAGTACGGATATGAAAGGAGCCTTTTTCACGAAGGCCATTCTTCGCTATCCTTTGAACAGAAAGGTCAAGCCCTGCGCGTTAAAGAGCGCGCTGTCGAGGGCAAGGAAAAAAAGGGCCGAGGCCGCGAGGGCTATCAGAAAGGTCAAGACGGTCTTCATCGATTCGATATTTTTTATTGAAGGCTCTTGTGTCAACCCCGGTTTGAGCCTTCCGTTGACAACACGCCCCATATTGATTATTCTAAAACAATGACAGCATTTAAAGGCCGGAAATTCGGGGCCGCTGATATCCTCATCATCTTCGGGGCCCTGGCGAACGCATTCGTCATAGTCGCGGCCCTCGCCTATTATTTCCTCGGGAAATAACCGCCTTCCGAAGGAGCCATTATACTCTTTAACGCAATCGGTTTACAAGATTGAAGTAAGCCTTGTCCGCGCCCCCTCTTACGGTGGATTGTCCGGGGGTTTTTTGATAAAATAGTCTTGTAGCCCCCTTATGCCCGATGGCTGAGAAGAACAAAAAGGCCCTTGTCATAGGTATCGGAAATATCCTCCTCAGGGACGAAGGGCTTGGGGTCAGGGCTGTAGAGTTCTTTAAAGAGCATTACATTCTCCCCGGCGGCGTCGATTGCGTTGACGGCGGCACCGCCGGGCTGAGCCTCTCAACATTCTTCAGGGATTATCGCCGTGTCATCATCGTGGACGCGGTCTCCTCAGGCGGCCCTCCGGGCTCGATATTGAAGTTCGGCAAAGATGACCTGGCCAAGGCCCCACCGCTGCGGACCACCGCGCACCAGCTCGGCATAAAGGAACTCCTCGCCATAGCGGAATTCGAAGGCTACAGCCCGGATATAAGGATAATAGGCGTGGTCCCGTCCGAGATATCCGTCGGCTTCGAGCTTACCCCCCTGATAAAGGGCAGGCTCCCTGAGATCGCCCGCGCCATGGAAGAAGAGCTTGCCACCTTCGGCATAAGGGCAAGGAAAAAGAAGAAAGATGCATGAGCTGTCGATAACCAGAAGCATGCTGGAGGTCGTCGCCCGGGAAATGAAAAAATCGGGCGTAAAACGCCTGAAGAAGGTCAGCATCAGGGTCGGCGAGCTTACCGCCGTGGAGCCCGATGCGCTCAGGTTCTGCTTCGATGAATCGATAAAAGGCACCCCTCTGGAAGGCGCGGCGCTGGATATAGAGAACGTCCCTCTTTCCGGAAAGTGCGACAGGTGCGGAACGGAGTTCAGGATAGAGGCGTTCTCAAACGCCTGTCCGAAGTGCGGGGGAAATGACATAGAGCGGACAGCGGGCACGGAGCTCGATATAATATCGATCGAGGCTGTTTAAGGAGGGCCATGCACGAGATACTGATAGAGGAAAAGATTCTTTCAAGGAATAACGAGATAGCTTCCGGGAACAGGGCCTTCTTTAAGGAGAGGAAGATATTCGCGGTTAACGTCGTAAGCTCTCCGGGCGCGGGCAAGACCGCCTTGCTCGAAAGGGCCGTGCCGGCCCTGAAGGACAGGGTAGCCATCGCCGTTGTCGAAGGCGACCTCGCCACCGACCTTGACGCGAAGCGGGTTGGAAGGTTCGGCGTCCCGGTAAGGCAGATAACGACCGGCAGGGCCTGCCACCTCGACGCCCATAACATAAGCCATGTCCTCCCGTGGGTGGAAGAGCAGGGCGCGGTCGGTCTTCTCTTGATGGAAAACGTCGGGAACATGGTCTGCCCGGCCGAGTACGACCTCGGCGAGGCCTTGAGGCTGGTCGTCATGTCGGTCGCCGAGGGAGACGACAAGCCGCTTAAGTACCCGGCTATCTTCAGCTCCTCAGACGTGCTCGTCCTGAATAAAATTGACCTGCTCGGTCATACCGACTTCGACATCGAAAGGGCGAGATCAAACGCCCTCAGGATAAACCCGTACCTCAAGGTCTTCGAGACGTCGTGCAGGACGGGCGAAGGCATCGATAGGCTGTGCGCCTTCCTCGAAGGCGAGATGATCCGCGCTAAAAAATGATTCGTGAAATATGAATGGAGCAAAAATACACATAACGGGCATTGTCCAGGGCGTTGGGTTTCGGCCCTTTGTCTACAACCTCGCCCGGAAGTTCGGTCTTAATGGCTACTGCCTCAACGACTCCGAAGGGGTGATGATAGAGGTCTCGGGCAGCCGCATAGATACCTTCATCGAGGAACTGAAAAACAACGCCCCGCCTCTGTCGCGTATAGAGACCCTGACGATAGAGGAAGTCAAGGACAACGGCTCGTACACAGGCTTCACGATAAAGGAGAGCGTGCCCATCGAGGGCAAGTTCGTCCTCGTCTCGCCCGATATCTCGATATGCGGGGACTGCCTCAAGGAGCTTTTCGACCCCTCTGACAGGAGGCGCCTCTACCCGTTCATAAACTGCACCAACTGCGGCCCGAGGTACTCGATAGTCAAGGACATCCCCTACGACCGCCCGCGCACGACCATGGCGCCGTTCACGCTCTGTCCGGAGTGCGATAAAGAATATAATGACCCGGCAAACCGCCGCTTCCATGCCCAACCCGACGCGTGCGCGAAATGCGGCCCCAGGGTCTGGCTCGCTGAAAAAGGCGATGTGCGGCCTTCGGGCCCGGAGGTAAACTTCGAGGCGGTCAAGAAGGCGCAGGCGCTACTTAAGGGCGGAGCTGTGCTGGCGATAAAGGGGCTCGGCGGCTTCCACCTCGCCTGCGACGCGGAAAATATTGATGCCGTAAAGAGGCTCAGGTCGAATAAAAGGCGGTCTTATCAGAAAGGCGGCAGGTCCAATAAGCCCTTTGCCCTCATGTCGCCCGATATCGGGGCGATAAGGGTCTTTGCCCACGTAAGCGGGCCCGAAGAAGATGCGCTCAAAGACAGGACACGTCCCATAGTCCTCCTTAAGAAAAGGCTGCCGAACGGCATCTCCGCGGAGGTCGCGCCCAATAACGGCTACTACGGCGTGATGCTCCCTTATACGCCGCTCCATTACCTGCTCTTTCATGGCTCCGGCTTTACTGCCCTCGTCATGACGAGCGGGAACCTCTCCGAGGAGCCTATAGTCACCTCTAACGATGAAGCGGCCTCAAAGCTCTCGCCTCTCGCCGACTTCTTTCTCCTCCACGACAGGGACATATACATGAGGGTCGATGATTCGATACTGAGGGCCGAGGATGGTAGAAGGGTCATAAGGCGCGCGCGGGGGTTCACCCCGTCCCCGATAGACCTCGGCGAAGAGATGGAAGAGATGCTCGCCTGCGGCGCGGAGCTCAAGAACACCTTCTGCATCACAAAAGGCGCTCACGCGATATTAAGCCAGCACATAGGCGACCTTGAGAACCACGAGGCGCTTGAGTTCTACAAGGAGAGCCTGAGGAATTTAAAGAACACCTTCAAGGCGGCCCCGGTTATCATCGCCCATGACATGCACCCGGATTACCTCTCCACGAAATTCGCGCTCGAATACGCGGCTGAGAACAATATCACGGGCAATAGGATTATCCCGGTCCAGCACCACCACGCGCACGTCGTAAGCGTGATGGCCGAGCACGGGCTTAACGGGGAAGTGATAGGCGTAGCCTTCGACGGCACGGGCTACGGCACTGACGGCAACATCTGGGGCAGCGAGTTCATGGTCGCAGACAGACGCTCTTTCAAAAGGGCGGCGCACCTTTCCTACATAAGGCTGCCGGGCGGGGACGCCGCAATAAAAGAGCCGTGGCGGACAGCGCTTTCGTACCTTCACCATACGTTCGGCGACGACGCGCCGGGGGCTTTCGATCCGTTCTACAAAAGGCTCGCCCCGAAAGATGCCGATATAATCCTCAAGATGATAAGGACGGGCTTCAACTCGCCGCTCACCTCCGGCATGGGCAGGGTCTTCGACGCCGTAGCCTCGCTAACGGGCTTGCGCGACCATATCACCTTCGAGGCCGAGGCCGCGATAGAGCTTGAGCATATAGCCGACGAGGACGCGAAAGAGGTCTACCCGTTCGAAATAATTGACGGCGCCCCGCTCCGGATAGACTCAAGGCCGATGGTTAAAACGATAATCGAAGACCTTAAAAACGGCGCTCAAGCCCCGCGCGTCTCCGGCAGGTTCCACAGGACGCTGGCGGAGATGATACTCGCCGTGGTAATAAAGATATCCAACACCGGGATAAAAGACGTTGTCTTGAGCGGCGGGGTCTTCCAGAACGCCCTTTTGCTTAAATTAACAAAAGGGCTTCTCGAAGGCCGGGGCTTTATTGTCTGGACGAACGGGGCCGTGCCCGCCAACGACGGCGGGATATCCCTCGGCCAGGCCGCGATAGCGTGGGAGAGGGTCAAAGGAGGCAGGTAATATGTGTCTCGGCATACCGGGGAAGATAATAGAGATAAAGGGGACGACTGCCAAGGTCGACGTGGCCGGCACAAGGAAGGACGCGAGCCTTAAGTTCCTCAAGGGCGCGAAAGTCGGCGAGTACGTAATAATACACGCGGGCTTCGCCATAGAAAAGGTCGATGAGGAAAAGGCGCGTGAGACGCTCGCGCTCATAGACAATATAATAAAATAACTCCGCCCAGCCAGCGAAACATTTTTCCTTACGCCTTTTCTTCCCCTCCCCATCCAATGACGGGAGGGGATTGAGGGGAGGGTGAAATAAAGTGGGGTGATTTTTCAACCCATGAGAGAGTATGAAATACATAGACGAGTTCAGGCAAAAAAAACAGGCGCAGGGCATCCTCGATAAGATTCGAGAAATATCGAAGAAACCGGCCTCCATAATGGAGATCTGCGGCACGCACACCCACTCGATATCGAAGTACGGTATCAGGCAGGCCTTGCCCAAGAATATCCGCCTCATCTCCGGGCCCGGCTGCCCGGTATGCGTGACGTCGGCCTCCGACATAAACAGGATAATCGATTTCAGCAAAAGCCGTAACGACGTCATCATCGCCACCTTCGGGGACATGATGCGCGTGCCCGGCTCGTCCTCGTCGCTTCAGGAAGAACGGGCGCGCGGCGGCGACATAAGGGTGGTCTATTCGCCTCTCAACTCCCTCGACATCGCGAAAACTAATCCCTCTAAAGAGGTCGTCCTCTACGCCGTCGGGTTCGAGACCACGGCCCCGACGGTCGCCGCCACCATTCTGGCGGCAAAAGAAGAGGGTATAAAAAACCTCTCCGTGCTGTCGCTACACAAGCTCACGCCCCCGGCGATGAAGGCGCTCCTCGACAGCGGCGAGGTCGAGATAAACGGCTTCATAGCCCCGGGCCACGTCACCGCCATAATCGGCGCTAACGCGTACAGGTTCCTATCGACGGACTACCGCTCGCCCTGCGTGGTTGCAGGGTTCGAGCCGCTCGACGCCCTGATGGGCCTGTATATGCTCGTAAAACAGGTCGAAGAGTCCAGGTGCGATATAGAGATTGAATATAAAAGGGTCGTATCCTGGGACGGCAATATCGAGGCGCAGAGGATAATCGCAGAGGTCTTTGAGCCGGCCGACAGCCTGTGGCGCGGGATCGGCCTCATACCCGGCAGCGGCCTCAAGATAAACAGCGCCTACGGGGGCTTCGACGCCGAGGCGCGCTTCTCGATCCCGAGGGGCGCGGAGGACGAGCCCAAGGGGTGCAAATGCGGCAGCGTATTGAAGGGCATCATAACGCCCGAGGACTGCCCGTTATTTGGGAGGACCTGTACTCCAGAGAAACCTGTAGGGCCCTGCATGGTCTCATCGGAAGGGACATGCGCGGCGTTCTTTAAATACAGGAAGGCGTCATAATGGCTACCTCTAAAAATTGTTCTTTTTCCTGATCTCTGTGTCAGGGTAAAAATAAAAATGCTCACATATTATCATATATGCTGCGCTTTTTATTTTCACCCTTCCTTGACCTCAGAAAAAATTCCTAATTTTTAGAGGTAGCCTAAACATTATAAGGAAAAAACCGATGCCAAAAGACGACAAAAAAATACTCCTCTCCCACGGCAGCGGCGGCAGCCTCACTCGTAGGCTAATAGAGGACGTATTCGCCCCCGCGTTCTCGAACCCGCTGCTCGCGCCCCTGAACGACCAGGCGGTCTTCACGCTCGACTCATCAAGGGTCGCCTTCACGACCGATTCATACGTGGTCGACCCGATATTCTTCCCCGGAGGCGACATAGGGAAGCTATCGGTCTGCGGCACGATAAACGACCTCGCCGTGGGCGGGGCAGAGCCCGTCTATCTGAGCGCGTCCTTCATAATAGAAGAGGGGATGGACATGGCCGAGCTCGAAAAAGTCGTCGAATCGATGGCGAGGACAGCCGGTGACGCCGGGGTCTTCATCGTAACCGGCGATACAAAAGTCGTGGAGCGCGGAAAAGGCGACAAGCTATTTATCACCACAACGGGCATCGGGGTCATACGCGGCCCCATTACGCTTTCACCCGAGCTTATAAGGCCCGGCGACGTCATCATAGTATCCGGCGCCATGGGCGACCACGGGATAGCCATCATGACCCGCAGGCAGGGCATAGAGCTCGAAGTCCCGGTAGCGAGCGACTGCGCGCCGCTGCATACGCTGACGCGCGACATATTAAAGGCCGCCCCGGACGGGGTAAAGGCGATGCGCGACCCTACGCGCGGCGGGCTTGCCACGGTATTGAACGAGTTCGCCTCGTCCTCGGGCGCGTGCATGGAGATAATCGAAGACCTGATACCCGTGCGTGAGGAGGTCAGGGGCGCGTGCGAGATACTCGGCTTCGACCCGCTCTATCTCGCTAACGAAGGCAAGCTCATAGCCGTCGTAAACGAGGCCTCCGCTGAAAAGACTCTCTCAGCAATGAGAGGGAACCCGCTGGGCAGGGACGCCGCCATAATCGGCAAAGTAACCGAAGGGCCGAAGGGCAAGGTTTTACTTGAGACGTCCATCGGGAATAAAAGGATACTCGACATGCTATCCGGCGAGCAGCTGCCGAGGATATGCTGAACGTATTTTCCCCTCCCTCGACGGGAGGGGATTGAAGGGAGGGTGAGAGTTTTTTCACCCCTTCCCTAAAACTCCCCGTCAAGTCACCCGCCTATCTTTAATATCACCTTCAACACGCCCTTCTGGGCCGCGTACCTTACCGCCTCTACCCCGTCCTCAATGGGGAAGGTCTTGCTCACGAGCGGCCTCACCTCTATAACCCTCTCCTCAAGGGCCCGTATGGCGGGCTTGAACGGCCCGCACCTCGACCCCACCACCGTTATCTCGTCTATCACCGCCTGGTTGAGGTCAAAGGCGCCCCGATCGGCCACCGTCGTCTTCAATACCACCGTCCCGCGCGGCCTTACGACCTTCAGCGCGTCGGCCAGCCCCGACGGGGAGCCCGTGCAGTCGACCACGAGGTCGAACTCCCTGCCGAGCCCGTCTATCCCTATCCTCGCGTTTATGCCCCTGTTATAGAGTATCGACAACTTATCCCTGTGGCGTCCGGCGGCCACGAGCCGGCACTTGGTAAGCGAAAGCGCCTGCGCCACCAGTATCCCGAGCCTGCCGTCGCCGAGGACGCAGACGTTATCTGAAGGGCCCAGCTCCGCCTGCTCCATGACCTCGAATGCCGCCGCCAGCGGCTCGACGAATACCGCCTCCTCGTCGGTGACGGAGTCCGGCAGCACGTGCAGGTTCGAGAAAGGCAGGGTCAGGTATTCGGCGAACGCCCCGTCCTTGTTAAGTATCCCGAGCACGCCCCTGCCCGGGCAGTGGTTCCCGAGCCCGTACTTGCAGAAGCGGCACGTGCCGCACGGGATGTTTATCTCCCCCACTACCCTCCTGCCGGTCAGCCCCATCTCCCCGCATTCCTCCACCACGCCGACGAACTCGTGCCCCAATACCCCCTTGAAGCCCATATAGCCCTTTATTATCTCGAGGTCCGTGGCGCAGACACCGGCGGCCGTCACCCTTACAAGCGCCTCGTCGTTAAGAGGCGCCGGGGCCGGGTAATCTGTCCTGTATTTAAGGTCTCCTTCGAAGACGAGCGCGCGCATTAAATGATTATACCAGCAGGCGAGCGCTTGAGGAAGCCATATCCCTACCTCATATTAAAGGCTGCCTCTAAAAATCAGGAATTTTTTCTGAGGTCAAGGAAGGGCGGAAATAAAAAGCGGAGCATATATGGTAATATGTGAGTATTTTTATTTTCGACATGACGCAGAGATCAGGAAAAAGAACAACTTTTAGAGGTAGCCTAAGGTACTTACCTTTTTATTTAATTCTATCCCCCATTCGTGATTTTAGTCACATGAATCCCGCGCTTATCTGCCTTATCATAACAAGCGGTTTTTGCTGAGGTTTCACTCATAATGGATTTTAATGCCGCCTGTTTTTGAAGTGGCGGCGAATATCTTCGGTTTAAATGAAATCTGAAAGAAATCATTGGCTCTTGAACGCCCGCCGCTCAATGGCCTTTATCCGTCCCCATACCGGCAAGGTCGTCGTCATAATGGCGATGGCGCTGGTTACGGCGGCCCTCGGGGCGATAGAGCCGCTTGTGATGAAGCGCTTCTTCGACAGGCTCGGCGCGAACAACCTCGAAGCTCTCATCGCGGCCATAGTAACGCTCGTCGCATTGAACCTCGCCCGCGAGGCCATAGGCGGCGTCTCCAACTGGCTCACCTGGAAGGTCAGGCTCGCGGTAAACTCCAGCCTCCTTGAGGCCACCGTCGGCAAGCTCCACGCCCTGCCGCTTCAATACCACCGGGAAGAGACGGTCGGCGGCACCATGACCAAGCTCGACAGGGGCATCAACGGCTTTGTCGGCGCGCTCTCCGATATCGCGTTCAACGCCTTCCCCGGCGTAATATACCTCGTCATCTCCATCGCAGTCATGTTCAGGCTCGACCTCCGGCTGTCGCTTATCGTGCTTTTCTTCGCGCCCCTCCCGGCTCTTATCGGCATGCTGGCGGCAAAAGAGCAGACCGGGCGCGACCGCGCCCTCCTTGAGAGATGGACGAATATATTCTCCCGCTTCAACGAGGTCCTCTCCGGGATACTGACCGTAAAGAGCTTCGCCACCGAGGAAGAAGAAAAATCCCGCTTCATGTCCGGGGTGCGGTCGGCGAACTCTCTTGTGCTCCGCGGAGTGGGGATAGATACCGGCGTAGGCGCGGCGAAGAACATCGTGGGGATACTGGCGAGGGTAGCGGCCCTTGCCGCCGGGGGATACCTCGCGATCGAAGGCGAGATAACTGCCGGGACCCTCGTAGCGTTCCTCGGCTACGCCGGGGGCATTTTCGGCCCGGTGCAGGGGTTGACGGGCGTATACCAGACGCTGCGGCGGGCGACGGTATCGCTTGAGATAATATTTTCGATACTCGACGCCGAAGACGGCCTCGATGACGCCCCGCACGCCACGGCGCTAAAGGAGCTTCGCGGCGAGGTCGTATTTGACAGGGTGAGCTTTTCCTACAAAAGGGGCAATCCGGTCCTCGAAAGCATTGACATGCGCATAAGCCCCGGAGAGACCGTTGCGCTCGTGGGCCCGAGCGGCGCGGGGAAGACGACCATGACGGCGCTCATCCAGAGGTTCTACGACCCGCTTTCGGGCTCGGTAAGGATCGACGGGGTGGACCTTAGAGACCTGGAGCAGAGGTCCTTACGGAGGCGTATTGGGGCAGTCTCCCAGGACGCCCTCCTCTTCAACGATACCGTCAGGAGCAACATCGCTTACGGGAGCCCTCATGTCGGCCTCAATGATGTAGCCGAGGCCGCGAAGGCCGCGAACGCCCACAGGTTCATCATGCGGCTGCCGCGCGGCTACGATACGGTCATAGGCGAGCGGGGCAACCTCCTGTCCGCGGGTGAGAGGCAGAGGCTCACGATCGCCCGCGCCCTCATAAAGGACCCGCCGATACTCATACTCGACGAGGCGACCTCCTCGCTCGACGCGGAGTCCGAGTCCCTCGTGCAGGAGGCCTTTTCCCGTCTCATTAGGGGTCGGACCACCTTCGTAATCGCCCACAGGCTCTCAACGGTAATAGGCGCGGACAGGATACTCGTATTGAAGGACGGCAGGATAATAGAGGCGGGAAGCCACTCGGAGCTTCTGAAGGCAAAGGGCTATTACGCCCTCCTTGTCCGCAACCAGGCGGGCGGGCTAATCACGAGCGCAGCCTGAGTTTGCGGCGTACCCGTTCCTACGCAGCAATGAACTACCCCGCAGCAACTGCCTGGTATCTCCTTAGACTTCCCCTCCCCATCCAATGACGGGAGGGGACTAAGGGGAGGGTGAGTTTTTTGAAAGTTATCAGTTATCGGTTATCCGTTATCTGGTGATAACCGATAACCGTAAACCGATAACCATTTCACTCCCGCCCTAACCCTCCCCGTCAAGGGGAGAGGGCATTAAGCGCAGATGGACTTTTTGAGCAGCCTTCTACGCCTTTACCTTCTTCTTCCCGTATTGGGTTTTATAATAGACGCTGTAGTCCTGGATGGGGCAGGTCTCGCAGAGTGGGTTTATCGCCTTGCAGGTCTTTCTCCCGTGGCTTATGAAGAGGTGCGTCGTCTTCGTCCACCTGTTCTTCGGGATTATTCTGGTCAAGTCCTTTTCTATCTCGTCCGGGTCGTCCGAGTCAGTAAGCCCCAGCCTCCGGGCAACCCTCTTTACGTGGGTGTCCACCGCGAGGGCGTCCTTGCCGAAGGCGTTGCCCAAAACTATATTCGCGGTCTTCCTGCCGACCCCCGGCAGTTGCGTAAGCGCCTCTACCGTATCCGGCACCCTGCCCCCGAACTCCTCCAATATCTTCTTGCAGCACCCCTTGAGGCTCTTTGCCTTGTTCCTGTAGAAGTTCACGGGTATTATGGAGGTCTCAAGCTCCTTCAAGTCCGCGTCGGCGTAGTCCTCGGGCCTGCGGTATCTCTTGAAAAGCTCCTTCGTGACCTTGTTTACGAGCTTGTCGGTGGTCTGGGCGGAAAGGATGGTCGCTATGAGGAGTTCCAGCGGGTTGGAGAATTCCAGCGCCGTGGCGGCGTCCGGGAATTCCTTTTCGAGTATATCGAGGACCTTTTTCGCCTTCTCGGTTCTGTCCATGGATATACTATAACCGCGATTCGGGAAAGGTCAATATGTCCTGTCTATGACGAAGTCGGCTACCGCGAGGAGGCCCGCCCTCTCTATGTTCGGCTCGAATATGTCGAGGCTCTTCTTGGCGTCTTCTATGTAGGCGCGCGCCCTGTTTAACGTGTATTCTATACCGCCGTGCCTGTTTATTATGCCGATGACCTCTTTAAGCTCGTCGTCCCCGAGGTCGTCTGCCTCGACCGCCTCTTTTATGACCCGCCTCTCGGCCTCGGTCGCCTTCTTGCTCGCCTGTATGAGGGGCATCGTGACCTTGCCCTCCCTGAGATCGTTGCCCACGGATTTCCCGAGGCTCTCGTCCGTCGAGATGTAGTCGAGGCAGTCGTCCATCAGCTGGTACGCTATCCCCAGCCCCATGCCGAAGTTCGCGAGCGCCGCTTCCTTTTCGAGCGGCACCTCCCCGAGTATCCCGGCCGTCTGGGCCGCCGCCGATATCAGCACTGCCGTCTTGTTCGTGACCACGTCGAGGTATTCCTTCTCGGTGGTGGCCGCGTCGCTGTGCTTCAGGAGTTGGAGCACCTCCCCCTCGGCCATGCGCGTCGTCGTATGAGACAGCACCTTCAGTATCTTCATGTCCCCGTGCAGTACCGCCAGCGAGAAGGCCTTTGAAAGCAGGTAGTCGCCCACGAGTATCGAGGCCCCGTCGCCCCAGACGGTATTCGCCGTGGCGTTGCCTCTCCTCAGGTTGGCGTTATCTACGACGTCGTCATGCAGCAGCGTAGCCGTATGGATGAACTCCACCACCCCGGCGAGCGGGATGTGCCTGTCGCCCTTGTAGCCGCAAAGGCGCGCTGAAAGCAGGAGCGTCATGGGCCTGAACCTCTTCCCGCCGCTTTTAAGTATATATTCTCCGACCTTGCTCACCAGAAAGACATCCGAGGTAAGGTCCTTCCTGAACCCATCCTCCATGACCCTGATGTCGTCCTTTATAAGGTCAAAAACCTCCTGTATGTGCATTGCGGACTCCGTCTCGTTTTCTACTCTATGTATCCCCGCTGAACCGCGCGGGAGGACCTTAGAAATGCGTCACAATACTTTTCTTATCCGGCCTCCGGGGCAGAAAGCCGTCTATGCGCCGCTGTTTTGCGTCTTGAGGACCGTATTTAAAGGCGCGGATAACTTATAAAAATCAAGATTAAAGGGAATTAATGTGGATAGATGTTACCCCATCTATGCGGTTCTGTCAAAGACATTTTAACGGGATTAGCGGGCGGATTCCTGCGGTAAGCGGGGCGGATGACGGCGGATAAAACGGCCCTTAAGAATGAACTACTCCACCGCGCTTAATCCCCTCCCCCTTGACGGGGGAGGGTTAGGGAGGGGGTGAACTGGTTATCGGTTTACGGTTATCGGTTATCACCAGATAACTGCTAACCGATAACTGATAACTTTCAAAAAAACTCTCACCCTCCCCTCAATCCCCTCCCGTCTTAGGGAGGGGAAGTTTTAAGGAGATACCCGGTAAGCCCCGCGGGGTATCTCGTCACAGGACGCATATCTTTTTTATCAGGCAGCTTTCGCATTTTCCGGCGTCCTTTTTCTTAGGGCATTTGTCGAGTATGCCGAGCCTGCAGAGCGCAAAATCGTATTTGACCGGGTCTTTGGGGTCGAGCCTTTTGAGGGACTCCGTCACCTCCTCGGCCATCTTCCAGCCCGGAGAGGCCATTTTCGTAAGGCCGATGAGCTTCGATATCCGAGCTATGTGCGTATCGAGCGGTATTACGAGCTTTGCCGGGTCAACGTCTTCCCATATGCCGAAGTCCAATCTGTCCCCCCTCCTTACCATCCACCTTAAATAGAGGTTCAGCCTCTTGCACGGGCTCCCGTCAAGAGGTGAAGGGAAGAAGAACCTCACCCCGGCACTTTTCGGCAGGGTTTTCCTGCCGTAGACCGGGCTTGAGTCGAGCGAAAGCGCCCTTTCGGTAAAAGAGGTAAGCGCCTCTTTCACGTTCCTGTGCGTTGGGGAGTAGCCTTTGAGGAAAAATCCGCCTATGGAGCCGCTATCCTCTATCATCTGCCTGGCGAAATACAGGAGGCAGCTTATGTCCGGGCCCCTGTTGAACCTGTGGACAAACCCCTTGAAGAGCGCCCCGTCCCTCTCCGGCCTGAACGAGAGGGTGAACCTGTACGGGCTTTTGCCCATTACCGCGAGGACACTCCCTACGCTCTTTTTTATCGACTCGACCTTGCCGTACGCAAGGGACGAGCTTACAAGCCCCACTATCTCCCGGTCACCTGGGGTCTCGTACCTGTGGACGAACTCCAACGGGTCCGTTGACAGGAACTCGAGGTCGAAGGTCCTGTAGAGCCTGTCCAGCTGTCTTTTAAGCTCGCCTTCTTTGTATTTCATCTGCGCTCAAAGTCCCGCCGCGCGCGGCAGGACGTCTTCCGTTAAAAATCCGGCAATAATAATATACTGCAAGCAGCAAGCCGCGTGGTATCTCTTTAAAACTTCCCCTCCCCATTGAATTGACGGGAGGGGATTGAAGAGAGGGTGAGAATTTTTCACCCTCACCCGGCCCATAATATTATATCACCCAATCCTCTTTTAAAAGCCCGAATTCAACCTCGAAGTGCAACGAAGGGAGCAGCTACTTCGATTGGTTTTTTGAAGCCCAGGCATTTTCTGGGCCTGTTGTTGATTAGAGATTCGATTATTGCAATCTGTTTATCGGTTATCTTACTGAAGTCT
>JACRCL010000011.1 GCA_016219015.1 Deltaproteobacteria bacterium
ACTCCGCGTACCCCTTTGAGCTCAACACCTTCGTTATCGCGGCGGTAAGCGATGTCTTGCCGTGGTCGACGTGGCCTATCGTGCCTACGTTGATGTGCGGCTTGGCTCTCTCAAATTTAGCCTTGCTCATGATTCCCTCCGAAACCGTCTTTAGTTAAATGTTATTTGCCCTGCGCCTTGGCGGTTATGACCTCAAGGACGGAGTTGGGCACCTGCTCGTAATGCGAGAACTGCATGGTGTAAGACGCCCTTCCCTGGGTCCTCGACCTTAAGTCCGTCGAATAGCCGAACATGTTGGCGAGCGGCACATTCGAGGACACCACCTGGAAACCGCCCCTTGAGTCCATGCCGAGAATCTTCCCGCGCCTCGAGTTGAGGTCGCCAATGACGTCGCCCATGAACTGCTCGGGGATCACGACCTCCACGTCCATTATCGGCTCAAGGAGAATGGGGCCCGCGCTCCTCACGGCTTCCTTGAAGGCCATGGAACCCGCTATCTTGAAGGCCATTTCCGACGAGTCGACATCGTGGTACGACCCGTCATAGAGCGTGACCTTTACGTCAACGACAGGGTATCCGGCCAGTATTCCGGTCTCCGTGGCTTCCTTTATGCCGTTCTCGACCGGGTTGATGTATTCCTTGGGTATCGAGCCGCCTACTACCTTGTTCACGAACTCGAAGTGCTTGCCCTTCTCGCCGGGCTCGAGCTCTATGTAGACGTGGCCGTACTGGCCCCTTCCGCCGGTCTGCCTTATGTACTTGCCTTCGGCCCTGGCCTTCCTCGTTATGGTCTCTTTGTACGCGACCTGGGGCTTGCCCACGCTCGCCTCGACCTTGAACTCCCTGAGCATCCTGTCAACGATTATCTCGAGGTGGAGCTCGCCCATGCCTGATATGATCGTCTGCCCGGTCTCCTCATCGGTCTTGACCCTGAAGGACGGGTCCTCGATGGCGAGCTTCTGAAGCGCTATGCCGAGCTTTTCCTGGTCGGCCTTTGTCTTCGGCTCTATGGCTATCGAGATGACCGGGTCCGGGAAGTCCATCGACTCAAGCACGATCGGCTTGTCCGGATCGCAGATGGTGTCCCCGGTAATGGTATACTTAAGGCCGACCGCGGCGGCTATATCGCCCGCGAAGACCTCTTTGACGTCCTCGCGCTTGTTGGCGTGCATCTTTACGAGCCGGCCTATCCTTTCCTTCTGGTCCTTCGTTGAATTATAGACGTAAGAGCCCGCGCTCATGTGGCCCGAATAGACCCTGAAGAAGGTCAGCTGCCCGACGAACGGGTCGGTCATTATCTTGAACGCGAGCGCCGACAACGGCTCCGAATCGGAGGTTTCCCTCTTGTCCTCCTGGTCCGTCTCCGGGTCGATGCCCTTTATGGCCGGTATGTCCATGGGCGAGGGGAGGTAGTCGATAACGGCGTCAAGCAGGAACTGGACGCCCTTGTTCTTGAAGGCCGACCCGCAGAATACGGGGGTGATCTCCATCGATATCGCGCCCTTGCGTATGGCCTTTTTCAATTCGTCGGGAGTTACCTCGGCTCCGGCCCCTTCGAGGTATTTCTGCATCAGGCCCTCGTCGAAGTCGGCGGCCGTCTCGATGAGCTTATCCCTGTACTCGGCGACCAGGTCCTTCATGTCGGCCGGGACTTCCTCAAGCCTGTACTTCGCCCCGAGTGTGTCATCGTCCCAGAGTATCGCCTTCTGGGTAACGAGGTCCACGACGCCCTTGAAGGTCTCTTCCTTGCCGACCGGGAGCTGCATCACGGCCGGGCGGGACTTTAATCTGTCCACTATCATGTGCACGACGCGGAAGAAGTCCGCGCCCACGCGGTCCATCTTGTTTATGAACGCTATCCTCGGGACCTTGTACTTGTTCGCCTGTCTCCAGACGGTCTCGCTCTGGGGCTCGACTCCTCCGACGGAGCAGAAAACCGCCACGGCGCCGTCAAGCACCCTGAGGGACCTTTCAACCTCTATTGTGAAATCAACGTGGCCGGGGGTATCGATGATATTGATGCGGTTGTCTTTCCATGAGCAGGTCGTTGCGGCGGACGTGATGGTGATGCCTCTTTCCTTCTCCTGCTCCATCCAGTCCATTACGGCGGTGCCCTCATGGACTTCCCCTATCTTGTAGGTCACACCGGTGTAATAGAGTATCCTCTCCGTGGTGGTGGTCTTCCCCGCGTCTATATGGGCCATTATCCCTATATTTCGTTGTCTTTCTAACGGTATTGTCCTTGGCAACTGAATAACTCCTCGATAATTCTATTTCTACTGCTTCGGTTACACTGATCAGTGATGTGCCTTTGAGCAAAAGTCCCTCACAGTGAAGTGATTTAGACCTTTATGCGGGACGCGC
Source organism: Deltaproteobacteria bacterium (assembly GCA_016219015.1). Lineage (GTDB taxonomy): Bacteria > Desulfobacterota > GWC2-55-46 > GWC2-55-46 > GWC2-55-46 > JACRCL01. Next base: position 2,365 of record JACRCL010000011.1, read on the forward strand.
CCGTGTAAGCGCGCGGCCGAGCCGGATAATCTACCAGCGATAGTGCGCGAAGGCCTTGTTCGCCTCCGCCATCTTGTGGACGTCTTCCCTCTTCTTCACGGAGCCGCCCTTGTTGTTCGATGCGTCGATGAGCTCTCCGGCGAGCTTTTCCTTCATGGACTTCTCTCCGCGCCCCCTCGAGTAGCTCACGAGCCACCTCAATGCGAGCGAGAGCTTCCTTTCGGGCCTGACCTCGACGGGCACCTGGTAGGTGGCGCCGCCGACCCTGCGTGACTTGACCTCGAGGACCGGCTTTATGTTGTCGAGGGCCTTCTTGAACACCTTCATCGGCTCGCCCTTGGTCTTCTCCTCGATGATGTCGAGCGCGCCGTAGAGTATGGATTCAGCCTTGCTCTTCTTGCCGTCCTCTGTAAGCTTGTTTATGAGACGGGCTATGACCTTGTCGCTGAACTTCGGGTCCGGAAGCACGTCCCTCTTGGGAACATTCCCCTTGCGAGGCATATTGCGTTTCCTCCTTAAAAAAACTGCGGTTGACAATAACCGTCGCCGGCTATCGGTTGTGCGGTCTTTTTATTTTGTCGGGTTTTACAGATAAGCCTTAAAACCTGCCAAAACTCTTACTTCGGCCTCTTCGCCCCGTACTTCGAGCGGGCCTGCTTCCTGTCCTGCACGCCCATCGTATCGAGAGTGCCCCTTATGATGTGGTACCTTACTCCCGGAAGGTCCTTCACCCTGCCGCCCCTTATGAGGACGACCGAGTGCTCCTGCAGGTTGTGCCCTATCCCGGGGATATAAGAGGTCACTTCCATGCCGTTGGTGAGCCTTACCCTGGCGACCTTACGCAGGGCCGAGTTCGGCTTCTTTGGCGTCGTGGTATAGACCCTTACGCATACCCCCCTTTTCTGCGGGCACCTGTCGAGCGCCGGGGACGCGGTCTTCTGTTTGGCCTTTTGCCTGCCCATGCGGACAAGCTGGTTTATTGTTGGCATAAAAACCCTTCCGATAAGATGGCGTAAATCAAAGCAATATACAGTCTTTTAATTGCCTTGTCAAGAACTAATTCGGCCAATTTCAGGCCGTTTTGTTTTTTATCCGATAAACCGCGCTACGACGGCTTTTTAATGGGTCGCGGAAAACGCAAACTGTGGCTGAAAAAGTCCGTGATGGACTTTTTCAGCCTCTTTTTTTTATGACGCCGCGCTCTCCGTTGCTTCTTCCTCCCCGGCAGGGGCCGGGGCCTCTTCAACAGCAGGCGCCTGGGGCACGAGGGCCTTCACATTGATATACTTCCTGAAGCCGGAGCCCGCGGGTATGAGGCGTCCCATGATGACGTTCTCCTTCAGCCCCCTCAGGTAGTCTATCTTGCCTTCGACGGCCGCGCCGGTAAGGACCTTCGTGGTCTCCTGGAACGAGGCCGCCGAGATGAAGCTCTCCGTTGAAAGCGACGCCTTGGTTATGCCCTGGAGGAGCGGCTCGGCCACGGCAGGCCTCTTGCCCTTGGATATTATCTTGTCGTTCTCTTCCTCGAAGATGTACCTCTCGACCTGCTCGCCTATGAGGAGGTTGGTGTCGCCCGGGTCCTTTATCTTGACGCGCCTTAGCATCTGGCGGACGATGACCTCGATGTGCTTGTCGTTTATCTTGACGCCCTGGAGCCTGTAGACCTCCTGCACCTCGTCGACGAGGTACTTGGCCAGCTCCTTTACCCCGAGGACCCGGAGGATGTCGTGCGGGTTGGCGCTGCCGTCCATGAGCGGCTCTCCGGCCCTCACGTGGTCGCCTTCCCTCACGCTTATGTGCTTGCCCTTGGGTATGAGGTACTCCTTGGCCTCTCCCGTCTCCGGGGTGATGACGACCTTCCTCTTGCCCTTTGTGTCCTTGCCGAAGGATACGGCCCCGTCGATCTCGCTTATCACCGCGGTCTCCTTGGGCTTTCTCGCCTCGAAGAGCTCGGCGACCCTCGGCAGGCCCCCGGTGATGTCCTTTGTCTTGGTGGTCTCTCTCGGTATCTTGGCGATCATGTCGCCCGCCTTGACCCCGTCACCCTCGTTTATGGTAAGGATGGCCCCGACCGGCAGCAGGTACCGTGCCTCGATATTGGTGCCGGGTATCTTCTGCGTCCTTCCGGCCTCGTCCTTGATCGACACCCTCGGCCTCAGGTCCCCTTCCTTGTACGTGACGATGACCTTGCTGGAAAGGCCCGTGACCTCGTCGACCTGCTCCCTCATGGTCTTGCCGTCTTCTATATCGCCGAAGCGGACGATGCCGCTTACCTCGGTTATGATCGGGATAGTATAGGGGTCCCAGTCCGCTATGATGGTGCCGGTGGCGACCTTCTGCCCCTCGGACACGCGGAGCCTCGCGCCGTAGATAATGGGGTTCCTCTCGCGGTCCCTGCCCTGCTCGTCCTGTATGGCGAGGTCGCCGTTACGGTTCATTACTATCGACTCGCCCCTGGTGTTGGTGGCGACGTTCAGGCTGTGGTACTTGAGTATGCCCTCGTGGCGCGTCTCGAGGGTGGTCTGCTCGGCCCTCCTGCTCGCCGTGCCGCCGATATGGAAGGTCCTCATCGTGAGCTGGGTTCCGGGCTCTCCGATCGACTGGGCGGCTATGACCCCGACCGCCTCGCCCATCTCCACCATCCTGCCGCGCGTAAGGTCCCTTCCGTAGCATTTTATGCAGATGCCCCTGGTCGAGCGGCAGGTTAAGACCGACCTTATCTTGACCTTGTCTACGCCGGCCTCCTCTATCGCCTCGACCTTCGATTCGTCTATCTCCTCGTTGGCATCGACTATGATGCCCTTGCTGAACGGGTCGAGCACCTCCTCGAGGGCGACCCTTCCGAGTATCCTCTCCCCGATGGGCTCGATGACCTCGCCGCCTTCGACGAGCGGGGTCATGTATATCCCGTCGAGCGTGCCGCAGTCCTCCTCGGCGATGATGGCGTCCTGCGCGACGTCCACCAGCCTCCTCGTGAGGTACCCGGAGTTAGCGGTCTTCAAGGCCGTGTCCGCGAGACCCTTCCGGGCGCCGTGCGTCGAGATGAAGTACTGCAGCACCGTCAGGCCTTCCCTGAAGTTGGCGGTGATGGGCGTTTCTATGATCTCGCCCGAAGGCTTGGCCATGAGTCCCCTCATGCCCGCGAGCTGCCTTATCTGCTGGGCGGAGCCCCTGGCGCCAGAGTCGGCCATAATGAATATCGGGTTGAAGCTCGGCATCTGCCTCTCGCCGTGCTCGTCCTTTACGGTGTCGGTGCTGAGCTCCTTGAGCATCTCGGCGGCTATCTGCTCGGTGGCCTGGGCCCAGATGTCGATGACCTTGTTGTAGCGCTCGCCGTCGGTTATGAGGCCCTCGTTATACTGCTTCTGTATCTCCTTTACCTCCTCGTAGGCGCTGTCGAGGAGTACCCCTTTCTTTTTGGGGATCTTCATGTCGTCTATGCAGATGGAGATACCGGCCTTGGTGGCGTACTGGTAGCCGAGGTCCTTGAGCCTGTCGGCCAGGATTACCGTCTCCTTGTTCCCCGACCTCCTGTAGCAGATGTCTATGAGGTCCGCGAGCCTCTTCTTGTCCATTACCTTGTTTATCTCGTCGAACCTGATGGAGGGGGGCATAACCTCCATGAGTATTATCCTGCCGACGGTGGTATCGACCATCTTGCCGTCGAACTTCAATTTTATCCCGGCTTGCAGGTGGACCTCGGTGGCGTCGTAAGCTGCCCTCACCTCGTCCATCGAGGAAAACCTCTTGCCCTCGCCCCTGACGCCCGGCCTGTCGCGGGTAAGGTAATAGAGCCCGAGGACTATGTCCTGCGTGGGCACGATTATCGGCTTTCCGTGGGCCGGCGACAGGATGTTGTTCGTGGACATCATCAGGACCCTCGCCTCCACCTGCGCCTCGATGGAAAGAGGTATGTGGACGGCCATCTGGTCTCCGTCGAAGTCCGCGTTAAAGGCCGTGCAGACGAGCGGGTGGAGCTGTATGGCCTTGCCCTCGATGAGGAGCGGCTCGAAGGCCTGTATGCCCAATCTATGGAGCGTAGGGGCGCGGTTTAGCATCACGGGGTGCTCCCTTATGACCTCGTCGAGCACGTCCCAGACCTCCGGCCTTTCCTTCTCGAGCATCTTCTTGGCGCTCTTTATGGTCGTGGCGTAGCCCTTTTCCTCGAGCTTCTGGTAGATGAAGGGCTTGAAGAGCTCGAGGGCCATCTTCTTGGGCAGGCCGCACTGGTGGAGCCTCAGGTCCGGCCCTATGACGATGACCGAGCGGCCCGAGTAGTCGACCCTCTTACCCAAAAGGTTCTGCCTGAACCTGCCGCCCTTGCCCTTTATCATGTCGCTAAGGGACTTAAGCGGCCTCTTGTTCTGGCCGGTTATTATGCGTCCCCTCCTGCCGTTGTCAAACAGGGCGTCGACCGCCTCCTGGAGCATCCTCTTCTCGTTCCTTATGATGATGTCCGGGGCGTTCAGCTCCATGAGCCTCTTAAGACGGTTGTTCCTGTTGATGACCCTCCTGTACAGGTCGTTAAGGTCGGACGTGGCGAACCTCCCGCCGTCGAGCGGTACCAGGGGCCTCAAGTCCGGCGGCAGCACCGGTATAACCTCGAGTATCATCCACTCGGGCTTGTTGCCGGAATTGACGAAGGCGTCAACGACCTTGAGCCTCTTGGCTATCCTCTTTTTCTTGGCGTCGGAGGCGGTCTTTTTCATCTCGGCCCTCAAGCTCGAAGAGAGCTTGTCGAGGTCGAGCTTCTTCATCATGTCGCGGACGGCGTCCGCGCCCATGCCGCTTACGAACCCGTCGGGGCCCCACTTCTCCACGGCCTTCTGGTACTTCTCCTCGTTCAGGAGCTCGCCCTCTTTCATGTCGCTTTCCTTGGGGTCGAGGACGATGTAGTTCTCGTAATACAGGACCCTCTCCAGTTCCTTCAGCGTCATATCGAGCATGGCGCCTATCCTGGAGGGCAGGCTCCTTAAAAACCATATATGCGCGACCGGCGTGGCAAGCTCAATGTGCCCGAGCCTCTCCCTCCTTACGTTGGAGGGGATGACCTCGACGCCGCACTTCTCGCACACCACTCCCCTGTGCTTCATCCTCTTGTATTTGCCGCAGTTGCACTCGAAGTCCTTCACGGGGCCGAATATCTTCGCGCAGAAAAGCCCGTCCCTCTCGGGCTTGAACGTCCTGTAGTTTATGGTCTCGGGCTTTTTAACTTCGCCGTGCGACCATTCCCTTATCCTTTCGGGCGAGGAAATGGTTATCCTTATGGCGTTAAAGTCCATCGGCTTTTTATGCTTTTCAAACAATGCCATGAGGCTTTCCAAAATGATACCTCCTTCTTTCGTGTGAAAGGGAAAATCCCCCGATAAATACCTTTGTGTTTTTCAGCCCTGACCGGCTCGCGCCCTATTCCTCTTTTTCCTCTTCTATGAGGGTTACGTCGAGCGCGAGGCTCTGGAGCTCCTTTATAAGGACGCTGAAAGACTCCGGCAACGTCGGTTCGAGGGTGTAGTTGCCTGTCACGATCGATTCGTACATGCGCGTCCTTCCGGGCACGTCGTCGGATTTCACCGTCAGGAACTCCTGCAGGGTGTGCGCCGCGCCGTACGCCTCCATTGCCCAGACCTCCATCTCTCCGAGCCTCTGGCCGCCGAACTGGGCCTTTCCGCCGAGCGGCTGCTGTGTGACGAGCGAGTACGGGCCCGTGGACCTCGCGTGAATCTTGTCGTCAACGAGGTGGTGGAGTTTCATCATGTACATCATGCCCACGGTGACCGACTGGTCGAACGCGTTGCCGTTCCTGCCGTCGTAGAGGACCATCTTGCCGTTACTCGGCAGCGCGGCCGCGTCGAGGGCCTCCTTGACGTCGTTCTCGGTGGCGCCGTCGAAGACGGGGCTGGCCATGTGTATGCCCGACCCGAGCCTCCTGGCGGCCTCGATGACCTCGTCGTCGGAGAGGTTGTTTATGAACTTGCTGAACTCGTTAGACCCGTAGACCTTCTTTATCCTGTCCCTTACCGTATTGGGGGATGTGTTCTTATCGATGAGCGTCCTTATGGCGGCGCCCAGGTTCTTCGCGGCCCACCCGAGGTGTGTCTCCAGTATCTGCCCGATGTTCATACGGGAGGGGACGCCGAGCGGGTTCAAGACTATGTCCACCGGAGTGCCGTCCTGGAGGTACGGCATGTCCTCCTCCGGGAGTATCCGGGATATGACGCCCTTGTTGCCGTGGCGGCCGGCCATCTTGTCGCCCACGGAGACCTTCCTCTTCATGGCGATATAGACCTTCACCATCTTGATGACGCCGGGGGGGAGCTCGTCGCCCCTCTTCAGCCTGTTTATCCTGTCGTCGAAGACGACCTTGATGAGGTCTATCTGCTCGGAGAGGTGCGTAAAGACGTTGTTTATCTCGTTCTCAGCCTTCTCGTCGGCCGGCACTATCTCGTGCCACTTGGACTGCGGGATGGCTTCGAGCACCTCGGAGGTTATGGGCTTGCCCTTGCTCAAGATGGTGTTGCCCTTCTTGTCCGCTATCCTTACCTGGGACTTCTTGTTCAACAGGAGCTTCCTTACGCGCGTGTAGGCCGACTCCTTCACTATGTTTATCTCGTCCTCGCGGTCCTTCGTGAGGCGGGCGACTTCCCTGTCCTCGATGGAGCGCGACCTCTCGTCCTTCTCGGCGCCCTTCCTTGAAAAGACCTTGGCGTCGATTACGAACCCTTCTATCCCCGGCGGCACGCGCAGCGAAGTGTCCTTCACGTCCTCTGCCTTCTCGCCGAATATGGCCCGGAGGAGCTTCTCCTCGGGCGAGAGCTGGGTCTCGCCCTTCGGGGTGATCTTCCCGACGAGGATGTCGCCGGGCATGACCTCCGCGCCTATCCTTATGATCCCGGACTCGTCGAGGTCCTTCAGCGCCTCTTCTCCCACGTTGGGGATGTCCCTTGTTATCTCTTCCTTGCCGAGCTTTATATCGCGGGCCACCACCTCGAACTCCTCTATGTGGACGGACGTGAAGACGTCGTCCTTCAGGAGCCGTTCGCTAAGGAGTATGGAGTCCTCGAAGTTATACCCGCCCCACGGCATGAAGGCGACAAGGACGTTACGCCCGAGGGCGAGCTCGCCCTGCTCGGTCGAGGGGCCGTCGGCTATGACCTGTCCGGCCGTAAGAGAATCGCCCTTGAATACTATGGGCTTCTGGTTCAGGCAGGTGTTCTGGTTCGACCGCCTGAACTTCGTCAAGTTGTATATATCGACGCCGCCGGTATCGTTCCTTACGACTATCCTCGTGGCGTCGACGCCTTCCACGACGCCGGGGGCCTTCGCGAGTATCGTAACGCCGGAGTCCCTCGCGACTATGCTCTCCATGCCGGTGCCCACGATCGGGGCCTCGGTGCGGATGAGGGGGACCGCCTGCCTCTGCATGTTCGAGCCCATAAGCGCCCTGTTCGCGTCGTCGTTCTCGAGGAACGGTATGAGGGCGGCGGCCACGCTGACGAGCTGGTTCGGGGAGACGTCCATGAGGGTTATGTCCTCGGCCCTCGCCATGATGAACTCCCCGCCTTTCCGTGCCGAGATGAACTCGCTGGTGAAGTGTCCGTCCTTGTCCATCGGGGCGTTCGCCTGCGCTATGACATGGGGCTCCTCGTCGAGGGCCGAAAGGTAGGTTATCCTGTTGGAGACCTTGCCGTCACGGACCTCCCTGTATGGGGTCTCGATAAAGCCGAAGTCGTTTACCCTCGCGTAGGTGCTGAGCGAGACGATAAGGCCGATGTTCGGGCCTTCAGGCGTCTCGATCGGGCATATCCTGCCGTAGTGCGTGGCGTGGACGTCCCTCACCTCGAACCCCGCGCGCTCCCTCGTAAGACCTCCGGGCCCGAGGGCCGAAAGCCTCCTCTTGTGGGTTATCTCTGACAGAGGGTTCGTCTGGTCCATGAACTGCGACAATTGGCTTGAGCCGAAAAATTCCTTTATCACGGCGGAGACCGGCTTGGGGTTTATGAGGTCGTGCGGCATCAGCGTTTCGAGCTCGCCGAGGCTCATCCTCTCCTTCACGGCCCTTTCCATGCGAAGAAGCCCTATCCTGTACTGGTTCTCGAGGAGCTCGCCCACCGACCTTACGCGGCGGTTCCCGAGGTGGTCGATATCGTCGACCGAGCCCTGGCCGTTACGAAGGAGTATCAGGTAGCGGACGACATCGAGGATGTCGTCTTTCCTTAAAGTGGTTACGTCGAGGGAGACGTCGAAGCCGAGCTTCCTGTTGAGCTTAAGCCTGCCGACCTTGGAAAGGTCGTACCTCTCGGCGTTGAAGAAAAGGTCCTGGAAGAACGCGTTGGCCGTATCGACCGTGGGCAGGTCGCCGGGCTTCAACCTCTTGTATATCTCTATCCTGGCGTTCAGCGTCATGTTGGTCGTGGGGTCGTCGGGGTTCCCCTTCCTGTACTCCACCACGGCCTTTATGTCCTCGTTGCCGATCCTGTCGTTAAGGAGCGTTTCCCTGAAGAACACGCCCATCGCCTCGATAAGGAGGAGCTTGAAGCTCTTTATATCCCTCCGAGATATCTCGTCGAGCTTGTCCCTCGTGAGGACCTGGTTGCACTCGAGTATCACCTCGCCGGTATTCGGGTCTACTATGTCGCGGGAGGCGATCCTGCCGACGATGTCCTCGACCTCCACGGGTATGTACTTTATCCCGGCCGAGACGAGCTTCTTTATAACGAGCCTCGTGAACTTTCTGTCCTTCTTTACTATGACCTCGCCGGTGGCCGCGTCCTTGATGTCGCGGCTGGCCTTCTGGCCAACGAGGTAGTCCGGCTCCACGCTTTTCATTATCTTCTTGTTCTCGAGGACTATCTCCTCGCTCGGGTAGAAATAATTTAGCATCTCCTCCACGGAATACCCGAGGGCCTTGAGTAAGATGGTGGCGGGCATCTTCCTGCGCTTGTCGATCCTGACGTAGAGCCAGTCCTTCTGGTCGAACTCGAAGTCGAGCCAGCTCCCGTGGTACGGGATGACGCGGGCGGTGTAGAGCACCTTGCCGGTGAAACCCTTGGGTTTTTCTAACTCGAAGAACACGCCCGGTGACCTGTGGAGCTGGGATACGATTACCCTTTCGGTGCCGTTAATAATAAAGCTCCCATTGTCGGTCATGAGCGGGATCTCGCCGAAGTAGACCTCCTGCTCCTTTATGTCCCTTATCGACTGCGCGCCGGTCTCGAGGTCCCTGTCCCACATGATGAGCCTTACTAATATCTTTATGGGGGAGGCGTACGTCATGCCCTTCTGGTGGCACTCGTCCACGGTATACTTGGGCTCGAGGAGCGCGTACTTCACGAACTCGAGGGACGCGTTCCCGCTGAAGTCCTTTATGGGGAAGGCGCTCTTGAAGACTGTCTGGAGGCCGACGTCCTTCCTCTCCTCGGGTTTCAAGTCGAGCTGCAGGAACTGCACGAAAGACTTCTTCTGCACCTCGATGAGGTTGGGCATGCTTACGACTTTTCCTATCCGGGAATAATCCTTCCTCAAGACCTGACCGTTGGTTAAATGGGAGGAGGCCATATATTTTTTATACTCCTTTTTAGAATCCTACAGCAGAATCGCCCGCCGGTGACCCGGCGGGCTGATTCCAATCGATACGATTTTACGGACAAAGCCGGTTAATCGCCGGCGCCCTCCAAAAAGCGCCTATTACGGACTTGAAAATTTTCGTCTTACTGGATCTCCACTTTCGCGCCGGCGCTCTCGACCTGCTTCTTTATCTTCTCGGCCTCGTCCTTTGCCACGCCCTCTTTCAATGTCTTGGGCGCGCCTTCCACGAGGTCCTTCGCTTCCTTCAGCCCGAGGCCCGTTATCGCCCTTACTTCCTTGATGACCTTTATCTTCTCGGCGCCCGCTTCCTTCAATACGACCGTGAACTCCGTCTTCTCGGCCGCCGCCGGGGCCGCCGCCGCGGCGCCTACGGCCGCTACCGCCACGGGCGCTGCCGCTGATACCCCGAACTTCTCCTCAAGCTCCTTTACCAGCTCCGCAAGCTCGAGTACGCTCATGCTCTCTATGTATTTGATTACGTCCTCTTTTTTTATGTCAGCCATCTCGACTTCCTCCTGAATTTGTTATTTTATCAATTTTTTCAATGCGTTACAACAGTTACGCCGCCGTCGCAGCCTTTTTGTCCTTGATAGCGTTCAAGGCGTAAAGGAGCTTCGTAGGCACGCCGCCGAGCACCCGGACAAAACCGGATACCGGGGACATCATCGACCCGAGCATCATTGCCAGAAGGACTTCCCTCGGCGGCAGCTCGGCCAGGCCCTTTATCTCGTTAATGCCTATGACCTTCGAGCCGAGAGTGCCCATCTTTATCTTCAAGTTCGGCTGGTCCTTGGCGAACTGCGTCAGCGTCTTTGCCGCCGCCGCCGCGTCCTTGTAGGAAAAGGCTATCGCCATGGGGCCCTTCAAGTGCCCGGACAACTGCTCCACGGGCGTGCCCTTTGCCGCGCGCCTGGTAAGTGTGTTCCGCACGATCTTGAAATCGATCGAGGCGGCCCTAAGGGCCTTCCTCATCTCGTTCATCTCGACGGCCTTTATGCCCTTGTACTCGGCTATGAAGGTCGCGTTCGCCCTCTTGAGCTTTTCCTGAAGGTCCTCGACTACTTTTACCTTCTGATTCTTCTCCAACTTCTTCCCTCCTTTCTGTCTCCGCGTCGAAAGACAGCAAGAGTTGCGCAAGGCTTAAAAAAGCGATAGTGCGCGAAGGTAAATGGTACCCCTCCGCACATTCCGGCTGAAAACCTTCTATCCTGGCCTCGGTAGGATTTTTAAGCTCGCGCCCCTACTGTCTTTGACCGTATTTTATTTTTTTGGCTACCTTTATGGCCCTGCCCGCTTCGCGGACCGGGCCGGGAAACCCGTTACTTGAACATGTTCCTTACTTCAACGGCGTCGAGCTTTATGCTCGGCCCCATCGTGGTGGAGATAAACAGGCTCCTTAAGTACGTCCCCTTGCTCGACGCGGGCTTCGCCTTTATTATCGCGTCCATCAGGGAGATAAAGTTCTCCTTGAGCTTCTGCGCGCCGAAGGAGGCCTTGCCCACCGGGACATGGATGTTCCCCTGCTTATCGACCCTGAACTCCACCTTGCCGGCCTTCAGGTCCGATACCGCCTTCTTTACGTCGAAGGTGACCGTGCCGAGCTTGGGGTTCGGCATGAGCCCCCTCGGGCCCAGGACCTTTCCGAGCTTGCCCACCGCGCCCATCATGTCCGGGGTGGCCACGATCGCGTCGAAATCGAGCCAGCCTTTCGAGACCTTCTCGATCATGTCCTCGGCGCCGATAAAGTCGGCCCCGGCCGACTTCGCCTCGGCCTCTTTTTCGCCCTTGGCGAAGACCAGCACCCTGACGGTCTTGCCTATGCCGTGGGGCAGCACCACCGTCCCCCTGACCATCTGCTCCGGGTGCTTGGGGTCCACCCCGAGACGGCCGGAGACCTCTACGGTCTCGTCGAACTTCGCGGTCTTTGTCTGGGGCACGAGCTCAAACCCTTTTTCGAGGTCGTATGCGCGCTCCAATTCGACCTTTGCCTTCGCGGCTTCAAACTTTTTACCCATTTTAGTTAACCCTCCACCGTGATTCCCATGCTTCTTGCGGTGCCTTCGACCGTCTTTATCGCCGCCTCAAGACTTCCGGCCGTGAGGTCCGGCAGCTTGAGCTTCGCTATCTCCTCGACCTGCTTCTTCGTGACCTTGCCGACCTTCTCCTTGTTCGGCTCCTTCGAGCCCTTCTCCACTCCCGCGGCCTTCAACAGCAATATGGACGCCGGGGGGGTCTTCGTGATGAACGAAAACGACCTGTCGGCGTAGACCGTGATGACGACCGGGATGACCATGCCCTCCTGGGACTGGGTCCTGGCGTTGAAGGTCTTGCAGAACTCCATTATATTCACCCCGTGCTGCCCGAGCGCCGGGCCTACCGGGGGCGACGGGTTCGCCTTCCCGGCCGGTATCTGCAGTTTTATCTGCCCTGTTATCTTCTTAGCCATCTTTCAAACCTCTCAGTTAGATTCTGCCTAAAAATTGTTCTTTTTCCTGATCTCTGCGTAGGGAAAATAAAAATGCTCACATATTGACATATATGCTCCGCTTTTTATTTCCGCCCTTCCTTGACCTCAGAAAAAATCCCTAATTTTTAGAGGTAGCCTTAATTAAAGTTATTAATATTTATTACGCCTTCTCCACCTGAACGAAATCGAGCTCTACGGGCGTCGCCCTGCCGAATATGGAAACCAGCACGCGAAGTTTGCCCTTCTCGGGCTTGACCTCTTCGACTATGCCGGCGAAGTTCGTGAAAGGCCCGTCTATGACCCTGACGTTCTCCCCGCGGTCGAAAAGAACCTTGGGCTTGGGGCGCACCGCGCCCTCTTCCATCTGGCGGGTAATCTTATGTACCTCTTCCTCCGAGATGGTCGGAGGGGCCTCCTGCCCGCCCACGAACCCCGTAACCTTGGGGATGGCCTTCACGAGGTGCCACGTCTCGTCGTTAAGCTCCATGTTTATGAGGATGTACCCCGGGAAGAACTTCCTGGAGGTCGTCCTCTTTACGCCCTTCACCATGTCCACGACCTTTTCCGAGGGGACGAGAACCTCCCCGAAGAGGGCTTCCTTGCCGGTCGCCTTTATCTTCTCATCGAGGGCCGCTTTTACCTTGTTCTCATACCCGGAATAGGTATGGACGACGTACCACTTTTTCCCCATATCACCTCATTTAAGGATGTAGCCTATTATTTTGGAGAAGCCCAGGTCGACCAGGCCGAGGAATATGGCCAGCACGAAGGTCACCGCCATCACGACCCATGTGGACGTGATGGTCTGCTGCTTCGTGGGCCAGGTCACCTTCTTCAGTTCCTGCTTCGACTCCGCGAAGAACTCTTTTGCCCTGTCTATCTTTTCCATGTCGACCTGATCCGGCCCCCTTTAAAGGGGCCTTTTTTAATGCCGGCCTCGGCCGGCTTCCGAAAAAGCTGGCAGGCCAGGAGGGATTCGTCTTCGTCGGAGGCATCCTGCCTCCTTCCTCAGACCCCGTCACGTTCGCTTCCGGCCGCGTCCATGCGGCCTCATCCTCGCGCTGCTCGGCGCTCACGCGCCTTCGAATCCCTGTAACCTTATATAAAAATCTGGCAGGCCAGGAGGGATTCGAACCCCCAACATGCGGTTTTGGAGACCGCCGCTCTAGCCGTTAGAGCTACTGGCCTATGATCATCTTTCGAGTTTTTCCGCACCCTGTTAAGAGCCGCGTCCCCAAAGGCCAAAAAGCCTACTTCGTCTCCTTGTGGGGCGTATGCTTCTTGCAGAACTTGCAATACTTCTTCAATTCCAGCCTGTCGGGAATAGTCTTCTTGTTCTTCGTCGTCGAATAGTTCCTGCGCTTGCATTCCGTACAGGCCAGCGTGATTATATCCCTCATCTCATCCTCCGTCGGGACAAAGCCTTATCCCTTTATTCTCGTTCTTAGCCCCGGCACTACAGTCCCTTCGGCTAATACTGAAACCCTATCCTGCCTGTCTTTTCCATAACGGCCGCAAACCCGGCCCGGCGATACCTACGCTATTATCTTCGTAACTACGCCCGCGCCAACGGTCCTGCCGCCCTCGCGGATGGCGAACCTCACTCCCTCTTCCATGGCGATAGGCGTTATAAGCTCCACCTCGAGGCTCACGTTGTCTCCAGGCATCACCATCTCCGTGCCGTCCGGAAGCTTCGACACCCCGGTGACGTCCGTCGTCCTGAAGTAGAACTGCGGACGGTAGCCGTTGAAGAACGGCGTATGCCTGCCGCCCTCTTCCTTC
>JACRCL010000012.1 GCA_016219015.1 Deltaproteobacteria bacterium
ACAGACTTCAGTAAGATAACCGATAAACAGATTGCAATAATCGAATCTCTAATCAACAACAGGCCCAGAAAATGCCTGGGCTTCAAAAAACCAATCGAAGTAGCTGCTCCCTTCGTTGCACTTCGAGGTTGAATTCGGGTAGTTAATTTCAGCACAGATTTTTGAATTGTCAAACTTAGGGAGGAGATGCTGAAGCAGACGGGCTTTTTCAGCAGCCTGATAAAAAGACGCCCCCTCCCTTTTCAGGGAGGGGGCCTGGGATTACGGCTATGGAAGGGAGGGCTCGAAAGAGGTAGGTACGGTCAGACTGCGGAGAGGGGGGTCCTTGGTACATCTTCCTGCTGGATGCGGTTATACTCGTCCAAGACGAGCTCTTCGAGTTTTTGCCTTGTGGGCCTGTCGAGCGGGTGGACGAGGTCCCTGTATGTGCCGTCTTTCATCTTCTTCGCGGGCATGGCCACGAAGTATCCGGTATTGCCCTTTATTACCTTCATGTCCCTTACTACAAAGCAGTCGTCCAGCTTTATAGTGACATACGCCTTCAGCTTGTCGTCTCCGTCTACGGGCAGGACCTTGATCTCGGTGATACGCATGCTCTCCTCCTTTTTTGAACTTCTTTTTTAGATTGAGTTGGGGGGTTATGCCGGACTGGACCTAAGCACTTAGTCGTCGGGTGAATACAAACGCGTTAGACTCAATGGACACTCCTTCATGTTTGCGCGCGCCTGCCCTTGAAGGCTGCCGATAAATAGAACTTTTGAACGTTATGTAATCATGAATTTGCAAATACCTTGCCAAGTTTAGCTTTTTTAAGTAAACCACAATAAAAGTACAGTTTTTGTTTTCTAAACTATAAAATAGCTCTTGAAATATTGGGGTGGATTGCATATTTTTTTATGCACTTTTGCACATAAAAATGTGAGAATGGGTATGCCAGCCGCAAACACGACGCTTTAGCGGCGTGGTCAAGGCTGGCAAATAAAAATGATTCTCCGTACCATCAAATTCTCCGTCATTTATGGCGGAGAATTTTCATCTCCCCTCAGCTTTTTTTCGGGGAGATTCGACAGGTGAGGAAGATTTCGTTTTTCGATTCGCTCGCTAAACCCCACTGCGAGCAGCGGGGGGTCAGCTCGCTGTGCCTGTTCATATTACGCACACCGTGAACACGCATAGCGAGCGCATTCCCCTGCTTACTGCGGGGTCAAGCGAGCGAATCGAAATCGAAATCTTCCTTATGTGTCGAAGATTCCCCGCGGCTTGCCGCGGGGAGCTTCAATCCCGAAAGATACAGACCCCCTTCCCAAATGGGGCTTGGGGGGATTATCCTGGGACAGTCGTCTTTTTCATATTTTCCGGAGCGAGACGGATTGACTTTGGCTGGTCTTTAGATTAATCTATACGCCATGAAAAAAACTATTTCCTACCGTGAGGCCGGCGTAGACATAGACGAGGGCATAAGGCTCGTAAACCTCATAAAACCATCAGTAAGGAAGACCTACCGCAGAGAGGTCCTTGGCGACATAGGCGGCTTCGGAGCCCTCTTTTCAGCCCGGTTCAAGGGCCTTAAAGACCCGGTGCTCGTCTCCTCAACCGACGGTGTAGGCACAAAGCTCATCGTAGCCTTCATGGCCGACAAGCACACGACCGTGGGCATGGACCTCGTAGCCATGAGCGTAAACGACATACTCGTAAGCGGGGCCGAGCCGCTATTTTTCCTCGATTATTTCGCGACCGGCAGGCTCGACGCCGTAAGGGCCTCGGAGGTCGTCAAAGGCATAGCCGAAGGCTGCAGGATGGCCGGGTGCGCCCTAATAGGCGGAGAGACGGCCGAGATGCCGGGGCTCTACAAGCCCGGCGAGTACGACCTCGCGGGCTTTGCCGTGGGCGTGGTAGACAGAAAAAGGCTCATAGACGGCTCGAAGATAAAGGCCGGGGACAGGATAATAGGGCTTGCTTCGAGCGGCCTGCACAGTAACGGCTATTCTCTGGCGAGGAAGGTCATATTCGAGGCACTGGGGCTGAACGTAAAGAGCGTCCCGGAAGGCTTCAAGGACGACATCGGCACCACGCTCCTCGCCCCCACGAGGATATACGTAAAGCCTGTCCTTAAATTGCTTAAAAGGTTCGATGTCCTCGGCATGGCGCACATAACCGGCGGCGGGTTTACCGACAATATCCCGAGGGTACTGCCCAAGGGGCTCAAGGCCGTGATTGAGAAAGGCTCGTGGCCCATACCCCCGGTATTCAGGCTCATCCAGTCCGGCGGCGGGATAGACGAGGCCAATATGTTCAGGACCTTCAACTGCGGGATAGGTCTTGTCCTCATAGTAAGGGCAAAGGACGAGGCCACGATAAAAAAGGCGCTCAAGGCCCTCGGCGAAAAGCCATATACCATAGGCGAGATAGCTAAAAAAGGCCGCGGGGCCGAAGTCGAGTACAGGGGATAGGATAAAGGATAATGGTAAACCTCGGCATACTGGTCTCCGGCGGCGGCACTAACCTCCAGGCCATAATAGACTCGATAGAGGCGAACAGGCTCGACGCCTCCATAAGGCTCGTATTCAGCAACAACCCTAACGCCTACGCGCTCGACCGCGCCAGAAGGCACGGGCTGCCCTCAAAGGTGCTGTTGAAAGAGGACTTCCCTTCAAGGGAGGCCTACGACAACGAGGCGGTAAAAGCGCTGAAAGACTCAGGCGTGGAGCTCGTGATACTCGCGGGCTTCATGAGGCTCATAACAAAGCCCTTCCTCGACGCCTTCCCCATGAGGATAATGAACATACACCCCTCGCTCCTTCCTTCATTCCCCGGCCTCGACGTGCAGAAAAAGGCCGTCGAGTGGGGCGTGAAGTTCTCGGGCTGCACGGTACATTTCGTGGACGAGGGGCTCGACAGCGGGCCGATTATCATACAGGCCGTTGTGCCGGTGCTTGAGGACGATACGCCGGAGATTTTGAGCCAGAGGATACTTAAAGAGGAGCACAGGATATACCCGCAGGCCATACAGCTCTTCTCAGAGGGAAGGCTTGAGGTCAAGGGCCGCAGGGTATTCGTGAGAGACGGCCACGCGGACGCGGGGCCGCTTGAGAACCCGAGGGTCACTATCTTTTAAGCTAAAAATTGCTCTTTTCCCTGATCTCTGCGTAGGCGCGAAAATAAAAATGGACATGTGCTCCGCTTTTTATTTTCGCCCTGCCTCGACCTCATAAAAAATATCTAATTTTTAGAGGCACCCTTGATGCAAAGCCCGGTATTGGTTAGCGCCTGCCTCTTAGGGCTCAAGACGAGGTACGACGGCGCCGACGCTTATTCGCAGAAGGCCGTCGACCTCCTTAAAAAGAGGGCCGTTGTGCCTGTATGCCCGGAGCAGCTCGGCGGCCTTCCCACCCCGAGGCCGAGGGCGGAGATATCAAGCGGCGACGGGGTCAGCGTACTCGAAGGGATATCCGGGGTGATAGACGAGTTCGGCTCGGACGCCACGGCATTTTTCTTAAAAGGCGCTCACGAGGTTTTGAAGATCGCGAGGATAGTCGGCGCGAAAGAGGCGTACCTCAAAGAGAAGAGCCCTTCGTGCGGTACCGGTACGATCTGCAGGGACAGCGTCTGCGTCCCTGGGCCCGGGGTGACCGCGGCGCTCCTTAAGAAAGAAGGGCTTGCGTTAAAGGGCTTCTGATAGACGTACTTCCATATTAACTTCCATTCGGGAACCTCTGATAATTTGCAGCCGCATGTCATTCTGAGCGTGTGAGCCGAAGCCCTGAGCGAAGCGAAGGGGAAGAATCTCGAATTATAAAAACCGGCGAGTTACGAGATTCTTCGGTCGCTCCGCTCCCTCAGAATGACAAGAAGACATGATTAATCAGAGCTTTCTTAGTTCAACAAAAACGCCAAAAAAAGGAGTCTGGCCATGAAGCTCACATACCAGGGACATTCATGCTTTATCGCCGAAGCCGAAGGCCATAGCGTCATCATCGACCCGTTCTTGAACGGAAATCCCCTCGCCAAAATAAAACCCTCCGACGTAAAGGTGGACGCGGTGCTGGTCACCCACGGCCACGCCGACCACCTGGGCGACGCCGTGGAGATATCAAAGAAGAACAACGCCCCTGTGATAGGCGTCTTCGAGCTCGTGAACTACTGCACGGTGAAAGGCGCCTCGGGCCATGCCATGCACATCGGCGGAAGCCATACGTTCCCGTTCGGAAGGGTGAAATTGACTATCGCGCACCACGGCTCCACGACCGAGGTCGGGGCAGTGGGCAACCCCTGCGGGTTTCTCCTTACGATGGGCGGAAAGACCGTCTACCACGCCGGAGACACCGGCCTTTTCTCGGACATGGCCCTGATAGGCGAGATAAACACCATAGACTGCGCCCTCCTGCCCATAGGCGATAACTACACGATGGGGATCGAGGACGCTATAAGGGCCGTCGGGCTCCTCAAGCCCAAGATGGCCGTGCCCATGCACTACAATACCTTTGACGTAATAAAGCAGGACCCCGAGAGCTTCAGGAAAGGGCTTGAAGGCAAGCCGGTGAAGGTCAAAATATTGAAGCCAGGGGAGAGTCTGGAGGTATAGAGGCGGCTATCATCAGGAAGCCGTCATTCGCTTCGCTCAGGATGACCGGCTAAAAATAGTTTCAGCCTGCTAAAACGCCCCCACCGCAAACCCCGCCGCGTACCAGTAGTATTTAAGGAACTCGATTAAAAGGAGCATCAGGCTCCTGCCCTGCCACCACTTCTCCTCGTCGAAGTTAGGGGTCGATACCCTGTAAGGCTCTATCCTGATATCCGGCGGCATTATCCTCCTGAATATATACTCGGCCCTCTTCATGTGGTAGACGGACGTTATGAGGACCATCGACTTAAGCCCCCTCTCCTCCATGAACCGTTTGACCTCCACCGCGTTCTCGAAGGTGGAGCCGGACTTTTTCTCAAGGACGATCCTGGGCCTCTCGGACCTGTCCAGGTGATTCAAGAAAATCGAGTCGAGGTCCGCGTCCGCGTGCACGCCGCTCAAGACAAGGAGCCCGGCCTTGCCTTTCCGCAGCAGGCTCAGCCCCTCCTCGACCCTGCCCATGCCTCCGGTAAGCACGACTATCGCGTCTGTGACTCCCGTGTCGGCGGGCTCGGCGTTCCCGGCCTTTATCCCGGCCGTGAAATCGAGGAAAAGGTATATCGCCAGGGCAAACGATACCGCCAAAGCGGCTATGAGCCCGGCCCTTTTCATATGGCCACGGCCCTCAACAGAAAAAACTTGCCATAAACGGGCCCTTGTGCTATCTTTTTAAGATTAAATTTTTTCGGAGGTCTATTCGTCATGGCAGCCAATTGCGAAATATGCGGAAAGGGCCCGGTCTACGGGAATAACGTAAGCCACGCCAACAATAAGACAAGAAGGAGATGGAACCCCAACCTCCAGACCGTCAAGGCCGTTCAGAACGGCAGGGTAAGGAAACTCAGGGTCTGCAGCAGGTGTATCCGCTCCGGCGCGGTCACGAAGGCGGCTTAACGCCCTGCCGGCATTCATGCCGGCAGGCGCCCACGCCTTATTCATCCCCCACTGCCGCGATAGCGTCTATCTCCACTAAAACCCCCTTCGGCAGCGCGCTCACCTCCACGGTAGCCCGCGCCGGGTAAGGGGCCGAGAAGAACTCCCCGTAAACCCCGTTCATATCCGCGAACCCGGAAAGGTCCTTCAAAAATACGGTCGTCTTCACCACGTCCTTGAGGTCCGAACCGGCTTCCACGAGGACCGCCTGAAGGTTCTTCAATACCTGCCTCGTCTGCGCCTTTATATCCCCGGCGGCTACCTCCCCTGAGGCCGGGTCTACGGGTATCTGGCCCGAGAGGAAGAGGAACCTCCCTGCCCTTACGCCCTGCGAGTACGGGCCGATGGCGCGCGGGGCCTCGCCGGTCTTTATCTCCTCTTTTATCATCGCCCTCTCCCTTTACCGTCTTAATAGGATGCTGAAAAAGTCCATCCCTGGATTTTTCAGCTACGACTTGTCCGAAATGAATGAAAGAACTCCGTTCTTTCCGGCAAGGAATTTTCTTTTATATAGCTCGCCTATCACTTCGTGAGTCGGCGAGCTGCCGGACGGCCAAGTCTCACAAATTGCTCGTCTTTTCATCCTCGCAATTTGGCAATCCTTCCATGGATTGCATGACAGGTTGCGTTTTTGCGCAACCTGTCATGTGGCGCTTTCCTGCTCGCCCTCTTTCGTAAACCTTCTGAGCCTCTCGACCTTTATGACCTTCTTTATCTTCTGCAGGGCCGAGATGATGGATTTCAGGTGCGTGAGGTCGTTCACCTCCACCTCGAAGGTGCATATCGCCTTGTTGTCCTGGTTAGTCTTTATCTCGGCGCTCGATATGTTCGCGTCAGCCGCCTTTATGGCGTTGGTCATCTCCGCGAGCATGCCTTTCTCGTTCCTGCATACGACCTCGATACGGGCGGGCCTTGTCGTCCTGGCCTTCCTGTCCCAGGCGACCTCTATCCTCCTGTCCGCGTCGATGTTCAGGAGGTTGGAGCAGCCGACCGCGTGTATGGCCACGCCCTGCCCGTGCGTGATGAAGCCTGCTATCTCGTCGCCCGGCAGCGGGTTGCAGCACCGCGCGAACCTGACCATCACGTCCTCGACGCCTCGCACGATTACCGCGTTCTTCGAGGCCTTGCCGCCGGACTTGAACTTATCGAGGACGCGCATGAACGAGAACTTCTGCTTCTGGTCGAGCTTCTCAGGCGGCAGGAGTTTTCCGAGGACCTGGTGAATGGAAATCTTGCCGTACCCCACGCTGGCCAGCAGGCCCTCGAGCCCCTGCACGCCGAACTCCTTCGCAATGCGCTCCATCTCACCGGCCTTAAGGACCTTGCCGTACTCGAGGCCGTGCCTTGCGAACTCCTTGTC
Source organism: Deltaproteobacteria bacterium (assembly GCA_016219015.1). GTDB lineage: Bacteria > Desulfobacterota > GWC2-55-46 > GWC2-55-46 > GWC2-55-46 > JACRCL01. The sequence goes on from JACRCL010000012.1 coordinate 6,915, forward strand.
GCATATCTCCTTGCCGAGGTCGATGGATTTTTCCCTCTCCTCGGTCTTTATCCACTGCCTGATGCGCGCCTTCGCCTTCGAGCTTACCACGAACTTAAGCCAGTCCTTGCTCGGGTGATGGGACTGCGAGGTTATTATCTCCACCACGTCGCCGTTACGGAGCTTGTATCTCAGCGGCACCATCCTGCCGTTCGCGCGCGCCCCGGCGCAGCGGTTCCCGATGTCCGTGTGTATGGCGAAGGCGAAGTCAACCGGCGTCGCCCCCACGGGGAACTCCTTTACCGCGCCCTTGGGCGTAAAGACGAAGACCTCCTCCGGGAAGAGGTCGACCTTCAGGGTCTCGATGAACTCGTCAGAGTCCTTCAGGTCCCTCTGCCATTCAAGGAGCTGCCTCAGCCACGCGAAGGACCTGTCCTCCTTGCTGTCGAAGAGCTTGCCTTCCTTATACTTCCAGTGCGCGGCTATCCCGTACTCGGCGACCTTGTGCATGTCGTCCGTCCGTATCTGCACCTCCACCCTCACGCCCTCGGGCCCCACGACGGTCGTATGGAGGGACTGGTACAGGTTCATCTTCGGGATGGCTATGTAGTCCTTGAACCTGCCGGGCACCGGCTTCCACGCGGAATGTATTATCCCGAGGACCCCGTAGCAGTCCTTTACGCTCTTGACGATTATCCTGAGGCCCATTATGTCGTAGATGTTCTCGAACTCAACGTCCTGCTCGGCCATCTTCTTGTAGATGCTGTAGAGCTGCTTGGGCCTGCCGGTAACCTCGCCCTCGACGCCGTGCTCTTTCAACTTCTCCACGACCGACTCGCGGAGGCGCTCGATGTAGTTCTCCCTCGCGTCCCTCACCTTGGCGACCCTGTCCTTCAGCCACCTGTACTTCTCGGGGTCGAGGTACATGAAGGCGAGGTCCTCGAGCTCGGTCTTCATCCACCCGATGCCGAGCCTGTTGGCGAGCGGGGCGTAGATGTCGAGCGTTTCGCGGGCTATCTTTTTTTGTTTTGCCGGGTCGAGCGCGCCGAGCGTCCTCATGTTATGGAGCCTGTCCCCGAGCTTTATCAGTATCACCCTTATGTCCCTGCCCATGGCAAGGATCATCTTCCTGAAGTTCTCGGCCTCCTGGTCGGCCTTCTTCTCGAAGGTCATGCGGCTCAGTTTAGTAAGGCCGTCCACGAGGTTCGCTATCTCGGGGCCGAAGACCTCTTCGATCTTCTCTATCGTCGTATGCGTGTCTTCAACGGTATCGTGCAGGAGGCCCGTGGCTATGGACTGGGGGTCCATCTTGAGGCCCGTTAATATGTTGGCTACTTCAAGGGGGTGGTTGAGGTAAGGCTCTCCGGACATCCGCGTCTGGCCTTGATGGACGACCCCGGAGAATACATAGGCCTTTTTGATAATTTCAAGGTCGGCGGACGGATTATAGGCGGCTACTTTTTCAAGGATGTCCTCTAATCTGACCATATCTTAACAATTTAACGCAAAAGCCTTTATTTTTCAACGGTAAATAGGGGGGGCGGGCGCAAGGCCCCGGCAATACGGCGGGCAGCGTGACCGGGCAGGCACATTGGCCGCCGTTTGCTTCATGATCCTTTTCGCATTCCATTCTAACCCCTTGAATCTCCCCGCAGCAAGCTGCGGGGAATCTTCGACACAAAAGGAAAAAATTTCGATTCGCTCGCTAAACCCCGCAGTAAGCAGGGGAATGCGCTCGCTGTGCGTGTTCAAAACACCCCCTTTTGCCGGCTCGCCTCCCCCTTTCTCCACACCCTGCCAGCCAATGCCCGCGCCAACGGTTTGCCCAAAAAGTCCATCTCCGGTTTACACCTTAAAAAGCAAGGATTAAAGGGGTTTACCTTGCTTTGGTACATTCTTTTTGTTATTATTTTTTATATATGCGTCTACTCAGGATCTCTCTGGTCTTTCTGGCCTGCCTATTACTGGCGGGCCTTGGTTCGTATTATTATTTTACACGCGGCCTCCCCTCCCTTGACACGCTGGAGGACTATCACCCGAACCTCGTCACCAGCGTATATTCGAGCGACGGGCGGATAATAGGCGAATTCTTCATCGAAAAAAGGGTCGTCGTCCCGCTCGACAGGATGCCCCCCTACCTCATAAAGGCGTTCCTCGCGGCCGAGGACACCAAGTTCTTCGAGCACGAGGGCATAAACTACACGAGCATCGGGAGGGCGCTTTTAAAGAACGTCATGGCTGGCAAGGTCGTGCAGGGCGGCTCAACCATCACCCAGCAGCTTGCCAAGAGCTTCCTTTCCTCCGAGAGGTCGATTTCGAGGAAGGTGCGCGAGGCTATCATGGCCTACAGGATAGAAAAGCACCTGAACAAGGACGAGATATTAAACCTCTACCTGAACCAGATATACTTCGGCAACGGGGCTTACGGCGTTCAGACCGCGGCCGATACCTACTTCGGCAAGGACGTGAGCGCCCTCGACCTGGCGGAATCCGCGATGCTGGCGGGGCTGCCGAAGGCGCCGAGCAAGTACTCCCCGCACGCCAACTTCGAGCTTGCCAAAAAGAGGCAGGCCTTCATACTGGGCAGGATGGTGGAGGAGGGCTTCGTAACCCAGGCAGACGCCCAGAGGGCCGTCAACAAGACCCTTAGGCTAAAGCCCAAGAAGACCGACAGCCTCTGGGTCGGCCCGTACTTCACGGAGCAGGTGAGGATTTATCTCGAAGAAAAGTACGGGGCCGACGAGCTCTACAAGGGCGGGCTGCAGGTCTACACTACCCTCGACGTGGAGATGCAAAAGGCGGCAAACGCGGCCCTGCGGGACGGATTGAAGGAGTATGACAAGCGCAGGGGCTACAGGGGGCCGAAGAAAAGGCTGAAGGACGGCGAGCTCGACGCCTTCAGGGCCGAGGCCGACAAGGCGCTCGGGGGTGAGCCCCTTAAGGATGGCGATACATACGAGGGCGTGGTCACGGCAATAAACACCAAGACCCTTGCCCTTAGCGTTGACGTGGGCAGCAGGCACGGGATAATAAACGCGGCCGACCTCGAGTGGGCGCGCCTCTACAACCCCACAAAGGACACTGACGGCGGCGCGTACGCCGACCTTAAAAAGGTCTTCCATCCGGGCGACGTGATAGACGTGACTGTAAAGGACGCGCCCGCGGACCCCTCCGCCCTGCTCCCCCTGAAGCTCGACCAGGAGCCGGAGGCGCAGGCCGCGATAATGGCGATGGAGCCGGAGACCGGCGCCATAAGGGCCATGGCGGGCGGGTACGATTTTTCGAAGACGCAGTTCAACAGGGCCGTGCAGGCGCTCCGCCAGCCCGGCTCCTCGTTCAAGCCGATAATATATACAGCGGCGATAGACAAGAACTATACGCCCGCCTCGATCGTCATAGACTCCCCGCTCGTCTTCGAGGAGACGGTTAAAGAGGGGCAGCAGTGGAGGCCGAGGAACTACGACGAGCAGTTCCTGGGCCCCACGACCGTAAGGCAGGGGCTCGCCAGGTCGAGGAACATAATCACCATAAAGATACTGAAGGACATCGGGATCGAGCGCGCCATAAGCTACGCGAGGTCGCTCGGCATAGTATCCCCTCTCGCGAAGGACCTGTCGCTGGCCCTTGGCTCATCGGCAGTCACCCTGCAGGAGATGACGACGGCCTTCTCCACCCTTGCCAACATGGGGGTGAGGCCCGAGCCGTTCTATATAACGAGGATCACGCAAAGGAACGGGAAGGCGCTTGAAGAGGACCAGCCGTTCCTGACCCCGGCCGTAAACCCCCAGACCTCTTACATCATGACGAGCCTGCTCCAGAGCGTGATTGAGTCGGGCACCGGCATGAGGGCTCGGGCGCTCGGGAGGCCGGCCGCCGGGAAGACCGGCACCACGAACAACCTTAACGACGCGTGGTTCATCGGCTACGTGCCGGGGCTTTCCGCGGGCGCGTGGGTAGGCTATGACGACGAAAGGCCGCTCGGCAAGGGCGAGACCGGCGCGAGGGCCGCGCTCCCGATATGGCTCAAATTCATGCAGCAGTCGCTCGCCGGCACGCCGGTACGGAACTTTACCGCCCCTGAGGGGCTTGAGTTCGCTCGGATAGACCCTGAGACGGGACTCCTTGCCGGGCCCTCGACCGCGGAGCCGGTCTTCGAGGTCTTCAAGACAGGGACCGCCCCTACCGAGAGGTCGAGCGCCACGGCTGGAAGGTCGCAGTCGACCGATTTCTTCATGATAGACACCGATTCAAAACCGGCCCAGCCTAAAAAGCCGGACTTAAACGAGTTCATGGACTGAAGGGGCATCGAGATGGAAAAGCTCATCGACGCGTACGAGCGTAAGATCGATTACCTGAGGATATCCGTTACCGACAGGTGCAACTTAAGGTGCGTCTACTGCATGCCGCCCGAGGGCATCGAGCTTATCGAGTCCAAGGACATACTCCGCTACGAGGAGTTCCTGAGGATAGTAAGGATAGCCGCCGACCACGGAGTGACCAAGGTGCGTGTAACCGGCGGGGAGCCCCTTGTAAGGAAGGGCATAATCGAGTTCCTGGCGGAGCTCGCCTCGATAAAGGGCATAGACGACTTGAGCCTTACGACGAACGGAGTCCTGCTGAAGGAATACGCGCAGAGGCTCAAGGAAGCGGGCTTGAGGCGCGTGAACGTCAGCCTCGACTCCCTTAAACGGGACAGGTTCCTCAAGATGACTCGGGGCGACAACCTCCAGCAGGTGCTCGACGGGCTCGAGGAGGCCGAGAGGGTGGGCCTAACCCCTGTAAAGATAAACATGGTCGTCATAAAGGGATTTAACGACGACGAGGTGCTCGAGTTCGCGATGATGTCGAAGGTCAAGCCCTACCATGTCCGCTACATAGAGTACATGCCCTTCAATACCCAGGAGGGCTGGCAGAGGGACAAATGCATCACGGCCAGGGAGCTTAAAGAGATGATAGAGAAGGTCGAGCCGCTCTTCCCTGTCACGGACGCCTCGGGCGGCGCGGGCACGGCAAGGAGGTACAGGTTCAAGGACGCCCCCGGAGAGGTCGGCTTCATAAGCCCGGTCTCGGAGCACTTCTGCGGGTCGTGCAACAGGCTCCGCCTTACGTCGGACGGCAAGTTAAGGACCTGCCTCTTCTCCGACAACGAAATAGACATAAGAAAGGCGCTCAGGGACGGCTCAAGCGACGACGCCGTAGAGGCCCTCCTTTTCAGGGCCGTAAAAGAGAAGCCCCAGGGCCATCAGATAAACGAGAACATATTCAAGAAGTGCAGCAGGACGATGAGCCTGATAGGGGGATAGGATACCTCCCGAATGTCATTCTGAGCGAGTGAGCCGTAGCCCTGAGCGAAGCGAAGGGGAAGAATCTCGGATTAAACAAATCTGCAAGTCAAGTTACGAGATTCTTCGGTCGCTTCGCTCCCTCAGAATGACAGGAAAAATCAATAGGGGTTCAGGTTGCAAACCTGAACCCGCATAAAGCACAAAGGCCGTTTTTCAAAAGGCTACTTCTAAAAATTAGGAATTTTTTCTGAAAGTCAAGGAAGGGCGGAAATAAAAAGCGGAGCATATATGGTAATATGTGAGCATTTTTATTTTCGGCCTGACGCAGAGGTCAGGAAAAAGAACAATTTTTAGAGGCAGCCTAAAAATACCTGTTCCACGCAAAATTGATCTCACTCGAATAAAACCCGTCGAACCTCTCTCTTTTCAGGTTCAGGTTCAAGGCGTTGTTGCCGTTGATGGAGAATATCTGGTTCGCCTCTATCGCGTAGACGCTGTGCCTGTCGCCGAGCCAGTAGTCCTCGGCCCGAGCCTGCGCCTGCGTCTTCCAGCTCCCCGTGACCTGCTTTAAAAACCCCGCCGTAAGCACGCCCCCGAGGGAATAGCCCTTTTCAAGGCCCCCGCCTGCCTTTAGCGCGGGCTCCGCGAAAATGTAGAAGAGCCCGCCTCTGTTGAAGCTTATACCGGGGCCGCCGCTCACTTTGAATACTGTCCTGTGCTCCCTCCTCAAAAACTCTTCCCTGAAGACACCGGCGCCCGCCTTCCACGATACGGGTTTAAAGAACCTGCCGACTTCCGAGATGGAGGTTATCTCAAGCACCGTTAACCTTTCGAGAGAAAGCTTCCGCTCGGTGAAATTGTACCGGAGCTCGGTATCGAGGAAAGATATCGCCGCCCCCTGCAGATAACCGGCGTCAGGGTCCATGAGGGCGTGGTTCGCGGGGCGTATCCCAAGGCTTGAATAAGACGCCCCCCTCTTCACCCCTGCCCCGGCAAACAGCCTCGAAGGGCCGTGTCCCCTGTCGGGCGACGCCGGGCGGGGGATATCGTAGCCTCCGGACTTGCCGAGCGTAGACCTTGCCGAGAGTATCTTTATATACCTTTTGAGGTAAACCTCCCGCTCAAGCTTCTTCTTCGAATAAAGGTACTGAATATACTCGACCGAAAGGTCGAGGGTCTTTATCTTCTCGGCCCTGTCCATCACGGGGCCTTTAAGGGCCTCTTCGGGGTCTTTGGAGCCTTCGGCTATCTCCTTCGCAAGCGTCTGGCTGCCCGGAGCAGTGATCGACTCGATATACCCTATCCTCGTGGCCCTCGAAGGCCTGTAGAAAGGCTCCCCTGAGCCGAGCCCCGCGTCTTCGACGGCCGTTATGGTATCCATAGGTATGACCCACGGGGGGAGGACGCCGGCAATGTCCAGGCCCGGCCTTCCGGCCTCTAACACCAGCGCGAGGTTATACGAGCAGTTCTCGTCGAAGAAATAATAATACGAGTAGATGTCCTTAAGCTCCCATATATGCTCGACTATCCTCCTGACTTCTTCCTTGGTGAAGTTGAGCCTGTACTCCCACATGTCCCTTTTCTCGATGTCGCTGTATTCCTTTATCTTCTCGTAATACGGCAGTATCGTGAAATATCCCTTGTAGTACCCGAAGATGCCCTTGAACGCGAAGGCGATCCCGTTAGTCTCGTCCGTAAAGGCCGAGTAATTCACGGCGTATGAAAGGAGCTTGCTCTCGGTGCCGGAGTCTATCCGCAGCAGGGTATGGCCGAACATGGAGGCGGGGCTGTTCATGTGGGCCACGGGGAAGATTAAAACCGATGATTCGGGTTTTATCGCGTTGATGTACTCCTTAAAGCCGCCGCAGTCAAACGACGGCAGGAGCGACTCGTCGATATTTAGCTCTTTTTTGAGCCAGCTGAAGCGCGCCACGAACCTGCACCGGGGGTGGAGGCCGTTTTTTTCCCCGGTCATGAAAAAGGCCCGGATGGTGGCCTCCATCTCCTTTTGCGGGTCGTCCTTGCCTTCGTCCGAGAGGAAAAAGACCGGGTCGTCTATTACGCTGTGAAAGCCGCGGGCGAGCGAGGGCCTGTAATGGACGAGCGCGCGCCACTCCTGCCGCTCGAAGAGCCTGCGGGATGAGGCTTCCCGCACGAGCCTGTCCACGTAGGGCTCGTCTTCCGCGCGGACAAACGGCGGAAACAGGAAATAGATGGTTAAAAAAAGAAGCCATGCGGCGGCGATCCCGCTGCATGGCCTCTTTAAGACCCGGGTCATAAATTAGTTTTAGTTGCTTTTTATATCGGTTATGCTGTCTATGACGTCCGCCGACTGTACATCGGTTGACGAATATATCTTGCTGAAGTTGGTCTGGAGCGAGGCATAGAACTCAGGCTTTTTCTCCTGCGGCACGGAAAGAAGCTCGGCCAGGGTGTCGAGCGACTCGCCCCTGCCCATGGCTATGTCCTGCGCGAGAGAGTCCATGTTGTCCGCGACGAACTTGTTGAGCCTTTCGTTCGTCACGACCCTCGTAGGCGCCTTGCAGTTCGAGGTGCCCGATGTGATGCCGAAGGTCTGGTTGCCGAGCAGCACGTTCAGGAACGTCATTGCGAGCTGGCCGATAAGCATGTCGTTCCCCTTTTCGCCTATGAGCATCGCTCCGAGGCCGCAGCCTGTATTTTCCTGCGCCGGGCTAACGGCGGACGAGGTCGCGGGCAGCGCAAACGTGCCGGCGAAAAAGGCGAGGGAGAGTCCTGCGATAACGAGTCTTTTCATTCAGCACCTCCTGAGTTTTTTTCAATAATAGCTACAAAAGCCCCGATTGTCAACCAACCTTTTAAAAATATTCTACTGCTATAAATTTTCTTTACAGCCACGGTTTTAATAAGAGGAGAAATAAGTGAAAATATCACCTCTTATCTTGCTTTATTGTCGAGTATTAAGCCTTACTTGACCCGAACCATCTGATCCCTGAGGTTTGCTGGAACGTCATCCAAGAGCACTATATACAAATCGTTTGGATTCAGCTTTCCGGTTGAGGGGTTCTTACTCAGTTCAGCATTGACCTTGTCCGGCGACAAGGTCCACATCGCTCCGGTAAGGGGATCGACGATAAACCAGCCTATCAGCCCGCCAAATACTATATTGCCGAGCAGATACCATCCACCGGGACCGCTCTTTATCGTGACAATTTGCTTTGAATAACCATCCTTTGCAATTTCTACAGTGTAATCCTTGCCATGAAAATATCCGTCCCCTTTCTGGAGAAGCACGGATGTTGGAGTTGTCCCCTTGAAGACCACCTGTCCATATTCGTCTTTAATCAAAATCTGTGCGGAATCCGGGTTGCTGTTAATCCCGATAAGCTGATTCTTGCCAGCGATGATAGACGCGCACCCCGTTGATAAAAGCAATGCCATGAGGACTATGACTGAGATAATTCTCATGTTTTATTTTACTCCTCTTTATTCTTTTACATTATCTATTTATATCTAATAAACAAATTTTGTCAAGCGCTGAAGTTTCGGTTGGTTACGGAACGAAAAACCCAACAATTCCGGCTGTCGATTTCATTTCAACACAATCTTCGAGCATCAAGCGAGCGAACGGAGGCGTGTGCGCTACGCCTTTTCGCTCAATATCAGCCTTACTGCGTTTGCAGTGTCGTTCATTTTTACCAGGCTGACCTTCCCGCCTCTACGCTCCTTCACCTCGACAAGCCCCTGCTTCAGGTTCTTCTCTCCGACCGTGACCCTTACGGGTATGCCGATTAAGTCGGCGTCCTTGAACTTCACCCCGGCCCTCTCGTCCCTGTCGTCGAGGAGCGTATCTATTCCCATGCCTATGAGCGAATCGTAAAGCCCCTCTGCCGCCTTTTTAACCTCTTCGTCGTTCACGTTCACGGGCACGACCTCGCACCCGAAGGGCGCGAGCGGCTTCGGCCATATTATCCCGAAGTCGTCATGGTTCTGCTCGATGGAAGCCGCGGCGGTCCTGCCGATTCCAATGCCATAGCAGCCCATGATGAGGGGCCTTTCCTTGCCCGCCTCGTCGAGGAATGTAGCCCCCATGGAGACGCTGTACTTGGTCCCGAGCTTGAATATATGCCCGACCTCTATGCCCCTTTTTATGCCGAGGGTCCCGTTGCACCTCGGGCAGCCGTCTCCCTCGACGGCGTTCCTTATGTCGGCGTACCCGGCGCTGAAGTCCCTCTCAGGGTTGACGTTGACGATGTGGGCGTCGGCCTCGTTCGCTCCGGTTACGCCGTTCTCGATATCCCTCACGCTGAAGTCCGCTATGACCCGCGCCTTGACGTTAACCGGCCCGGCAAAGCCGACGGGCGCTCCCGTGGCCTTCTTTACCGTCTCCTCGTCGGCGAGGCGGACAAAGGACGCGTCGAGCGCCCTCTTTAGCTTCATCTCGTTAAGGTCGAAGTCCCCCCTTACGAGCGCGGCCACTACTCCCTTGTCGGTCTCGTAGATGAGAGTCTTTATGAGCTTTTGGGGGGCGGCCTTTAAAAATGCGCTTACTTCCTCTATCGTCTTTTTCCCCGGCGTGGACACCCTCTCGATAGTCCGGGGCTCTTCTTTCCGTGGCGCGGGCTGAGATGGCCTCACCTCGGCCCTCTCGACGTTCGCGGCGTAGGAACAGACCGAGCATGAGGCTATGGCGTCCTCTCCGGTATCGGCCAGCACCATGAACTCGTGCGAGAACCTCCCGCCTATTGCGCCGGTCTCCGCCTCCACGGCCCTGAACTCGAGCGAGCACCTCTCGAATATCCGGCTGTAGGTCCTGTGCATGTTCTGGTACTCGAGCTCGGCGCTCTCGTCGGTGGCGTGGAAGGAGTAGGCGTCCTTCATGACGAACTCCCTGCCCCTCATGAGGCCGAACCGCGGGCGTATCTCGTCCCTGAACTTCGTCTGTATCTGGTAGAGGTTAAGGGGCAGCTCCCTGTACGAGCGCACCTCCCTCCTTACCATGTCCGTTATGACCTCTTCGTGCGTGGGGCCGAGGCAGAATTCCCTGTCGTGCCTGTCGCGCACCCGCAGCAGTTCCTTGCCGTACTCATCCCACCTGCCGCTTTCCTTCCATAATTCGGCAGGGATGACCACGGGCATCTGTACCTCCTGCGCCCCGGCGTTGTCCATTTCGCTCCGCACGATATCTTCAACGTTCCTTATGACGCGCAGGCCCATGGGCAGCAGGTTGTATATACCCGCCGCGACCTTCCTTATCATCCCCGCCCGTATCATCAGCTTCTGGCTTATCACGTCCGCGTCAGCCGGAGATTCCTTAAGCGTGGGCAGGAGCATCTTTGAGAAACGCATTCTATCTACCTCGATGGTTTGATAAAAGAAAGGCCGGCTTTTCTTCCGGCCTCCGGTTGCTGAAAAACTATTTTATCCTGTCATTCTGAGCGTGTGAGCCTAAGCCCTGAGCGAAGCGAAGGGGAAGAATCTCTGAGTTGATGAACTTTATAAGTTTAGATTCTTCGTCGCCTTGGGCTTCTCAGAATGACAACTCTGGGGACTTTTTGGGCAGCCTGTTAAAGCAGGTTCTCGTAGACCTTTATCTTCGCCTTCGCCCTGAGCCCTTCGATCCATTTATTGACCGCCTCGTCCTGCTTTTGGGCCAGCAGGCGCTCCTTTACCGCCTCTTTCCGAGCCTCGAAGCCGGACTCGTCGGCCTCCTCAGCCGATTTGAGCCTGAGTATGAAGAACCTGTTGTTCTGCGCGACTACCTCCGGGTAATAGGGCGCGGCAGGCGTGAGCTCGAAGATATTCTCCTTGTCGCCTGAAGGCGCGCCGACCTTTGGTATGAAGCCCTGCGCCTTCGTGAAATACCCGGTCTCCTCGACCTTGTATTTCTCTTTTTTCGCAAGCGTTGCCAGGTCCTCGCCCCCCTTGACCCTGCCGAGGAACTCTGCCGCCGTCTTGCGGGCCGCCTCGTTAGCCTTCTCCATTACTACGACCGCCTTTACCTTCGCGGCGATAGCATTGTACTCGGGCACGCGGGGCTCGGTCTTTTCAACCGCCTTTATGATATATACGCCCTCTTCGGTCTCTATGGGCTTTGAGACCTCCCCGTTTTTCAGCGCGAACAGCTCGGCGCGCAGCGCCTCGTTCTTCATAAGCTCGTGCCTCTTGTCGGCCTCCGAGAGGAAATCGGTTGATACGGCCTTTACGTCCCTCTGCGCCGCCGCCTTTTTAAGCTCATCCACTGTTTTGGCGTTCTTGAATGCGTTCTCAAGGGAGGCGGCCGAATCGCGGGCCTGGATATGCGCCTTCTGGGTCGAAAGGAAGTTCCTTATCGTGGCGGACACGTCCTTCAGGGGCTTCGGCCCGCCCTCTTTCTTGTCCTCCACGAGGATTATATGGAAGCCGAACTCTGTTTCGATCACGCCGCTCAGCTCCCCCTTCTTGAGCGCAAACGCCGTCTCCTCGAAGGGCTTTATCATTACGCCCTTCGGGAACCAGCCGAGGTCTCCGCCCTGTTTCGCTGAGCCGGGGTCCTGCGAATAGGCCTTAGCCAATTCCGAAAACTTCGCCCCGCCCTTTATCTTCGCGAGGACTTCCTCTATCTTTTTCCTCGCCTCGGCCTTCGCCTTTTCCTTGTCCTGGGCCTTCTCATCGGGCCTTACGAGGATATGGCGGGCCTTTACGGACGCCGGGGTCTCGAACTCCTTCGCGTTCTTGTCGTAGTATTCCTTTACCTCCGCGTCGCTGACCTTCGTCTTCCGGGCAAGGGCGTTAAAGTCGGCGTAGGCGTAAAACGCCTTGACCTTCGCAGTCGCCATGAACGCCGAGCCGTTCTTCTTCAGGTACTCTTTCGCCTCATCGTCGGTCGCCTTCATCGAACCGGCGAAGCGGGTGCCGTCCACGACCAAATAGCTCAGGTCCACCTTCCTGGCGTCCTTGACATAAGACGCCTTCGCCTCCGCGTCTGATACCGAGACGTCCTTAACCGCGAGGTCGCGCATCTTGTTCGTGACGAGGTCCTCATGGACGCTCCTTTCGAAGTCCGCCGGGGTTATCCTGTTGCCGCTCAACAGCCTGAAGTAAAGGTCCTTGTCGAACGAGCCGTTCTGCGAGAAGGCCGGTATGGCCCTTATCGCGTCCTGCACCTCCGCCTCGCTCACCCCTACCCCCTTCGCGCCGGCGTCCTTGAGGGCGAGCGCCCTGTTTATGAGTATGTCGAGCGTCCTCTGCCTCAGGTCGAGCTTGCGGGCGACCTCGTCCGTAAACTGTTCCTTGAATGTGTTCCTGTAATACTCAAGCTCTTTTTTATAAAGCGCGGCGTATTCCCTGACCGGGATATTCTGCCCGTCCACCGTGGCCACGGTGGAATTGTCCTGCCCCTTGTTGCCGCCGGGCCCGGCGCCCCAGAATATGAAGACGATTATTATCGCGGCGAACGCGCCGAGTATTATGACCGAATTACGCCTTTTCCTGATACTTTCGAGCATGAAAAAAACCTCCTTGAGTGTTGACCCTGTAATCAATATCACTGCAATTTCCGTCAAACTCATATAATAAAAAAAATCAGGGGGAAATTCAACTTTTTTATTATTTTCCCTTGCTATGGGGTTCGTTTTTCTGTTACTATTTTTGGATTAGGGCGAGCGTTTTTCCGTAATGGGTGCCTCTAAAAATTAGGAATTTTTTCTGAAGTCAAGGAAGGTCGGAAATAAAAAGCGCAGCATATATGTAATATGTGAGCATTTTTATTTTCGCCCTGACGCAGAGGTCGGGAAAAAGAACAATTTTTAGAGGCAGCCTAACGTTTATCAGTTAAGGAGAGGAAATGTTCAATTATATTCTTGGGCTGTTTTCAAACGACCTCGCGATCGACCTCGGCACGGCGTCCACGCTGATATACGTAAAGGGTAAAGGGATAGTGAGCAACGAGCCCTCTGTCGTGGCCGTGAAGAAGGACGGCAAGGGCAAACGGGTCCTGGCCGTCGGCAAGGAGGCCAAGGCCATGCTCGGGAGGACCCCGGGGAACATCGCGGCCATAAGGCCCCTGAAGGACGGCGTCATCGCGGACTTCGAAGTGACCGAAGAGATGCTCAAATACTTCATAACCAAGGTCCACAACCGCCGCCTGCTGGTAAGGCCCCGCATAATAGTCGGCGTCCCCTCCGGCATAACGCAGGTCGAGAAAAGGGCGGTAAGGGAATCGGCCTACTCGGCAGGCGCGGCGGAGGTCTACCTCATAGAGGAGCCGATGGCCGCCGCCATAGGCGCGGGGTTGCCGATAACGGAGCCCTCGGGCAACATGATAGTAGACATAGGCGGAGGCACTTCCGAGATAGCCGTGATATCGCTCGCGGGCATAGTCCAGGCCAAATCGATAAGGATAGGCGGGGACAAGCTCGACGAGGTCATAGTCCAGTACATAAAGAGGAAGTACAACCTCTCCATCGGCACCGGTGTGGCCGAGATAATAAAGATGACACTCGGGCTGCCGATGCCCGATGAGAGGAACCAGAAGCTCGAGATAAAGGGCTCGAACCTCATAACGGGCATACCGACTACTCTGGAGATAGAATCCGGCGAGATAAGGGAGGCCCTGAACGAGCCCATCAACGCGCTCATCGAGGCCGTCAAGCACGTCCTTGAGACAACTCCCCCCGAGCTTGCCGCCGACCTCGTGGACAAGGGTATAGTCCTTGCCGGAGGCGGCGCGCTCCTTAAGAACCTCGATACGATATTAAGGGAAGAAACGCAGCTCCCCGTCACCATAGCCGACGACCCGCTCACCTGCGTGGTCAAGGGCGCGGGCAAGGTGCTCGACGAGATGAAGCTCTTGAGGGAGGTAACCATCCCCAGCTGATCCCTTTGCAAGGCGTCCCCAAACCACCCTGCTTCCTTAAAGGCTTTCTCTGATGCGCTCGGAACGAAAAGTAGTATCCTTTCTGAAAAAAAACCAGATCGTGCTGGCATCCCTCGTACTCGCCTTGTTCTCGCTCCACCTCGCCCTTACGGACAGGAAAGAAGTGGCGAGGGGCTTTATCCTCAAAGAGGTGCTCTCCATAACCGTCACCCCCATGCAGCGGCTCGTCCTTGCCGCGAGCAACGGGGCCGCGAGAGTATGGTCGGGCTATATCTACCTTGCCGGCGTAAAAGAAGAGAACGACAGCTTGAAGGGCGCGGTATCAAGCCTCCAGGAAGAGAACAACAGGCTTAAGGAGGAGGTCATCCTCAACAACAGGCTCCGCGAGCTGCTGGCCCACAAGGAGGCCCTCCAGTTCAAGACGGTGGCCGCCTCCATAACCGGCTTCAGCATGGACCGCTGGGCGCGGACGGTCACCATCAACAAGGGACTCGCCGAAGGCATAAAAAAGGACCTGGCGGTCATAAGCCCGGAAGGCGTCATAGGCAAGACCATCGAGGTCAACAGGCACACGTCGCGCGTGATCCTCGCCACGGACCTGAGGTCCGACATAGACGCCCTCGTGCAGAGGACCCGGGTAAAGGGGGTCATCGAGGGGAGCGGCACCGAGGACCTTATATTCAAGTACATAAGGCAGGTCGATAACGTCCAGGCGGGCGACGTCGTGGTGACCTCGGGCCTGTCGGGCGTATTCCCTAAGGGGCTCGTGGTAGGCGAGATAACCAGGGTAGAGAAGGGCAAGGACAACTTCTTCAAATACGTCGAAGTGCGGCCGAAGGCGGAGGTCCGCAAGATCGAAGAGGTCCTCGTAGTCACGGAGACAGGCTTTTTCGAGGAGGAGTGACGCCTCCTTTCCTTTATGTCCGAAAAATTTTTCAGCCGCTGTCCGGCCCCCTGAGACCGTTCTGAAAGAAAAGACCCGTAGATGAAAGAATTCCTTGTATTCGTCCCTTTAACCGTAATCTTTCTGGCGATAAAGAGCACGCTCTTCGTGAACTTCCCGCTGCCGGACCTCCCGCTCATCATAGTGTTCTACATGGGATACAGGAGGGCGTCGCTGGAAGGTGTGCTCCTCGCCTTCGCGCTGGGCTACCTCGATGACGCCTTCAACGGCAGCATCATCGGCTCCACGTCATTCGCCCTCACCTCGATATTCCTTGCGATATTCCTGCTCTCGAAAAAGGTCCAGTTCTCGACCCCGGCCCTGAGGGCCGGAGGCGTGGGGGCCGCCGCTCTCGTAAAGGGCGTCCTCTCCTACGCGGTATTAAGGCTCACGAACGTGGACGTCTACTTCTTCACGCACGTGGTCCTCCACGCCGTCATAACCGGCGCCCTCGCCACCCCCGTCATCACGGGCCTGCAAAAGCTGACCATCTACGTAAGCCCGCACACGTTCAAGGACAAAGAGAATTGAGCAATTATTTCAAAAACAAGGAGCCGAAGGAGTACAAGGGGCGGATATTCTTCTCCAGCGTGCTGGCCGTGGCGGCGTTCTTCCTGCTGGCCGTGAGGTTCTGGTACCTGCAGGTAAAGGAGAGCCAGCACTACAGGGAGCTGTCGCTCAACAACTCAACGCGTCTGGTGAAGGCCCCGGCGCCCAGGGGCGTCATATACGACCGGCTCGGTATAAAGATAGCCGAGAACAGGCCCGGCTTCGACCTCTACCTCGTGCCCGAGGACGTCAAGGACTGGGCGATGACCAAGGAGATGCTTAACAGGCTCATAGGCGTGACCGAGGACGAGGTCGACGAAAAGCTCGAAAGGTCGAAGGGCCGCCCGCCTTTCCAGGCCGTCCCCCTGAAGGAAGACCTCTCGTGGGACGAGACCGTGAAAATAGAGGCTTACAAGTTCGAGATACCCGGCATAATACTCGACGTATCCCCGAAGCGGTCTTACATATTCAGCGAGGCCACGGCCCACCTGCTGGGCTACCTCGGCGAGATCAGCGAAAAGGAGCTTAAAGACGCCGAGGCCTCGGGCGGGAGGAAGTACGCCCCCGGCGACCTCATAGGCAAATACGGGATCGAAAAGTCGTTCGAGGAAGACCTCAAAGGTGTAGACGGCGGCAAGGAGGTCGAGGTGGACGCGCTCGGGCGCAAGATCCGGGTCGTCAACTGGAACGCGCCCTACCCGGGCAACGAGATGAAGATGACCATTGACATAAAGACCCAGGTCGCGGCGTGGGCAGCCCTGAAGGACAAGGTCGGCGCGGCCGTGGCCATAGACCCCAAAACCGGCAAGGTGCTCGCCATGGTCAGCACCCCGACCTTCGACCCGAACGCGCTCTCCACGGGCATCTCCAGGGACGAATGGAAGGACCTTATCGAAAACCCGCTCAACATCCTCAATAACAGGGCGATACAGGGCCTCTACCCGCCGGCCTCCACCTTCAAGCCCATCCACGCGGCCGCGGCGCTCGAGGCGAAGGTCATAACCCCCGAGACGAAGATATTCTCCGGCCCTTCGTTCTGGTACGCGGGCAGGGCGTACAGGGACTGGAAGGAGGAGGGCCACGGCATAATAAACGTCCACAGGGCCATAGTGGAATCGTCCGATACCTTCTTCTACCAGGTCGGCCTCAGGCTCGGCATCGACAGATTGTCGAGCTACGTAAAGACTTTCGGGTTCGGGCAGAAGACCGGCATACCGCTCCTGAACGAGAAATCCGGGCTCGTGCCCTCCCCGGAGTGGAAGCGGAAGGCGTACGGGGTGCAGTGGTACGAGGGTGAGACCATCTCGGTGTCCGTCGGGCAGGGGTACATGCTCACGACCCCTTTGCAGCTCGCCAACGCCTACGCGGCCATAGCCAACGGCGGCACCATATACAAGCCCCAGCTTATAGAAGCGATATCGACCCCCGAAGGCAAGGTACTGAAGACCTTCCAGCCCGAGACGAAGGGCAGGCTCGGGGTCTCGGAGGCGACGCTCGGCTACGTGAAGGACGGGCTATTCGGGGTCGTCCACGAGGACGGCGGTACGGCCCACTTCCTCAAGGCGAGCAACTTGAGGATCGCCGGCAAGACCGGCACGGCCCAGGTCGCCAGGCTGATAAAAAGGACGAAGAACATACAGTCGATAGCGTACAAGTACCGCGACCACGCGTGGTTCGCCGGGTTCGCGCCTTTCGAGGACCCGAAGATAGCCGTGGCCGTGATAGTCGAGCACGGCGGGTTCGGCGCGAGCGCGGCCGCGCCGGTGGCGCGCGAGCTCTTTAAGGCCTACCTCGAGACGATCGAGGGGCCGGTAAAGGAGACCCCGAAGGTATTGACCGTATCGGCCCCGGGCAGTCCGGCGGAGCCGAAGGCCCCCGGCGCCCCCGTGGGTGCCGCGGTTTCCACGGCCCCTCCGGCACCTCCGGCAGAGACGGAAGGCATATATGATTGACAGAAGGCTTTTCACCCATTTCGACTGGCTCATACTGTCCGTGATAATGATACTCGCGCTCGTGGGCCTGGCCAGCGTCTACAGCGCGACCTATACGCACCAGCCCGGCATCTACAGGAAGGAGTTCTACTGGGTGCTCATAGGGTCGTTCTCCATGCTCGTCGCGATAGTCGTAAACTATTCGCTCCTGGAGAGGCTCGCGTACTTCATCTACGGCTCGACGATATTCCTCCTCATATCGGTCTTCGCGGTCGGCAGCTCCTTCAGCGGCGCGAAGAGGTGGATATCCCTCGGGTTCTTCACGCTCCAGCCCTCCGAGCTGGCGAAGCTCGGTCTCATAATAATGCTCGCCAAGTTCTTCAGCGAAAAGCCGGTCCCGCCCAGGGGCCTCGGGGTAAAGGACCTTGCCGTGCCCGGCGCGATACTTATGGCGCCTTTCCTCCTCATAGCCAAACAGCCTGACCTCGGGACCGCCATAATACTCTGGATGATATTCTGGTCTATCGTATTGCTGGTCAGGGTGAGGGCCCGCGTGCTGGCTACATTGTTCGGCCTTGGCGCGGCGGCCGCACCCTTCGGATGGATGATGCTCAAGGGGTACCAGAAGGCGCGGCTTACGAGCTTCATGAACCCGGACGCCGACCCGCTGGGCAGCGGCTACCACGTCATGCAGTCCAAAATTGCCATAGGCTCCGGCGGGTTCCTCGGCAAGGGCTTCCTGCAGGGGACACAGGGAAAGCTCATGTTCCTCCCGGAGCACCACACGGACTTCATCTTCTCTGTATTGGCCGAGGAATGGGGGCTCGTTGGGTCGGTCTTCGTGCTCGGGCTTTTCTTTACTTTGATAGCGAGCGGGCTCAATACCGCCATGAGCGCCAAGGACAGGTTCGGTTTCCTCATGGCCTTCGGCATAACCGCGATGTTCTTCTGGCAGGTGGTCATAAACCTCGGCATGGTATCCGGGGTATTGCCGGTCGTGGGCGTGCCCCTGCCGTTCATAAGCTACGGGGGGTCGTTCCTTATAACCTCGATGATATCGGCCGGGATACTCCTCAACATAAACATGAGAAGGTTCATATTCTAAGGGTAACGCGCTATTTGCCCGGCCTGTTTATTTAAATTTTCCGGCATATTATAGGGAATATATGATAAAACGGCTTACAATATTCCTCTCCACCGGCGCCTATGCCGGGTTCATCCCGGTCATGCCGGGGACGTTCGGGACGCTCTGGGGCGTCCCCCTGGCCTATCTCCTGTCGGGCAGGCCGCTCCATGAGCAGGCCGTCGCCACCTTAGCCGTGACCATAGCGTCCGTCCTTATCGCCGGGCGAGCCGCGCGATACATGGGCGCAAACGACCCTCAGAGCATCGTATGCGACGAGATAGCCGGTTTCCTGACGTCAATTTTACTCATCCCTTTTAGCTGGTTTAACGCAATATTGGTATTTATTCTTTTCAGGTTTTTTGATATTCTTAAGCCCTATCCGATAAGGCTCATGGAAAGAAGGATAAAGGGGGGGGCCGGAATAGTCCTCGACGATATCATGGCCGGGGTATACGCGAACATCTCGGCCCATGTCATCTTATGGGGGATAAGATGACCCCTGCCCCGTTGGCCAAAAAAAGGCTGGAGGCGCGGATAGGGGCGGCCTTAAGGATACGGGGCCTTTGGCTGGCAACTGCCGAGTCCTGCACGGGCGGCCTCCTCTCAAAGATGATAACGGACGTCCCCGGAAGCTCAGATTATTTCCTTGGCGGGGTGATAGTCTACGGCGACGACATCAAAAAAAGGCTTGCGGGCGTCAAAGCATCTACGCTAAAAGGATACGGGGCCGTATCGAGGCCAACGGCCCTTGAGCTGGCCGTCGGCGTTAGAAAGAGGCTCGGCTCAGATATAGGGGTATCGATAACCGGCATAGCGGGCCCGTCCGGGGCACGGCCCGGAAAGCCCGTGGGGACCGTCTATATCGGGGTCTCCTCCGCTGATAAGTCCGTTGTAAGGAAATTCCTCTTCAAGGGCGGGAGGGCCTCCATAAGGAGGCAGTCGGCGGCCGAGGCGCTCCGCATGGCGGCCGCCTTCATGGGAATAGAGGTTGAAAGATAAGGACCTTCGTAGCGATAAAACTGCCGGATGAGCTTATCTCACGGCTCAAGGCGGCACAAAAGGAGCTCGACAGGGGCTGGAGGGAGGTATCATGGGTAAAGACCTCTTCAATCCATCTTACGCTCAAGTTCCTCGGAGAGGTCGGCCCTGAGAGCATAGACAGTGTCTCGGAAGCGCTCGAAGGCGCGGCAGAGGGCATAGCGCCCCTGACGATATCGGTGGAAGGGGTCGGCGGGTTCCCGAACCTCAAGGCCCCGCGGGTCATCTGGGCGGGTGTAAGGGAGAACCCGGAGCTGACGAGGCTGCAGAAAAATATCGACGAAGGGCTCTCCCCCCTCGGCTTCGAGAAAGACGACCGCCCTTTTCAGCCGCACCTTACGCTTTGCAGGATAAAGTCGATGGCGAGCGGCAGGGAGCTCGGGAGGCTGATTGGAGAGCTCAAGCCCGACGTAACTACCGAGTTCAAGGCCGCCTCGTTCTCGCTCTTCAAAAGCGTCCTGAGCCCCAAAGGGGCCGAGTATACGGTATTGAAGGAAATCGGTCTTTCAGACGGGAAAAAATAAAGGAGGCAGAGATGTCCAACACCCCCGCACCATCATCGGCCAAAGGCAAGGCCATAGAGCTTGCCATAAGCCAGATAGAAAAGCAGTTCGGCAAAGGCTCCATAATGCGGCTCGGGAAAGACGGCTCGCCCGCCGACGTGCAGACGATTTCCACTGGCTCCCCTGCCCTCAACATAGCCCTCGGGACCGGCGGGGTCCCGCGCGGAAGGGTCGTGGAGGTCTTCGGGCCGGAGTCCTCCGGTAAGACTACCCTCACGCTGCACATAGCGGCGGAGGCCCAGAAGGCCGGAGGGACCGTGGCCTTCGTGGACGCCGAGCACGCGCTCGACCTCGCTTACGCCAAGAAGCTCGGGGTAAATACGGACGACCTCCTCTTGTCCCAGCCGGATACCGGCGAGCAGGCCCTTGAGATAACGGACGTACTGATCAGGAGCGGCGCCGTAGACCTCATCGTGATAGACTCGGTGGCCGCGCTCGTGCCGAGGGCCGAGCTCGAAGGGGAGATGGGGGACTCTCACATGGGCCTGCAGGCCCGCCTCATGAGCCAGGCCCTCCGTAAGCTCACCTCAACCATAAGCAAATCCAATACCTGCGTGATATTCATAAACCAGATAAGGCACAAGATAGGCGTCATGTTCGGCAGCCCCGAGACGACCACCGGCGGGAACGCGCTGAAGTTCTACGCCTCGGTCCGCCTGGACATCAGGAAGATCGGGCAGATCAAGCAGGGCGAGGCCGTCATAGGCAACCGCATACGCGTAAAGGTCGTCAAGAACAAGCTCGCCCCGCCCTTCAAGGACGCGGAGTTCGACATACTTTTCAACGAGGGGATTTCGAGGGAGGGCGACATACTCGACCTCGCTTCAAACGCGGAGATCGTGGAGAAGAGCGGCTCGTGGTTCTCCTACAACGGCGAGAGGCTCGGCCAGGGAAGGGAGGCCGCGAGGGCCTTCCTGAAGGAGCACCACGCTATAGCCGCCGAGATAGAAAAAAAGGTAATGCAGCACTTCGGGGTAACGACTAAAACGGATGATGCCTCTTAAAATTAGGAATTTTTTCTGAAGTCAAGGAAGGGCGGAAATAAAAAGCGGAGCATATATGCCAATATGTGAGCATTTTTATTTACGGCCTGACGCAGAGGTCGGGGAAAAGAACAATTTTTAGAGGCGGCAAGGAGTGATTTGATGGCCGACATAGACTTAAGCTCTGTATTGAACGTAGCCGTAAAGAGCAAGGCCTCGGACGTGCACCTGAAGGCCGGGGTCCCTCCGATATTGCGCGTCCACGGCAACCTCGTGCCCATAAAGAACCACGAGAGGCTCGCGCCTGACGAGGTCGCAAAGACCGCGATGAGGATGATGAACGAGGCCCAGAAGGAGGTCTTCAAGGCCAGACACCAGGTCGACATGGCCTACAGCGTGCCGGGGCTTGGCAGGTTCAGGGTCAACATATTCCAGCAAAGGGGCGCGGTCGGCGTGGTCCTCCGTGTCATACCCATAAAGATACAGACCTACGAAGAGCTTAACCTCCCCAAGGTGCTCGAGACGATATCCAACGAGATGCGCGGCCTCGTGCTCGTAACGGGCGTCACGGGGAGCGGCAAGTCCACGACCCTCGCCGCGCTGATGGACCAGATAAACAACAGGCGCTCGGGGCACATAATCACGGCCGAGGACCCGATAGAGTTCCTGCACAGGGACAAGCGCTGCATCATAAACCAGAGGGAGATCGGCGTCGACGCCCAGAACTTCTCGGACGCGCTCCGGGGGGGCCTGAGGCAGGACCCCGACATTATAATGGTCGGCGAGATGAGGGACCTTGAGACCATCGAGATAGCCCTCACCGCGGCCGAGACGGGCCACCTCGTGCTCTCCACCCTCCACACGATAGACGCGATGGAGACCGTAAACAGGATAGTGTCCGTCTTCCCGCCGTACCAGCAGAAGCAGATAAGGATACAGCTTGCCGGGGTCGTGAAGGCGATAATCTCCCAGAGGCTCATGCCCACCAAGGACGGCAAAGGCAGGGTCCCGGCGGTCGAGGTGATGGTTACGACCGCGAGGATAAGGGAGTGCATAGAGGACAAGGAAAAGACAAAGGACATAGCCGACGCCATCACGAAGGGCTACACCACCTACGGGATGCAGACCTTCGACCAGTCGATACTCGGCCTCCTCAACAAGGGGCTCATCTCATATGACGAGGCCCTCAGGCAGGCGAGCAACCCGGCCGACTTCGCCCTCAAGGTCAAGGGCATCACCGGCACGAGCGAGATGGGCTGGAAGGACTTCGAGAGAGACGAGAAGGAGGGCAGGTCAACGCCCGCGCAGCAGGATATCGAGAAGTTCTAAATCCCCTCCCCTTCCGCCGCTTCAGGGAGGAAAAAAATGACCCGGAATACGAGAAACGCGCTCTCAACGGCGCTTAAATTCCTCTCCTACAGGCAAAGGTCTGTCATGGAGGTGGATGAAAGGCTTAAAAAAAAAGGTTTCGGGGACGACGAGACAGGCCCTGTGATCGAATACCTTCTCGATGCCGGCCTGCTCGACGACCGGAAGTACGCCTCGGACCTTGCCGCGTCGAGGGCCAGGTACAAGAACTGGGGGCCGGTAAAGATAGCGGCCGAGCTTGAGATGAAAGGGGTTTCAAGGGAGTCGATAGAGGCCGCGCTTCTCCCCTTGAAAGACACGCCCGTGGCCGATGCTGCGTTGGGCAAATGGGTCAAAAGGAACGGGGTCAGCCTCCCCCTCGACAAGAAGACGAAAGAGCGGGCCTTCAGGTTCCTTAAAGGCAGGGGCTTTACGACAGAGGCCGCGATAAAGGCGCTCGGCGCATTGAAGGGCGAAGACGAGCTTTAAGCCCGTGACAGGTCCGGGTTCCAAGCCTTTCCGTATCCGCCGATTTGAACACACATAGCGAGCGCATTCCCCGCTGCTTGCAGCGGGGTTTAGCGAGCGAATCGGAATCGAAATCTTCCTTATGTGTCGAAGATTCCCCGCAGCTTGCTGCGGGGAGATTCAAGTCCCTGTTCAAAAAGGCCCTCTTCTGTGAGAAAATATTATATAAGGTACAAATAAATGAAATCCTCCGACATAAGAAAACGGTTCCTCGATTATTTCGCCGGGAAAGGGCATACGATAGTCCCATCCTCGCCCCTGATACCGAAGGACGACCCCACGCTCCTTTTCACGAACGCGGGGATGGTCCAGTTCAAAGGGGTCTTCCTCGAAGAAGAGACGAGGGAGTACAGGCGCGCCGCCTCGTGCCAGAGGTGCGTGAGGGCCGGGGGCAAGCACAACGACCTCGAAAACGTCGGCAGGACCGCCCGCCACCATACCTTCTTCGAGATGCTCGGCAACTTCTCCTTCGGCGATTATTTCAAGGAGGGCGCGATAGAGTACGCCTGGGACTTCCTCACCAACGAGATGAAGCTCCCCAAGGACAGGCTCTGGGTCACGGTATTCGAAACGGACGACGAGGCCGCGGAGATATGGAAGAGGAAGTCGAAGCTGCCGGATGAGCGGATCGTGCGGATGGGCGAGAAGGACAACTTCTGGTCGATGGGCGACGTGGGCCCGTGCGGGCCCTGCTCCGAGATACTCATAGACCAGGGCAAGGACGTCGGCTGCGGGCGGCCCGAGTGCGCCGTGGGGTGCGACTGCGACAGGTTCCTCGAACTGTGGAACCTCGTCTTCATGCAGTACAACCGCGCCCAGGACGGCAAACTTACGCCCCTTCCGAAGCAGAGCATAGACACCGGCATGGGGCTTGAGAGGCTCTCGGCCGTGATGCAGGGCAGGAAATCGAACTACGACAGCGACCTTTTCATGCCCATAATAAACCGAATAGAAGAGCTCGCGGGCGTGCGCTACGGCGAGAACCCGGAAAGCGACGTCTCCATCAAGGCCATAGCCGACCACGCGAGGGCCATAACCTTCCTTATGACCGACGGGGTCCTGCCCTCGAACGAAGGCAGGGGTTATGTCCTCAGGAGGATACTGAGGAGGGCCGCGCGCCACGGGAGGTTCCTCGGGCTCAAAGAGCCTTTCATCTTCCACGTGAACGAGACGGTTATCGCGCACATGGGGGCCGTATACCCGGAAATAACGAGGGCGAAGGACCTCGTATCCCGCGCCACGAGGGGCGAGGAGGAGAGGTTCTTCGAGACACTCGAAAGGGGCCTCTCGCTGCTTGACGAAGAGGTAAGGCTTCTGAAAGAAAAGAAAGAAAACGTCATCCCCGGCGACATAGCCTTCAAGCTCTATGACACCTTCGGCTTCCCCATCGACCTTACGGCCGATATCGTAAGGAAAGAGGGGTTGACCGTGGACGAGGCAGGATTTTCCAGGTACATGGACGAGCAGAGAAAGATGGCGCGCGCCTCCTGGAAGGGCATGGAGGGAGGCAAATCCGCACAGGAGCTCTACAAGACCCTTTCCAGCGCGGGGTTGAAGTCCCGCTTCGTGGGCTATCACATGGAGGCCGTATCGTCGAGGGTGCTCTATATCGTAAAGGACGGCGCCAGCGTCGAGACCGCGTTCGATGGAGATACGGTTGAGATAATAACCGAAGAGACCCCATTCTATGGCGAGTCCGGCGGCCAGGCCGGGGATACCGGCGTTATAGTCGGCAAAGGCTTCAACGTAAATGTCATTGACACCAAAAAGCCCTTGAACGACCTCATCGTCCATAACTGCAAGGTCGTGGAAGGCTCCATCTCGGTCGACGACACGGCGGAGCTCGTGCCCGACAGGGAGAAGAGGAACGCCACGCGCAGGAACCATACCGCCACCCACATACTCCACGCGATATTGAGGAAGAACGTCGGCCCGCACGTAAGACAGGCAGGCTCGCTGGTGGGCCCGGATTACTTCCGCTTCGACTTCAGCCACTTCGAGGCGCTCTCCCCCGAGGTAATAAAGACCATCGAGGAAGAGGCGAACAGGGTCGTCCTTGCCAATATCGAGGTGAAGACCGACGTCCTGCCTTACAAGGAGGCGGTCGAGCGCGGCGCGCTGGCCTTCTTCGGCGAGAAATACGGGGAGACCGTCAGGATGGTCCAGGTGCCCGGCGTCAGCGCCGAGCTATGCGGGGGCACGCACGTCGGAAGGACCGGCGATATAGGGCTTATAAAGATAACAGCCGAGAGCTCGGTGGCGTCCGGCGTAAGGAGGATCGAGGCCGTGACCGGCGAGGGCGCTTACGGGCTCCTATCGAAGGCCGAAGAAATGCTCAAGGAGAGCGCGAGAATCCTGAAGGTCCCGAAGAACGACGTCCCTGAAAAGATAAGGAAGCTCCTTGACGGACAGAGGGAGCTTGAAAAAGAGATAGAGAGGCTCAAAGGCAAGGGCAAGCACACCGCCGCGGGCGAGATACTCGACCAGGTAAGGAAGATAAAGGACATTAGCGTGCTCGCGGCAAAGGTCGAGGCCGGGGACGCGAAGGAGCTCAGGGAGATGGCCGACGCGCTCCGTACGAGGCTCGGCTCCGGCATAGTCGTGCTCGCCTCACAACAGGACACAAAGGCGCTCCTCCTTGCGGCGGTCACGAAGGACCTGACGAAAAAATTCAGCGCGGGAGAGATAATAAAGAGGATAGCCCCGGCCGTCGGAGGCAAAGGCGGCGGCAAGGAAGACCTCGCCCAGGCCGGAGGGCCTAACCCGGAGAAGATAAACGACGCCATAGAGCTCGCGTACAGGGTGATCGAAGAGGCGGCCGGATAGGATTCGCCTGTTTTGAAATTAAAACGGGCGGGACAAAAGATGTCCCGCCCGTTTTTTTTCATGCGCCCGCAATGTTCTACTTCTTCGGCTTCCTCGGGTCGTCAGCCGGGTTTACATAGGTTATCGTCCAGGGCCCTCTGCCGTGGAGCTGCAGCACGGTCTCCTCGCTTGCCCAGGCGTAATGCGCCGACTTGGGGACAATCATGAAGAAACTCCCCTGCGGCAGCTCCGTGCCCTTTACGGAAGCATCCACCTTCTCTCCCTTCGCCAAATTGAACTTCCCGGATATCACGGTAACGTGCTCCGGCGAGGCGTGCCAGTGGGGCGGTATCCTGTAATTAGCCGGCACCTTGAGCCTCATCGTGAAAGGGCCGTGTTTGGCGGGGTCGCCTTCGAGGACCGCAAGCGCGGCCCCTGCCGGAAGCGCGTCAGGCGCGGGGCCCCACTTCATATCGTTCGGCGTAAGGATTATCTCGTGGACAGCCGCCCCCTTCTGCCTCATGTCCCTCGCCAATGAGGCGGTTACAAGCACAAAGGTCATGAGAATAAAGACCGTGATGAACGTCCTGCTCCGCGCGATTTTCATATCTGCTCTCCTTATCTCGATTTGAATCTCGATTTGAAGCCCGAAAAAAACGGGCGATTAAAATTTCCCGCTGAAAATGGCGGGGATTGCAGGCAAGGTCCCTGCCCTTTTATATAGCTCCTTGATGCGCCCTTAAAAGGGACCCGGCACCCGATTGACGGAGGTTCAGAGACCGTTTCCTTTTTTTAACTATAACGGAAAATAATTTGATGTCAAATAAGGGGGGACAGCCGCCGCGCAAGCGGACGGAGGATTGGTTTTTTAGCATGTCGCTGAAAAACACGGAATTTGTCAGGCTGCTCAAAAAGCTTCAGATACGAGGCGTCGAGGAGCTTAGGAATGAGGCGTACTCTCCCTACGCTGTGCGCGACGTAGACACAAAGCAGATGGACTTTTTCAGCAGCCTGTTAGGGGGAGTCTATCTCGAAGGGGTGAGGAGAAGGTTCATGTACATCTGGGCCATCTTGTCTTCCGGGTGCGACCTCAACACCTTGAGCCATTCGGTCTTGGCCTTCTCATGTTGGCCCATGGCGTAATATGTAAGGCCGAGCTGGATCCTCGGGGACGGGTAATCGGGGTTGAGCCTTACGGCCTCCTCGAGCTCCTTTATGGCCTTCCCGTACTCGGACATGTCCCTGAAGACGACGCCGAGGCACGTCTTTATGTCCACGAACTCGGGCCGGAGCGCGAGCGCCTTTCTATACTCGTCCACGGCCTGGCCGTAATAGCCGAGGTCCTTGTATATCGTCCCGATCCCGGCGTGCATGTTGGCGAGCTTGCCCTTGACGTAGGGGTCGAGATAGGAGCTGACCTCTCTTTTGGCCGCCTTCGCCATGGCGTAGACCTCGCTCGACCTGTCGAACTGCCCGAGCTCGTTATAGACCACGGAAAGGTTCAGGGAGGCCTCGGTGTAGTTCGGGTTGAGCTCGATGGCGCGCCTGAAGGAGTTTATGGCGTCCTCGAACCTCGAGTTGTTGTAGTAGATGAGGCCGAGCATGTTGAAGACGTCGGCGAAGTTGTTCCTCTCGGCCGCGACCTTCTCAAGGTACTGCAGGGCGTTGCCGTATTTTTTCTCTTCGAAGGCCTTCTTGCCGAGGTCGTAGTTGTGCTGCCATCCTTTTTCCATGACTCTCCTTGGACGGGACCGAGGGGAGGAAAAGACGCGTCCCGCAACGCCTTTCACTCCTCAGCTTTCCTTGAGCCTGCCTTTGGCCGTGCCCGAGTAGGGGCTGTCCGGGTAGTTGCTTATAAGGGTGGAGAAGGCGTCTTTGGCGAGGCCCTTTTCACCGAGCCTTTCGTAGGACTCCCCTATGTAGTAAAGCGCGCTGTCGGTAAAGCCGGTCTCGGGGTAGTTCTTGAGTATGTCCCTGAACCGGGCCAGCGCCCCTTTGTAGTTCTTGTCCTTGTAATAGAACCGGGCCACGTAGAACTCCCGCTCCGCGAGCCTCTTCCTGAGGAAACCTATAAGCTCCCTGGCCTTGGCCTGGTACGCGGAACCGGGGTACGACGACACGAGGTCCTCGAACGCGAAGAGCGCCTTCCTCGTGGCGGTCTGGTCCCTGTCGATGGTCAGCACGTCCCTGAAGTGGCTCATGCCTTTCTGGAAAAGGGCGTAGGACGCCTTCTGGTGGGTCGGGTGCAGGGCGATGAAGTTGGTGTAATATGAGCTCGCGTCCTCGTACTTCTCGGCCGCGTAGCAGACGTCCCCGAGGATGAGCTGCGCCTCTATCGAGTACGGGCTTAAGGGGAACTCCTCCATGATGGCCTTGAAGCCGGTCTCGGCCTCATCATACTTCTGCTCGAAGTACGCCGTCATCGCGTGGTCGTATAGCTCCTTCGGGTCACGGCTCCCCTGTATCTCCTTGGTCCCGGCGCAGCCGACAAGGATGAGCGCGAAAAGGAAAAAGACGGCCTTCTGTAGCGGAGAAGCCCCGAATGACGGCGTATTTTTCCTATTTTTTTCCAATAATTACACCGTTTTCCTGAAAGTGTCTTTTAGCCCGGCGCTTTGAAGCGCCTGCAATATAAACTATCACAGGAAAGTACCTTTTTTCAAGCCAATTTTGTAGAGTCCGGCCTGCGAAAAAGTACAGGTCCCGGTCCCTCTTGATCCTTGAAAAACGCCTGAAAAGACACGGAAAAGCGGTTTTGCGGCCTGAGGGCCGGTCTATCATTTAAGGCCCGGGCCGGGCCGGCCCTGCCCTGAAGGCGGTGGTTACTGTGTGAAATCGATCAATTTCGACGCGTCAAGGAGGCGGATCGGCCTGTCCTTCGTTACTATAACCCCTTTCAGGAACTTCGCCGCCCTGTCGCCAAGGTGGGCCGCCGGGCCGATTGAGCTTACCGGGACGTCCTTTACCCCCGAGAGCCTGTCCACAAGAAAACCGGCCTTGAGGTCCTCCACCGACGTGATGAGTATCCTGCATACGCCTCCGCGCTCGGCCTCTCCGATGTTGAGCCGCTTTTTAAGGTCCATCACGAAGACCATCTCGCCCCTGACGGAGAGTATCCCATTTATGAAATCCGGCGTCCTCGGGACCTCGGTCATCTGCCTCGGCCTCAACACCTCCACCGCGTCCGCCACCTCGAAGGCATACTCCTCGCCGTCGAGGAAGAAGGAGATTATCTGAAGCCTCTCCTCCTGGGCCTTCCGCCCCGCGCCCTCGGCCGCCTCCGGAGGAGCCGACGGGGCCTTGAGAGCGGCCTCGTTTATCTGCTTTAAGTCGAGTATCTTCTTTCTCATCTGTCTCCGGCCTTCTTACTTTTACCAGACTCAAAATCACACAGGCAGGCTGCTCAAAAAGCTCCAGATGCGAGGCGTCGAGGAGCGAGGAATGAGACGTACTCACCTTTCGTTGTGACAAGACGAAGACAACAAAGCAGATGGACTTTTTGAGCAACCTGCTACGCCTTCGCGAGCTTCCTGTCCTTCATTACCTGCTCAAGTATCCCTGTCATGTCGAGGACGAGTATCGTCCCCTTCTCGCCCATGTCCGTGGCCCCCGCTATCCCCGGCACCTTCAGCAGGCGCGAAAGCGGCTTTATCACGACGTCGAGCTCCTCGACGAGTGAGTCGACTATTATGCAGAGCCTGTGCTCGGCGAAGCCGGCTACTATCCCGTAGTATACGTCCCTCGCGGAATCGGCCTTCCCGAAAAAGCGCGACAGCCTCACGGACGGTATCGCCTTGTCGTTCACGTTCACGCTGTTGTCGGACGGGCTTATGGAGGAGGCCTTGAGGTCGAGTATCTCGAGGACCGAGTTGAGCGGCACGGCGTAGCGCGCCCCCGAGTCCTCGACGATGAGGGCCTGGATTATGGCAAGGGTTATGGGGATGGTGAGGATGAAGCGTGTCCCCTTGCCCTTGACCGTCTCTATGTCAATGATGCCGCTGAGCCTCGTTATGTTCTCCTTTACGACGTCCATGCCCACGCCCCTGCCGGAGGTCTCGCTTACGATGTCGCGTGTGGAAAAGCCGGGCATGAATATGAGCTCGAGCGTTTCCTGCCTGGAGAGCCTGTCCGCGTAACCCTTTGCCACAAGCCCCTTCTCCACCGCCTTTTCCCTGACGAACTCGGCGTCTATCCCGGCCCCGTCGTCCTTTACCTCGACCACGGCGTGGTTGCCCTTCTGGTAGGCTGAAAGGGTTATCGTCCCGGCCCTCGGTTTCCCGAGCGCCTCCCTTACGGCCGGGGCCTCCATCGCGTGGTCGAGCACGTTCCTTATTATGTGCATGAGCGGGTCCGAAAGCTCCTCGACTATGAGCTTGTCGAGCTCGGTCTCGTCCCCGTAGGTGACCATCCTTATCTCCTTGCCGGCCTCCCTGGAGAGCTTCGCTATGAAGGTCTCGAACCTGCCGAAGAGCTGGCCTATCGGGACCATGCGGACGTCGAGGACGCTGTCCCTCAACTCGCTCAGTTTCCTTTCGAGGTACTTCTCGGACCTCGACAGCTCTATGCCGTACGCGGAGTACCGCCTCTCCGCCTTGAGCTTGAAGCTCAGCTCCGAGAGCCCCTGCTTGAGCATCCCGAGCTCGCTTATGATGTTCATGATGTGGTCGAGCTTGCCGATGTTCACCCGGACTGTATTGCTAACGCGCCTGAGAGTCTCCCTTGACGCGTCATGGCCGTGGCCTTTTATCACCTCTAACGCGGGCTCGGTCTTCATTGGGTCGGGCTTTGCCCTGCCGGAGGGCTCGGAAAGGACCCTTATCTCCACCTCGGCTATCTCCTTCAGGAGGTTATAGATGAAGTCCTTGTCCTTTTTCGTGCTCGTGAGGATATCGAAGTAAAGCATCTCATGGCTGGATTTGGTGGAAGGGAGCGTGGCTATCAGCTCGGCCCCGGACTTCAGGGCCTCGGTCAGGGCCACGTAGCCTTTATCGAAGCTGGTGATGGGGAACTTCACCGTTACGATGAATATGTTCCTCCCCTCCCTCAGCCCCTCCCTGAACCTGTGCTCCTCGTACTCGGTAAGGACCGAGAGTATCTCCTTGTCAATCTGCTCCTTGGGCCTGGGCTTTTTCACCTGGCTCCTCGAAAGCCCCGCCTGGACATTCTCTATCTCGGATGAGAAGTCCCCCTCGCCCCTGGAGGCGATTATCCTTGCAAGGAGCTCGTGGGCGTTTATTACGGAATCGAGGACATCGTCGGTGAGCGCGATCCTGCCCATCCGGAGGAGATCGAGGGTGTCTTCAAGAGAGTGGCTCAGCAAGCCCATCTCCTTGAAGTCGAATATGGAGGACATGCCCTTCAGGGTGTGCGCGGCGCGGAAGATGCCGTTCAATACCGCGGGGTCGATTATCCCGGCCTTGACCCCTTTCCCGAGCTTAAGGAGGCCCTTGCCCATGGAGTTGAGGATGTCCTCGGCCTCCGCGAGAAATTCCCGGAAACGCTCGCCTTTAATATCCATCTTTGTCACGGCCTGGTTAAAAGTGCCCTGAAAAAAAACTCTTTAGACAGAAGGCAGGGGGACCGTACGATATTGGCCGCGGCCTCTGCTTTTTGGAGCGTGAGAAAAAGGCAAAATACGCCCCTGGCCTTTTTTCAGGAGGGGTACAAACGTGGCATATTTTACCATAAAAAAGACTTTTAGCATATCCTGCCTGGCAAGTAAAGGCTGTTTGAAGGGTTTTAAGGCAAAAAAGCCCGCAAATGACTGTCCCGGCACCTCAAAAAACCGAAATTTCAGCACTCAAATGAAAAAAGGGCGGTTATTACGCCGCCCTTTTCTTATCGGATATTTTGTTGTCGCACTTTACACACGCCCTATGCGTGTTCAGGCTGCTCAAAAAGCTCCAGATGCGAGGCGTCGAGAAGCGAGGAATGAGACGTACTCTTTTCGTACGTCGCAGTGAAGAGCTTTGATGACAACAAAGCAGATGGACTTATTTGAAGCCGTTATGTGCCCATCTCCCAAGACGCCAGATACTTCTTCTGCTCAGGGGTCAGGGTGTCTATCTTCATCCCGAGCGAGGCCAGCTTGAGCCTGGCTATCTCCTTGTCTATCTCCTCGGGGACCGTATAGACCTGCTTGTTAAGCTTGCCGCCCTTCTTTACGAGGAAGTCCGCCGCGAGGGCCTGGTTGGCGAAGCTCATGTCCATGACGCTTGCGGGGTGGCCTTCGGCGGAGGCGAGGTTTATGAGCCTGCCCTCTCCGAGCACGCAGACCTTGCGCCCGTTCTTCAATGAATACTCCTCCACGAAGTCGCGGACGACCTTTTTGCCGGTGGACAGGGCCTTCAGGCCCACGAGGTCGAGCTCGACGTTGAAGTGGCCGGAGTTGCAGACAAGCGCCCCGTCCTTCATCTTCGTGAAGTGCTCTTTCCTTATTACGTTCAGGTTGCCGGTCACGGTGCAGAACATGTCCCCTACCCTCGCCGCGTCGGCCATGGGCATTACCCTGAAGCCGTCCATGACGGCCTCGAGGGCCTTCAGGGGGTCTATCTCGGTCACGACGACGTTCGCGCCCATGCCCTTCGCCCTCATGGCAACGCCCTTGCCGCACCAGCCGTACCCGCATACCACGAACGTGGAGCCGGCGAAGAGCCTGTTGGTCGCCCGGAGGATGCCGTCGAGGGTGGACTGGCCCGTGCCGTAGCGGTTGTCGAAGAAGTGCTTGGTGGAGGCGTCGTTTACCGCGATGACCGGGAACTTGAGTATCTTGCTGGCGGCAAGGCTCTTAAGCCTTATTACGCCGGTAGTCGTCTCCTCGGTAGAGCCGATGATGCCGCCCGCGAGGCTCTTCCTGTCTGTGTGGAGAAGCGATACGAGGTCGGCCCCGTCGTCCATGGTTATGTTCGGCTTCCTGTCGAGCGCCGCGTTAAGGTGCTTGTAGTAGGTCTTGTTGTCCTCGCCCTTTATTGCGTATACCGGGATCCTGAAGTCCTTTACGAGGGATGCCGCCACGTCGTCCTGCGTGCTCAACGGGTTCGAGGCGCACAGCGTAACATCGGCCCCGCCTTCCTTCAGCGTTATTACGAGGTTGGCCGTCTCGGTCGTCACATGGAGGCACGCGGAGATCCTGATGCCCTTTAGGGGCTTTTTCTTGCCGAAGTTCTGTTTTACGCGCCTTAGTACCGGCATGTCCAGCTCCGCCCACTCGATCCTTTTTTTGCCCATGCCGCTTAAATTCAGGTCTTTTACGTGATAGTCCATCTTTCCTCCCTCGGAAATTGAAGCTCCCCGCTGTCCGCGGGGAGTCTCCGGAATGTAATGTTTTAACGGCGCTATCGCCGGGTCAGCCGTGCTTTTAAATCGGTAAAAATGGATTGCCCCCTGAGAAAGGGGGCAATCCGGATAGCCTTTTTCAACATCCTGTTAGACGGCGAGCCCGGCGGCCTTCTTCAATGCGTCCGCCTTGTCCGTAAGCTCCCACCTGAACCCGTCGCCGGTCCTGCCGAAGTGCCCGTACGCGGCGGTGTTCCTGTATATGGGGCGGAGAAGGTTCAAGTCCTTGATGAGCTCGGCCGGCTTCATGCGGAAGTTGGCCTTTATGAGGTCTTCTATCCTCTCGACCGGTATCTTCTCCGTGCCGAAGGTGTCGACCATCACGGAGACCGGGTCGGCCACGCCTATCGCGTAAGCGAGCTGTAACTCGCACTCCGAGGCGAGCCCCGCGGCCACGATGTTCTTCGCTATGTACCTTGCGAGGTACGAAGCGCTTCTATCGACCTTTGAGGGGTCTTTCCCGGAGAACGCGCCGCCCCCGTGGCTCCCGTGGCCGCCGTAGGTATCGACGATTATCTTCCTGCCCGTAAGGCCGCAGTCGCCGTGCGGACCGCCCACGACGAACTTCCCGGTCGGGTTTATATGGTACTTGGTCTTGGGGGTCAAAAGGTTCGAGGGCACTACCTTCTTGATGACCTCCTCGATTATCGCCTCTTTTAACTCCTTGTGCTCCACGTCCGGGCTGTGCTGGCTCGACACCACGATCGTATCCACGGACACGGGCCTGTTGTCCACGTACCTTATGGTCACCTGGCTCTTGCCGTCAGGCCTTATGAACTTGAGTATGCCTTTTTTCCTTACCTCGGCGAGCCGGAGCGTTATGCCGTGGGCAAGGGAGATAGGCATGGGCATCAGCTCGGATGTGTGGTCGCACGCGTAGCCGAACATGAGGCCCTGGTCGCCCGCGCCCTGCTCCTTGCTGGACCCGGCGTCAACGCCCATCGCGATGTCGGGCGACTGCCTGTCGAGCGTGACCATGACCGCGCAGGTGCGGTAGTCGAAGCCCATGGCCGCGTCCGTATACCCGATGTCCCTGATGGTCTCCCTTACGACGTCCTGGTAGTTGACCTGGGCCTTCGTGGTTATCTCGCCCGCTATAAGCGCAAGCCCCGTCGTCACAAGTGTCTCGCACGCGACGCGGCTGTGGGGGTCCTCTTTCAAAAGAGCGTCAAGTATAGCGTCTGAAATCTGGTCCGCGACCTTGTCGGGGTGCCCCTCAGTTACCGATTCAGATGTAAATAAGAACTCCCTCATTCCCATACCCTCCTTTTAGTCGATGTGGCTGAAAGAACATCAACAAGCATAGCAAACGGACTCCCCGCGGAAAAGGCGCGGGGAGGAGCTAACGAATTACAAACGTTAAAATACCTTGCAAAATCCTCCGCGGTTCTCCGCGGGAGTTTTTAATTATTGAGCGTTTCCGGGCAATTGTCAACTACTTTGTAGGGGAGACGCCTGGCGGCGCGGAACCCTTCGGAGGCTTCCGGCCCCTGACCAATAATCTCAGCTCCAGAACTCCTCCTTGTAAAGGCCGGGGAGCTTCAGGTTGATGTAGTTCTCGACCTCCTTGGCCGTGGCCAGCCCGGTTATGGCCTTGCATATCTTCCTGGCCTCGGAGTAGCTTACGGACCTTATGAGCCTCTTAACCCGGAGGATCGAAAACGCGTTCATGGAGAGCTGGTCGAGCCCGAACCCGAGCAGAAGGAACGCGTACTCGGGCTCCCCGGCCATCTCGCCGCAAACCCCCACGCTCACCCCGGCCTTGTTGGCGGCGTCTGCGACGGTCTTTATTATCCTCAGCACGGCCGGATGGTAGGGCTCGTAGAGGTACGCGACGTGCTCGTTCACCCGGTCTATGGCCAGGGAATACTGGAGGAGGTCGTTCGTGCCTATCGAGATGAAATTTACCTCCTTCACAATGAGGTCGGCTATGATGGCGGCCGACGGCACCTCTATCATCACCCCCACCTCCATGTTCGGGTCGAAGTGCTTTCCCTCGGCCTTCAGCTCCGCCTTCGCCTCCTCGAGGTGGGCCTTCGCCCTCCTCAACTCCTCCATGCCGGAGATCATGGGGAACATTATCTTGACCTTGCCGTTGGCGCTGGCGCGGAGTATCCCCCTCAGCTGGGTCTTGAATATATCGGAGTTCTTGAGGCAGAACCTTATGGCCCGAAGGCCCATCGCGGGGTTTATCTCCTTAGCCATGTCCACGTGGGAGAGGAACTTGTCCCCGCCTATGTCGAGGGTCCTTATGATGACCGGGTTCGGCGCCATCTTCTTCACTATCTGCCTGTAAGCCTTTACGTGCTCCTCCTCGTTGGGGAGGTCCTTCCTGTTAAGGTACAGGAACTCGGTCCTGTAAAGCCCTATGCCCTCGGCGCCGTGCTCTATGAGGGAATCTATCTCCTCGACTATCTCCATGTTGCCCATGAGCTTTATCCGCTTGCCGTCGGTCGTCTCGCAGGGGAGGTCCTTGTAGTGGAAAAGCGCCCTGCCGTAGTTCTCGTAGCGCTCCCTCCTCCTCTTGTAGACCTCTATGACGCTCTCCGAGGGGTTTATGATGACCGTGCCGGTCGTGCCGTCAACGATTATCGTGTCGCCCATCTCGGCCTTTCGGGTTATGGTCTCAAGGCCCACCACGGCCGGTATCTCGAGGGAGCGCGCCATTATGGCTGTATGCGAGGTCCTGCCGCCCACGTCCGTAAGGAAGCCGAGGACCATGCCCTTTGTCATCTGCGCGGTATCGGTGGGGGCGAGGTCGTGGGCTATCACTATCGCCGGGGACTTTATGTCCGAGATCGACTCGTGCTTCCTGCCCATCAAGTTTATGAGCACCCTGTTGACGATATGCTCTATGTCCATGGAGCGCTCTTTGATATAGGCGTCGTCGATCTTGTCGAAGTACTCCATCAGGTCCTTCAAGACGGTCTTCAGGGCCCATTCGGCGTTTACACGCTCCTTCTTTATGACGTTGATGGTGTCATTGATGAGCATATTGTCCTTGAGTATCATCAGGTGGGCGTCGATGATGCGGATATGCTCCTTGCCCTTGCCGTCCTGCTCCATCTTCTTCTTTATGCGCAGGAGCTGCTCCCTGGAGGCCTTGAGGGCGTTCTTGAACCTCTCTATCTCGTTGTCGGTCTCCCTGACGTCGAGATAGCAGAACTGGGCCGGCTCGATGGCGCCCCGGTCCATGAGGTAGGCCTTCCCGATGGTGATGCCGGAAGACACCCCTATGCCCTTCATCAGTATGACCTGTTTTTTAACGTCAGCCATCAGTCCTCGCCGAAACCCGTCTCTATAAGCTCACCGAGCGCGCCAACGGCCGTTGCCGCGTCGCACCCCACGGCCTTCACCGTTATCTCCGAGCCCTGGGCGGCCGCAAGGATGAGTATGCCCATGATGCTCTTGCCGTTTACCTCCTGCCCGTTCTTCGCAACGGAGATATCGGCGCTGAACCTGTTCGCGAGCTGCACGAAAAGAGAAGCGGCCCTCGCGTGCAGGCCGAGCCTGTTCTTTATCCTGAATGCCTTTTCCATCGAATTCCCGTTGTCCATCATCGGTATAAACCATCCATCCGCAAAATGAGATTTTTTCAGACTCCCCCGGCCTTTTTATCCGGCAGATATTTTGCCGGGGCGCTTGCCGGCACGTCCCTTATCTCTATCTCCACGCCGAGCCCCTCGAACCTCTCCAGCAGGGCCTCGTCTTCCCTGTTCACTATCACGGAAGAGGTAATGCACCTCCCGTCGTCCTCGTGGTGGATGTTCCCGAGGTTGAGCGTGGAGAACCTTATCCCGCCCTCGTAGACCCTCATGGCGTCCTTCAGGTCCCCGGTTATCAGTATCGCCCGCTCCGAGTCGTTATGCGCCTGCGCGTACCTGATCGTGTCCGGCACGGATTTGACGCGCACGTCAAGCTCGCCGTCGCAGCCGCAGGACTCTATTATCTCGGATACGAGGGA
Source organism: Deltaproteobacteria bacterium (assembly GCA_016219015.1). Lineage (GTDB taxonomy): Bacteria > Desulfobacterota > GWC2-55-46 > GWC2-55-46 > GWC2-55-46 > JACRCL01. The sequence continues at coordinate 44,127 of JACRCL010000012.1, forward strand.
GTCCGACGCGGCCTCGTCGGAGGCCACGATGAGCGAGGTGGCCTTCGTGAACGGGACCCATGCGCAGATTATCTGGCCGTGAAGGAGCCTGTCGTCTACACGGACGAGGATTACCATCTTCCGCCCTTTTCCTTAAAGGCTGCTGAAAAAGTCCATCTGCTTCGTTGCAACCTTAAAAATACCAGCCCCATCTAATATTTTACAAAAAAATCCCGGCAATTTCGCCTATTTTTTTTCCTTGAGCATGTCGCCGGCAAGGACTATGGAGTTCCTGCCGTATTCCTTCAGAAGGAGCGCGAGTTCCTGCAGCGTCTTTTCAGTCCTGTAGCCCGCGAACTTGATGAGCATCGGGAGGTTGACCCCGGTGATGACCTCGATCCTGCCTTCCTGCATGAAGGAAAGGGCGATGTTGGTCGGCGTGCCGCCGAACATGTCCGTGAAGACTATCACGCCCTGGCCGCTGTCGACCTCCTTTATGGCGGCCGAAAGGCTCACCCGCACGGCTTCCGTGGCGTCCGAGCTCTTTACGGACAGCGCCCTGGCCCCGTTGAGCGAGCCGGTTATAAACTCCGCCGCCTCCATCAGGCTCTCGGCGACGTGGCCGTGCGTTATTATTATCGTCCCTATCATCCTTTTCACTCCGAAGGTTTCGAGTTTTTCAGCAGCCTTACGTCTTGTGTAGGTCCCTGTGCCTCTTCCGGGCGGTCACGTTGCCGGAGTCGAGCGCCCCGGCCAGGGCCTCGGCTATGACTACAGAGCGGTGCTTCCCGCCGGTGCACCCTATCGCTATGGTCAGATAGGATTTGCCCTCCTTGAGATATAGCGGCATAAGGTAGTCGAGAAAGCCCTTGAGCCTTTCGAGGAACTCCTTCGTCTCCGCCCTGGAAAGGACGAACTCCCTGACCTTCTCGTCCCTGCCGTCGAGCCATTTGAGGGAATTCACGAAATAGGGGTTGGGGAGGAACCTGATGTCGAATACCAGGTCGGCGTCCGTGGGCACTCCGTACCTGTAGCCGAACGAGATGAGGTTAACGGACATCTTCTCCTGCGGGGCGAAGGAAGCGGAGAAGTGCTCCTTTATGTACTCCCTCAGCTGGTGCACGTTGAAGTCGGTCGTGTCTATTACCTTGTCGGCCTGGGCCTTGAGCTCGTTTAAAAGCTCCCTCTCCTGGTGCAGGCCTTCGAGCGGGCTCTCGGACGGGGCGAGCGGGTGCTTTCTGCGCGTCTCGCTGAACCTCCTTACAAGCGCCTCGTCCGAGGCCTCCAGGAAGACCAGCTCTATTTTATACCCCGCCGCCTTCAATTCCCTGAATACCGGGGTGAACGCCCTCAGGAACTCCCGTTCCCTGACGTCCACGACCGCCGCAACCCGAGCTATCTCCCCGGAGCGGGCCAGCAGCTCCATGAACTTCGGCAGGAGCTCCACCGGCATGTTGTCGACGCAGAAAAAACCGAGGTCCTCGATCGCCTTTATCGCCGTCGATTTCCCTGAGCCTGAAGGGCCGCTTAACACGACCAGCCTTATGTCCTTCAAACCTTGATCCTTTTTTTACGGCTTCTTCGGCCCGCGCGCAAGCCCCTTCATGGCGCTGTCGAGGTGGGCCTCGAGTTTGCGGGCCGAGTGGTGCCCCATTATCTTCAGTATCTGGTTACGCGCCGCCACCTCCACTATCGTGGCCACGCTCCTTCCGGGGCTCACGGGCACCCTCATGTAGGGGAGCGGGACGCCGAGTACGTCGTACGTGTTCTCCTCGAAGCCGAGCCTTTCGTATTCGCTGTCCGGCTCCCATTTGACGAGCTCGACGACGATGTCCATCTGCTTTTTCTCCCTTATGGCGGTTATGCCGTAAAGGTCTTTTATGTTCACTATCCCCAGGCCCCTTATCTCCATGTGGTAGCGTATGAGGTCGGAGGAGGTGCCGAAAAGGACCGACGGCGGGAGCCTCTTTACTATCACCACGTCGTCGGACACGAGCCTGTAGCCGCGGGAGACCAGGTCAAGGGCGCACTCGCTCTTGCCTATCCCGCTCTTGCCGGTTATCATTATCCCTATCCCGAGGACGTCCACGAGCACCCCGTGGAGCATCGTGGTGGGGGCGAGCCGCTCCTCCAGGTACTTCGTGGTCCCCTCTATGAGGACGGACGACGTATAGCGGGTCTTTAAAAGCGGTATCGACTTTTCCTGGCAGAGCGCTACGAGGAAATCCGGCGGGTCGAGCTCCCTCGTGACTATTATGGCGGGCACGCCTGAGCGTTCGAGGACGCCGAGGGACTCGTTCAGCTTCTCATCGGTAAGGCTCTTTAAATACCCTATCTCGGCCGCGCCGAATATCTGGAGCCTGTCCGAGTGGAGCTCCTCGAGAAGGCCCGTGAGCAGCAGGCCCGGCTTCTGTATGCGGGACGTGGTTATCTCTTTTCCGAGGCCCTTCCCGCCCGCGACGAGCTCGAGCGAGAACTCCTTAAGCTCCTTGGCCTCGAAAAGCTCTTTTACGGATACTCCCATCTCCTGCAACCCTCAGCTCGCGCGCCTCTCGGCGTCGGTTATTATCCTGTATATCTCGGAGCTGCTTTCGGCCCTCATGAGCCTGTTCCTGAAGTCCTGGCTCTTAAGTAAGTTCGAGATTATCGCAAGGATCTTGAGGTGCGCGGCCGCCGAGTTCTCGGGCGCTATGATCATGAAGAAGATGTAGACCGGGAGGTTGTCCATGGAATGGAAGTCCACCCCCCTCCTGCTCCTCCCGAAAAAGACCTTCATCTCATTGAGGCCCTTCACCTTGCCGTGCGGGATGGCAACGCCGTGGCCTATGCCCGTGGTGCCGAGCCGCTCCCTCTCAAGGAGGGCGCTAAGGACCCGTTCCCTGTCGAACGAGCCCACCCGGGACGAGAGGTCTGAGACCATCTCGTCGAGCAGCTCGTTCTTCTCCCTTGCGTTGAGGTCGGTTAAGATATAATCTTCCCGCAGGACATCGGCAAGCCTCATCCCCGCTATTTCCGCCTTTACGTTTTTTTCCGCGGCTTTGTTTACTTCGTACTGGTCTCTATGAGTCCGTAATCGCCGTCCTCAAGCCTGTAGATGACGCTTATGTTGCCCATGGTCGAGTCCGTGAAGACGAGGAAATCGTTCCCGACGACGTCCATCTGCATCGCGGCCTCCTCGACGGACATCGGCTTGGCGAACTGGTTCTCCTTCTTCACTATCCTCGGGCGCACGGCGGTGGTGGAAGGGGCGCCCTCGCCAGCGGCGCCGACGAACCTGATGCTCGCCGCCTCGCCGTTATGGGGCTTGTGGTCCTTGACCTTCTCCTTGTGCTTCCTTACCTGGTATTCGAGCTTCTCCATTGCCTCGTCTATGGCGGAGTACATGTCCTGGGTGCCTGACTGGGCCTTTATCGTCACGCCGTTGGCGAAAATGGCGCATTCGGCTATGTGCCTTATCTTTTCGACATAAAGGACCCAGTGTGCCTCGATGGGCTCGGCAAGGTACTTCGCCAGTCTTTCGGCCTTCTCTATCGCATAACTCTTCAAAGCCTCCGACGACTCCATGTGCCTGAAAGTGACGTTGACGCGCATCTGCTACCTCCGGTTATTAAGGATTGAATAAATTTTGTTGAGGCTTTGCCTGCCTATATGGGGCAAAAAGGCTCTTTTTTCCGCGTCAGTAATGGACCTTCCTCCTGCTCGACGACAGGTACCCGAGCGCCTCCCTGTACTTGGTGGCGGTCCTGCGGGCGACGACTATGCCTGACTCCTTTAATAATTCCACTATCTGTTTATCGCTCAGAGGGTTCTTTGCGTCCTCTGACTTAATTATATCGCGTACTTTCTCTTTTATGTACTCCGCGGTGACGTCGCTCCCGTCGGATTTGCTCATGCCCGAGGAGAAGAAGTACTTGAGCTCGAATATGCCCCTCGGGGTCTGGACGTATTTATTGGAAGTCACCCTGCTCACGGTGGACTCATGCACCCCTATCTCTTCGGCTACGTTCTTCAATACCATCGGCCGGAGGTACTTCAGCCCCCTGTCGAGGAACTCCCTCTGGAACTTCACGATCGATTCAACGACCCTGTAGATCGTCCTCTGCCTCTGGTGGACGCTCTTTATGAGCCAGACCGCGCTCCTCAGTTTATCCTGTATGTAGCCCTTGGCCTGGTCCGTTACCGCCCCGTTGCCCTTCAGCAGCTCCCTGTAGTACGGGCTTATCTTGAGCTTCGGCATGCCGTCTTCGTTCAGGGTTACCACATAGTCATCGCCGATTTTGTGTATGTAAACGTCCGGGACTATGGCCCGCGATTCGTCCGCGCCGAAGCCCGAGCCCGGGGTCGGGTTCAGGCACTTGTTTATGACCTTCACCGCCTCGAAGAGCTCTTCAAGGGATATCCCGAGCTGGCGGGCTATGACCTTATAGTTCTTCTTGCCGAGGTTGGCGAGGTGATGCTCTATTACGTCCTCAACGACCGTGTCCCGGACAGGCAGGTTCCGCGCCTGTATAAGGAGGCACTCCCTCAAGCCCCTCGCGCCCACGCCGGGGGGGTCGAACTGCTGGATTATCTTAAGGACCCTGTCCGAGCGTTCCCCGGAAGCCGCCGTAAGCCTCGTTATCTCCTTTATCGTCGCGTCCTCGATCTCGTCGTCGGAGAGGCTGCCGCGCTCCACGAGCCGCAAATACCCGTCCTCGTCGATATTGCCTATTATGAACTCGCCCAGGGTCGCGTCCTCCTCGGGCAGGCCGCACATCTTCAGCTGCCAGACGAGGTGCTCGTTAAGGCCTCCGCCGGAAGAGGAGATGTTGCTCATGAAGTCGTCTTCCTCGTCCTTCGCGTTGAAGTCTATGCCCCCCGACCTGTATTGGGACTGCTGCTCGAAGTAGGCGTCCCAGTCGACCTCCGGGCTTTCGGGCGCGGCCTCTTTCTCCTGCTCCGGCTCGGACTCCATGTTGTCCTCGAGCACGGGGTTCGTCCCTACCTCTTCCCTGACCATGTCCACAAGCTCGAGGCGCGACAGCTGCAGCAGCTTTATCGCGAGCTGGAGCTGCGGCGTCATGACCAGGTTCTGGGTTAGTTTTAGTTCCTGTTTGAGTTCGTATGCCATAGTCTATCAGGATGTTGAAAAAGTCCATCCATGGATTTTCGATGATTACCGCAGCCTGGCTGCGGCAATCATCGAAATGTAAGGAGTTAATTTCTATTCGCTCGCTAACCGCTCGCTATGCATTTACAACAACGACCTGGCCGGAGTGAATCCGTCCAAGTCTTACAAATTGCTCGATTTTTAATCTCGCAATTTGGCAATCCATCCATGGATTGCATAGCAGGTACTACACCTGCTATATATCAGATACGGGTCCGGGTGTCTTTAACCGGTTAAAGCCTGAACTTCTCCCCAAGGTATACTTCCCTTACCCGCCTGCTGTCAAGTATCTCCGTGGGCGTGCCCGCCTTCAGGAGCTTGCCGCTGCCTATTATGTAGGCCCTGTCGCATATGCCGAGCGTGGCGCCGACGTTGTGGTCGGTTACGAGCACCCCTATCCCCTTCTTCTTCAAATCCAGCATTATGTCCTGTATGTCCGCCACGGCTATCGGGTCTATGCCGGAGAAAGGCTCGTCGAGGAGAAGGAAAGACGGGGAGTTGACGAGCGCCCTCGCTATCTCCACCCTCCTCCTTTCGCCGCCCGAAAGGGCGTACGCCTTCGTGTTCGCGAGGTGCAGGACGCCGAGCTCTTCCATCAGGCGCTCCAGCCTCTCCTTCGCCTCCTCGCGCGGCATATCGAGGAACTCGATTATCGACCTTACGTTCTCCTCCACGGTAAGCTTCCTGAATACCGAAGGCTCCTGCGGCAGGTAGCTTACCCCGAGCCTGGCCCGCTCGTACATGGGCACGTCCGTCACGTCCTTGTCGCCTAAAAGGACCTTCCCGCCGTCGGGGCTTATGAGGCCGACTATCATGTAGAAGGTGGTCGTCTTCCCGGCGCCGTTCGGCCCCAGGAGGCCGACTATCTCGCCCGGCTCTATGTGGAGGCTTACACCGTCTACCACCTTCCTTTTTTTAAAGGACTTAACGAGCCCCTTTACAGCGAGCTTCTTCACTTATCGCCTTCTCCGCGCCCTTCTTTTCATCGGTACAGCTCTTCTCGGGCATTATGACCGCCTTCACCCGGCTGCCTTTCTCGCTCTCGACGAGGGCGTTGTCCTTATCGAGGAATACCGTTATCCTGTCGCCCTTGACAGTGTCGGTGCACTGTTTTACCTGCGGCCTGCCCGTAAGTATTATGGTCCTCTCGTTCCTGTTATACAGGGCCCTGTCGGAGGTGGAGGTCTTGTTGTCCTGGAATATCCTGACGTTGCCGCTCGCCTCTATCTCGCTTACGTCCTTGGCCTCGCCGTACCTTATGTGCAGCTCGTCCGAGCACAGCGTGAAGTCCTCCACGGCCACGACGTTCCCCCTGAAGACTACGACGTTCTCGGAGGTCTTCGCCTCCATGGTGTCGGAGGTGACCGTAACGGGCTTTTTAGGGGCGTCCCCGTCCTTCTTTGTCACCGCCGCCGAGGGCCGCGCCCATAAAAGCAAAAAGGCCGCGGCGACCAGCGCTATAGAAAACTTTCCATGCAGCATTTTGCCCGGCCTCATGTCGCCGCGTCCCTGAATACCGCCTTCACGTGCTTGAGGAGAAAGAACCTGCCGCTCCCGACCTCCGCCCTGAGCCCTACTCCCTCCATGTCCACGGCCCCGGAGGTTATCTCGACCGGGCCGTCGGAGGTTATCTCCTTCGACTTGACGGCGTATTTTAGACTGTCGGCCTTTAAGGTGTAGCCCTTCTCGGTATCCATGGTGACATCCCCGATGGCGTTTATCTCCCCTGCCGCCTCCATGAAAGTGCCTTCCCTCGCCTTCATCGTGTACGGCTTGCCGTCCTTCGCGTAGAATATCACCTTGAGTGTTTCAAAGACGGTCAGGTCCTGCTCCTTTGTGCGCTTGGCCGAGTCCGCGAAGAGCTCCCACTCGAGCCTGCCCCCTTTTGTCCCGGAGTAGTGGATCTTCTCTATCTTGACCTCGAGCTTCTTCTCCTCGTCAAAGCTGACCTTGAATGTGTTCTCCGTCTTATAATGGATGAAAACCAGAACCGCGAGCCCGATAATAGAAGTAATGATAAAGGTTGAGAGGGTGATCCTTATCTTACGGTTCATAAGGGTTTCATCTTAGGCCTCGTTATTAAGGGAATGCTCTTTACCGATCCCCGGACCACCCGATTGAATCTCCCCGCAGCAAGCTGCGGGGAATCTTCGACACAAAAGGAAAAAATTTCGATTCGCTCGCTAAACCCCGCCGCAAGCAGCGGGGAATGCGCTCGCTGTGCGTGTTCAAGCGCTAAAGGCGGGACTTGCAATAAATTTTTTATTTATCAATAACTTATTACACGTAGTGGCTGCACGGGTCGTTCTAAGCAAAAATTATACCATCAGCCTAAATAGGTGTAAAGATTTTTGTCCCTTTTCGGGGCCTGAGAGCTCTTTCGAATTCCTTAAGCGAGGTATTTCCCGACCACCGCGTCCCACTTGCCCTGTGTCTTCAGTATCAGCTCTATCACTTCCCTTGCCGCGCCTTTGCCGCCGGGACGGGTTGTGACGTAATCGGCCCGCTCCTTCACCTCTTCCACGGCATCGGCCACGGCCGCGGAGAAGCCGACCCTTTTCATCACCGGCAGGTCTATGACGTCGTCGCCGATGTAGCCGATCTCCCGCGGGTCCAGGACTTTCTTTTTCAGGATAAGCTCCAGCGCGTCGGCCTTGTCCTTCATCCCCTGGTATACGAGCTCTATCCCGAGGTTCGCGGCCCTGTGGCTCACGACCATCGATTCGCGGGCCGTTATGATGGCGGCGTCTATGCCCGCCCTCATGAGGAGCTTTATGCCGTGGCCGTCCTTCACGTCGAACACCTTCAGCTCCTGCCCCGCGTCGTTGTAGATGATCCCGCCGTCCGTAAGCACCCCGTCCACGTCGAATATCAGTAGCCTGACCTTTTTTATCTTCTCCTCAACGCCTTTCCTTGCTACAGCCATCGAGACAGTCTCCTTTGAAGTTGATATATTCCCGGACGGCTAAATCCCCTCGACCCTGACAGTAAAAGCCGCCTCCATCCCGTCCTCTTTTACCGGGAACTGGAATAGCAGGCATGAGCCCTGGTATATCTTTTCGAACCCGCCCTCCGACAGGGACACGGTATGTATAGGGAACCTCCAGAGGGTCGCGGGCGCGCTTAGCAGTATCTCCGCCTTTATCCCCAGGTGGGTGTCTATGAGGCCGAGCTCCCTTATCCCCTTCACCTCGCCCCTGCTCCCGAGCCCTATGCCTTCCTCATCCGGCATGGGCGGGCTCGACTGGTACTTGCAGGCAGGCCCGTCGCAGCAGGGCAGCATCAGGTTTAATTCCACGGCGAACCTGAAGTCCCGGCGCAGGACCTTCTCATGGCTTTTGACCCTGTACTTTACGCGAAAGGAGCTTTTATCCAGGGCCTTGACCTCTTTCAAGACCGTATAACCCACCCCGAGGGCGCTGCCTTCCCTCGACAGCTTAAGGGTCCCGTCCTCCGCGGAGGCGTCATAACGGCCCTGAAAAAAATCCCCGAGGTCCCTGTATTCGTTCTCGAAAAAACTATCGAGGGTCGCCCCGCCGTCGAGGAAGTGCTCCATGAAAGACCCTCTCCTCGACGTGTCGTATTTGAGGTACTTCTCAAGCCCCTCTTCCTTTACCTTTACCATCTCGTGTATGGACTTTGCCTCTGCCCCGGCCTCGACCGAGCCCATCGACAAGAGCTTGTAGTGGTACCCCTCCTCCCACCTCGAAAGCGTATTGGACAGGTTCGCGGCGCGGGGCCTGTAATCAAGCTCATAAAGCCCGCCGCCGTTATGCGGGCTGAAAAACAGCCCCAGGTCCTCAGTCCTTATTACCGCCTCGTCGTGGCCGTCGGCGTCGAGGTCCATGAACTCTACCGTAGCGCCCTCCCCGGTAAAGCCCGTCCCCGCGCTCTCTTCGGCCCTTATGAGGTTCTCGTATACCTTGGTCCTCAGATGCGGCAGGTAGAGCCCCCCGAAGACACCGTGCCAGTAGGCGTCGTTGCACTGGGCCTTATAGAGGAAGGTCCTGGCCCTCTCAAGGCCGCCGCCGGGCCGGGCCTGCGTGGAAAGCCTGCTCAACTCTTTGCTTACAAGGAGCATCCTCTTGTGGAGCCAGTTGGCCTCCGGGTACTTGGCGAAGAAGTTCCTCCATGTGCCCCCCTGCAGGAACCTCCTGATCCTGCCGCCGTCCTCCATGCCCTTTACGTCTTCTATAAGCTCCGTATAAGTCCTCGACGCCTCGGCTGGCAGTGCCCACTCCCCCATCTCCATATAGGACGTCGTCGGCAGGTAGACCTTGCCGAGCGCGTCCTCCCTGTCGAGGTACTCGCTTATGGTGACGGACTTCAGCCATTCTGCGTTTTTCTCGACCATCCCGAAGAACGCATCGAGCCAGCCCTCGTCGAATACCCATTTATGCGTACCCGGCCATACCCCGAACTTCTCACCGTCGTCCCCGTATATGGCGGCATCGCCTTTACGCAGGAATGTGCCGAGCTCCTTCAGGTGATCTTCGAGCGCGTCTACCTGCCTGAAGGGTATGAGGTACCTGAGGGCCTCGCTGCCGGGGAATATCCTGACAACGTTGCCCTGGTCCTCTGTTATGTAGTAGCCGCCGAGGTCCTTCCTGTCGAGCCCCGCCTTTATGAAGTGGTAATCGTCCACCAATAGGTATTCGAGCCCGGCGTTCCTGATAGTCGTCGGGAGCATCGGCTCCCAGACCCGCTCGGCGAGCCATATCCCACGCGGCCTCTTCCCGAAGACCTCCTCTACCTTGTCCGACATCATCCTTATCTGGCTTAAACGGTCCTCCTCGGGTATCACGCAGAGCACGGGCTCGTAGTAGCCTCCTCCCATGACCTCCGCCTGCCCCGAAGCGACCATCGACCTCAGAAGCTCTATGTACTCCGGGTGGTTCTCCATCATCCAGTCGAAGAGGAAGCCCGAGTTATGTATGGTCAATTTTATCGAGGGGTGCTTCGCGATGGCCTTGAGGAATGGCCAGTAGGAGTCCCTGTAGGCGTCTTCGATGACAGACTCGAAATTGCCGACAGGCTGGTGGTTGTGAATGCAGAATATGAAATATGGCATTAAACGCGCCCCCGTGCAGGTTACTGAAGGATACAGGCAAGACTATCCGGCTGCTGAAAAAGTCCATCTGCTGCGTTGTCTTCGCCGCTCGTCATTACAATCGTAGGCAAACACTACGCCTTAGTCTCGCTTCTCGCATCTGGAGCTTTTTGAGCAGCCTCTTCTAATTTTAAGTTTTTCAACACCTGCTATAGGAGCTCGACAACATGCATTACCTTCGCCTTTACCCCGTACCTGTGGAGTCCGTCCCTCAGCTGGACCATGCAACCAGGGCAGGCCGTCGCGACGATCTCCGCGCCGCTCTCTCTGACGCTCTCGGCCTTTCTCTTCGTTATCTCCATTGAAAGCTCGTAGTTCGAGATGCTAAGGCCCCCGCCCAGCCCGCAGCAGCTGCACGGGTGCTTCATCTCCTTCAAGACTACCCCGTCGCCCATCTTTATGACCTCCCTCGGCTCGTCCCTGACACCCTGGTTCCTCCCGAGGTGGCACGGGTCGTGGTAGGTTACGACGCGCTCCGGGCCGTTGTCTTTCCGCGCGGCCTTATAGTGCAGCTCGTTTACAAGGAGCTCGCTTATGTCCCTGACTTTTGAAGCGAACGCCTCGACGCGGCTTTTCATCTCAGGGCTATCGCCGAGAAGTTTCCTGAAGAGGTTCTTTAGCCCCCAGCCGCACGTGGCGCACGATGTCGTTATGTAATCGTAAGAGCCCGCCTCGAATGCCTCGATGTTCTTTAGCGCCATCTCCCTTGCGATCTTCACGTCGCCCATCGAATAGGCCGGCATGCCACAGCAGACCTGCGCTGAAGGCACCACGACCTCCACCCCGGCCTTCTTGAGGGCTTCTATCGAAGCCTTCCCGACCTCGGGCATAAGGTAATTTATCCCGCACCCGGCGTAGAAGGCTACCCTCAGGGTCTTTCGCGTGGAGCCCGTTGCCCCGCCCTCGGCCATCTCCCTCACCTCCGGGAGTTCGAGGAAAAAGGTCCTCGCAAGCGGCGGTAATAACCTGTTATTGCCTATGACCGGGAGCGCGAACCTTGAAAGGAGCCCTCTTTCGACGTTGGCGTCCTTGAACAGGAGGCTCTGGAGCCTCGTGGCGATCCTCAGCGCCCCCGCCATCAGGCCGCCGGTATTCAAAAGGTTCTTGAAGACGAGGGAAGCTGCTATAGGCACTCCGAGCTTCTCGACGGAATCGGCCCTCGCGGCGCTGATTATCCCGGTGGTGTTGACCCCGTTCGGGCAGTTCGCCTTGCAGGCGCCGCAGAGCGTGCACTCCTTGATGTGCTTCAAGTACGTCTCGCTCAGTCCTATCTCGCCGTTCAGATAGGACTGTATGAGCGCGAGCTTGCCCCTCGCGCTCGCCGTCTCCCTGCCTATTATCCAGACTACAGGGCAGACCGAGCGGCAGGTGCCGCACCGCACGCACTTGTTCAGTTCCTCTCTAAGAAGATTGAGCCCGCTCATCAAGTAGCCCCGCCTTGTCCGCCTGTTCAGCCTCTTCTATTGGAGCCTTCGGGAATATCTTGCCGGGGTTCAAGACCCCGTTCGGGTCGAAGGCCTTCTTTATCCGCTTCATCAATTCAATGGATGCCGGGCCGAGCTCCATGCCGAGGTACTTTGCCTTTGTGACTCCGACCCCGTGCTCGCCGGAGATCGTCCCCTTGAGCCTCAATGTCAGCTCGAAGACCTCGGTAACGGCGGCCTCGGCCTGTTTCGCCTCCAGCGAGTCTTTCCTGTCGTGCATAACGTTGACGTGTATATTGCCGTCGCCCGCGTGACCGAAGCAGGCTATGAGCAGGCCCCTCTTCTCCGCTATCGTCTGTATGCCGGAGATGAGCTCCGGTATCTCGGACCTCGGTACGACTATGTCCTCGTTTATCTTATCGGGCCTTATCTTCAACAGCGACGGCGAGATGGCTCTCCGCGCCTTCCACAAATCCTTTACCTCGTTCTTGTCCGTGGCCGTCCTGAAGTCAAGAGCCCCGTTCGCCCTGCAGACGCCTTCTATTACTGTAGAGTTTTCCGAAACCTCAGCGGGGTTGCCGTCAACCTCAATCAAAAGGATTGCCCCGGCCCCCGGAAAGCTTATATTAGCGTACTCGGCCACGGCCCCTATGCAGACGGAATCGATAAGCTCAAGGGTAGACGGCAATATCTTCGAGCTTATTATCCCGGATACCGCCCGTGCCGCGTCCTTCATGTCGGGGAATACCGCGAGCATCGTCTTCCTCGATTGCGGCAGGGGCAGTAGCTTAAGCCGCGCCTTTGTCACTACGCCGAGTGTGCCTTCCGAGCCCACGAGGAGCCTCGTAAGGTCGTAGCCCACGACACCCTTCGCGGTCTCCACCCCGGTATTTACAATCTCGCCCGTGGGCAGCACGACCTCAAGGCCGAGCACATAGTCCCTCGTCACGCCGTACTTTACGGCCCTCGGCCCCCCGGCGCACTCTGCGATGTTCCCGCCTATTGTAGAGAACCTGAGGCTCGTCGGGTCGGGCGGGTAGAAAAGCCCCTTTGCCTCGACCTCCTGCTGGAAATCCCAGGTGACCACGCCCGGCTCCACGAGCGCGGTAAGGTTCTCGGAGTCTATATCGATAATCCTCCTCATCCGCTCCATGGATACGACCACCCCGCCCTCGACCGGCAGGCTCCCTCCGGAAAAACCCGTGCCCGCGCCCCTCGGCACGACCGGGAACCCCTCTGCGTTAGCCATCTTAAGGAGAAGCGAGACCTCTTGAGGCCCCTGCGGGAATACTACGGCGTCCGGCAGATAATTGGTGTTCGTGGCGTCATAGGAGTAGCAGATGAGGTCTTCCTTTGAGAAAGACGCGTTCGAGGGACCGAATATCCTCTTTAACTCGTTTTTTACAGTGTTATTAAGCATATGGCATGAGGGCAAAAAGGCCCTTCTTTCATTATACTCTTAATTAGAAAAATATCAAAAAAGCCAATGAATGTCTAACAGGGAATGAAGGTTGGGTATCGGACCAATGGGGTCAGACACTACATGCGGGTTCAGGTTTGCAACCTGAACCCTAAAGTTCGTAATATCTCATAGCTAAGGGATATTGAAGGCGCCTGGGGAGAAGGGTAGGGATGGAGGGAACCTTGCCATAATTCAACATGCTGCTATACTTTTATGAAACCACTTACAAAGGAGGGCCGGGCTATGAAAAGACTATGGCTTATTGGCGTTTTATTAATGCCGGGTCTTGCCTCGAACGCGTACTCGCAGCCCGTAAACTATGGTTTTGAAACGGGCGACACCTCTGGCTGGACCGAAACTTATCCGGCGTTAGATTATGCGCACATAGACGTGGTGACTGGTTGGACCGGGCCACATGGTGCCTCTTACAGCCCTGTTGAGGGGAATTACTTTGCAGCGCTTGAGACAGGTTCACCTGATGGAGACTACACCACCCTGTCCCAGCGTTTTTCTTTAAACCGCGAGGAGACGCTCGAAGGCTGGGCGGCTTTCTGTTGCGGTGAAGAAGTATACTTTCCGTATCCTTCTAAAGACTCAATGGATTATAACGACTATGCCTTAATAAGCGTCTTGAACGGCTATGGCAATGTCGTGGCTGTGCCCTGGTACGCCGATTCCTACGATATAGGCTACCGAGTAACTACTCCCGAAGGTGACGTGACTGGCGAGGTGGTGAATTTTGGGCCTGTTCCGTGGGAACACTGGAGCTGGACGGCCCCTGCTCCGGATGTGTATACATTACAATATCGGGTAACCAATGGAACGGATTCCGCAATCGATAGTTTTGCTTTTTTTGACGGCCCGGGTGGAGCAACGGCTGTCCCTGAACCCTCGGTTATGGCTTTGTTAGGGATCGGTCTTGCGGGGATTATGGCTGTGCGTATTTTCGGCAAAGCCCGGACGAGGATGTCTGCTCGTCCGGCGTGAAGGCACACTCTGTTTTTTAAAAAATGTTAAAAACTACCCTTGCTCTTCCTTCATAACGTACCCGACGCCCCGGACGGTGTGGATCAGTTTCCTGGTGAAGTCCTTGGTGTCTATCTTGCTCCTTAAATGGTTTATGTAGACGTCAACCACGTTGGTTTCGCTGTCGAAGGTCTGGTCCCAGACGTGCTCGGCTATAAGGGTGCGCGTCAGGACCCTGTTGGGGTTCCTCAAGAGGTATTCGAGTAGCGCGTACTCCTTTACCGTAAGCTCCACCTCGATCTTGCCCCTCCTTGCCTTGCGGGTGGCCGGGTCCAGGCTCAGGTCCGCGAACTTGAGCACCGGGGAACCGTAGCTACCCCTCCTCATGAGCACCCTGAGCCTCGCCAGCAGCTCCTCGAACGCGAAAGGCTTCGTCAGATAGTCGTCGGCCCCGACATTCAGCCCCTTAACCCTGTCCTCTACCGTGTCGCGCGCCGTAAGGAGAAGCACCGGGGCCTTAACGCCGCTGGCCTTCAATTCCCTCAATATCTCGAGCCCGCTCTTCTTGGGGAGCATTATGTCGAGTATTATGGCGTCATACTCGTTGACCTCTGCGTAGTGCTGCCCCTCCACCCCGTCCTCTACCACGTCCACGGCGTAGCTCTCCTGCTCAAGGCCCCTTTTTATGAAGGCCGCTACCTTCTTTTCATCCTCTATTATAAGTATCCTCATATTCTCTCAGTATGATATACAAAAAAGAGGTTTTTTTCAACAAGCATAGCGAGCGGACTCCCCCCGCGGAAAGGCCGCGGGGGAGGAGCGAGCGAATTACAAACGTTAAAATTCCTTACTTGAAAATCTCCGCAGTTTGGCTGCGGAGTATTTCCATTAATTTAACGCCTTAAGGCCTTCGGGCAGATTCTTTTGGCTTACGCGGCCTATGGCTACGAGCGTGATGTTATCCGGCCTTAAAAGTCCCTTTGCCGTATCCAGCATCTGCGAAGCCGTGACCCTGTCTATGCCCGCTACTATCTCCTTTACGGGCACGGGGCGGCCGAAGTATATCTCGTCCCTCGCTAACTTCGTCATGCGGGAATCGGACGTCTCAAGGCCAAGGAGCATCCCGCCCTTGAGCTGCTCCTTGGCGTTATTAAGCTCCTCGCCGGTGATGCCGCGTCTGCGGAGCCTTCCGTATTCCTTTAATATAAGCTCTGTCACCTCCCGGAACTTGTCCTTCGAGGTCCCGGCGTAGACTATGAGCGAGCCCGCGTCCTTGCAAAGGTTCAGGTACGAGTATACCGAGTAGGCGAGCCCCCTCTTCTCCCTTATCTCCTGGAAGAGCCTCGAACTCATCCCTCCGCCGAGTATGGTGTTCAGGAGATAGGCCCTGTACCTCTGCGGGTGCGCCTGCGGAGTGGTGGGCACCCCGAGGCAGAGGTGCACCTGCTCGAGGTCTTTCCTGAAGAGCTTTACCCCGCTTGCCGGGGCCGGGGGCGCCCCCGCGCCTTCCCTGACGCTTTTCCTGACCGGCCCGAACGCGGGCTTTAAAAGCCTCGCAACGTGTCCGTGCTTGAGGCCGCCGGCCGCTGTTATGAAGACGTTTCCGGAGATGTACTGCTCGCGGAAATACGCTACTATCTTTTCCCTTGAGATTGACGAGATGGTCTTTTTCGTGCCGAGCACGGACCACCCGAGCGGGTGGCCCTTCCAGAACCTCTCGGCGAAGAGGTCGTGGATGAGGTCGTCCGGCGTGTCCTCGACCATCTTTATCTCCTGCAGCACGACCATCCGCTCCTTTTCGATCTCCTGCCTGTCGAAGACGGAATTGAGGAACATGTCCGAGAGGAGGTCTATGGCGAGCGGGAGGTCCTTGTTCAATACCTTCGCGTAAAAGCAGGTGTACTCGCGGCTGGTAAAGGCGTTCAGGACGCCTCCGACGGACTCTATCTCCCTGGAGATTTCGAGCGCCGTCCTTTTTTCGGTCCCCTTGAAAAGGAGGTGCTCGATGAAGTGAGACACGCCCCCTATCTCGCGGACCTCGTTCCTCGAGCCGGTACTGACCCATATGCCGATGGAGCACGACTCGACGTCGGGCATCTCCTCGGTAATTACGCTTATTCCGCTTTTAAGGGTGGTCTTCTGGATTAGGGACATCTGTAAGGTATCCCGCCGGGGTGCAGAGTTTTTAAGGGCCAAAAAAACTTAAGGGTGCCTCTAAAAATTAGGAATTTTTTCTGAGGTCAAGGAAGGGCGGAAATAAAAAGCGCAGCATATATGTGAATATGTGAGCATTTTTATTTTCGCCCCGACGCAGAGATCAGGAAAAAGAACAATTTTTAGAGGTAGCCTTAAATGGCTTGCTTAAAGTAACTTAAGCAAGCCATCGTCATTACTGCGGCAACGTCTGTCCGAGGGCGTCTTTGCGGGACAGCCTTATCTTGCCGTCCCTGTCTACCTCGATGACCTTTACAAGGACCTCGTCGCCTTCCTTGAGCACGTCCCTTACGGTCTTGACGCGCTCTTCCGCGAGCTGGGAGATGTGGACGAGGCCTTCGGTGCCGGGGAATATCTCGACAAACGCCCCGAAGTCCATTATCTTCTTCACCTTGCCCATGTAGAGCTTGCCGACCTCGGCCTCCTGCGTGAGCCTCCTTACCATATCTATGGCCTTCTGCGCGGCCTCTCCGTCGGTGGAGGCGATATTGACCTTGCCGGTGTCGTCGATGTCTATCTTGACGCCCGTCTCCAGGATTATGCCCTTTATGTTCTTGCCGCCGGGCCCGATGACGTCCTTTATCTTCTCGGTCCTCACGTAGATGGTCGTTATCCTCGGCGCGTAAGGCGACATCTCCGCCCTCGCGGTCTGTATGGCCTCCCTCATCTTGCCGAGTATGTGTAGCCTGCCCTCTTTAGCCTGATAGAGGGCCTCCTTTAGGATAGCGGCCGTGACGCCCTCTATCTTTATGTCCATCTGGAGGGCCGTTACGCCTTCGGCCGTGCCGGCCACCTTGAAGTCCATGTCCCCGAGGTGGTCCTCGTCTCCGAGTATGTCAGAGAGCACAACCGTCCGGTCCCCCTCTTTTATGAGGCCCATGGCTATGCCCGCCACATGGCCTTTTGTCGGTACCCCGGCGTCCATGAGCGAAAGAGACGCGCCGCAGACCGTAGCCATCGAAGAAGAGCCGTTGGACTCGAATATGTCGGAAACCACCCTGACGGTGTAGGGGAATACCCCGTCGGCCGGCAATATCTTGGATACCGCGCGCTCGGCAAGGGCCCCGTGGCCTATCTCGCGCCTGCCCGGGCCCCGGAGGATCTTGACCTCTCCGACGCTGAACGGCGGGAAGTTGTAGTGGAGCATGAAGGTCTTGTACTCCCAGCCGGACAGGGCGTCTATCTTCTGCTCATCCTCGGAGGTGCCGAGGGTCGTTACGACCATCGCCTGGGTCTCGCCCCTGGTGAACAGGGCCGAGCCGTGGGTGCGCGGCAGCAACCCGACCTCGCAGGTGATGTTCCTTATGTCCTTAGGCCCCCTGCCGTCCACCCTCCTGTTTTCCCTGACGACCATGTCCCTCATCATGTTGTACTTCATGTCGCCGAATATGTGGTCTATCTCGTCTTCCCTGCCCTCGAACTCGGCGGCAAGGGCGTTTATGACCTCGTCCTTCAAACTGCCTATGGTCGAGTAGCGCTCCTGCTTGACGGGGATCTTCAAGGCGTTCTTAAGCCTTTCCTCGGCGAACTGCCTGACCCTGTTCATGAGGTTCTCGTCTATGTGGGGGGCGGCCGCCTTCATCTTGGGCGTGCCCACCTCGCTCGCAATCTTTTTCTGAAGCTCGATAACGCCTTTCATCGATTCCTGGGCGAAGGCCAGGCCTTCGAGGAGGGCCTCCTCGGAAAGAAAGCGCGAGCCGCCCTCGACCATTATGATCGAGCTGTCAGAGCCGGCCACCAGGAGGTCGAGGTCGCTCTCCTTCTGCTGCTTCAATGAAGGGTTGCAGATGAATTGGCCGCCTATGTAGCCTATCCTTACCGTGGCTATGGGGCCGTTAAAGGGTATGTCGGATATCCCGAGGGCTATTGAAGCGCCGAGGGTGGCCACTATCTCAGGGTCGTTCTCAAGGTCTACCGAAAGCACCGTTGCGATGACCTGCGTCTCGTTATAGTATCCTTCCGGGAAAAGGGGGCGCAACGGCCTGTCGATGAGCCTCGACCCCAAAACCTCTTTTTCGCTCGGCCTGCCCTCGCGCTTGAAGAACCCGCCGGGTATCTTCCCGGCCGCGTAGGTCATCTCCATGTAGTTGACCGTGAGCGGCATGAAGTCCACACCCTCGTTCGGGGAATCCGCCCGGCAGACGGTCACGAGCACGACCGTATCGCCGTACCTAACCGTGCAGGACCCGTGGGCCTGCTTGGCCATCTTCCCCGTCTCTACGCGTATTGTCCTGCCTGCAAATTCAGTCTCGTAAACTTTAACCAACTTGGGCCTCTCCTATTCTTAATTGTTCTTTATTTGTTTAAAAAAAATACCGACGGGCGGCTTGAGGCGCACCTGCCCCCCCTGCCCCCGTCTTTTAACGCGGCCTTGAAATTTATTATGGCTGTTGCGTTGAGCTATAATAACCGCGCACCCTTCCGGGTTTTTGAAAAGGCGCCCCGCGCTTGCGCAAAGGCGCTCTTTTAAGACTATCTCCTGAGCCCCAGTCTCTCGATCAGGGACTTGTAGCGGTCAAGGTCCTTCCTCTTCACGTAATCAAGGAGCCTTCTCCTGCGGCCGACCATCTTAAGAAGCCCCCTCCTCGAATGGTGGTCGAACTTGTGGGCCTTAAAATGGGAGCTCAAGCTGTTGATACGCTCGCTTAAGAGCGCTACCTGGACCTCGGGTGAGCCGGTGTCGCCGGAATGGGTCTCATAGCTCTTGATTATCTCCTGCTTCTTCGCTGTCTCCAGCATCTCCGTTCCTGCCTCCTTTCTCCTAAAAAACCGGGGATTCCATATATCAATTTCGGTCTGCCCGAAACACTTAAGCTGTAAGCCTCAAGGATATTAACATCTCTCGTTCCTCAAGGAAAGCAAAAAAACCATTAGCCGGCTGCCTTTCCCTCCGCCGCTTCCAGCGGGGCCCGCGACCTCGCCATCGCCGCTTCAAGGGGTATTATGGCGGACCTTATCGCGTCTATCTCCGCTTTCGGGCCTACGGCCTCGGCTATTGAAAAGTCACCGCACCTTACTCTTCTCAGGGCCGCCATGTGCGCCCCGCAGCCGAGGGCCCTTCCGGCGTCGTGGCATATGGCCCTTATGTAAGTCCCCCTGGAGCATAACGCCCTGAAGTCCACGAAGGGAGGCTCCACGGCGGTCACGTCAAGCTCGAAAATCTCGACCTCTTTCGTCTCCCTTTCAACGGTTATGCCCTTTCTCGCGAGCTTGTATAGCGGCGTCCCGTTCCTCTTTACCGCCGAGTACATCGGAGGCACCTGGGTTATCCTGCCCCGGAACGACGAAAGGACGCGCTCGATATCTTCCTCTTTTATGTGCGAGCAGTCTGCCGTGGCTACGGCGTTGCCCGCGCCGTCGTACGTGTCCGTCTCGACGCCGAGCCTGAGCCTGGCTATGTATTCCTTTTTACCGGCATCGAGGAAGCGGGCGAACTTCGTCGCGCCGTCGATGACGAGCGGGAGGACCCCGGTGGCGATCGGGTCGAGGGTGCCTAAGTGGCCGACCTTCCTGGCCCCGAGCCTTTTCTTCACATGCGCCACGACGTCGTGCGACGTCCAGCCTTCGGGCTTGTCTATTATAAGCACCCCGTTGAAGCTCCCCGCGGCTTGCCGCGGGGAGTCTTCGACACATAAGGTGGATTTCGATTTCGATTCGCTCGCTAAACCCCGCTGATGCATGGGTTTGCGCTCGCTATGTGTGTTCATGGCTATACCTTGTGCGCCGCGAAGACCTTTTCCCTGATGGCCTCCATGATTTTCGCCTTGACCTCTTCGATGGTCCCCTTGAGCGTGAACCCGGCGGCGTTGCGGTGCCCTCCCCCGCCGAACACCTTTGACACCTCCGCCACGTCGACATCCCCCTTTGACCGGAGGCTTACCTTGTATTCCTTCGGCCCCGTTTCCCTGAAGAGCATCCCGACCTCGACGCCCTCTATGCCCCTGGCGTAGTTCACGAACCCGTCGGCTATGTCCTTTTCAGCCCCGGCCTTCCTGAACATGTCGAGCGTTACCGTAAGGGTGGCTATCCTGGCCGAGTTGCCGAGGTCCGTCAATTCGAGCGTCGAGAGCACCATGCCCAGGAGCTTATACCTCCTTACGGGGTGGTTCTCGTAGACCCTGCGGGATATCTCCCAGGGCTCGGCCCCGAGCTTTACCAGCTCCCCGGCCTTTATGAAAGCGTCGGCCGTGGCTGACGAGTACCTGAAGGAGCCCGTGTCGGTAAGTATCGCGACGTAGAGGTTTATCGCCATGGCGCGGGTAACGTCTACCGAGGCCGCCTTGCAAAAGTCATATACGAGCTCGCCTGCCGCGCTCGCGTCCGGCACTATAACGTTTACGTCGCCGAAGCAGTCGTTAGTGGCGTGGTGGTCGATATTTATTATACGGCCAGGCTCCTTTAACCCGAGAAAGCCCCTGCCGAGCCTCTCTTTCTGCCCGCAGTCAACGGCGAAAGTCGCGTCGAAAGGGCCCGCGCCATCGAGGCCGTGGACTATCGTGTCAACGCCGGGGAGGAAACTGAAGATATCCGGCACCGGGTCTTCGAGGTAGGCGGTAACGTCCTTGCCCATGCCCTTTAAGGCGAGCGCCATGCCCAGGAGCGACCCTATCGCGTCGCCCTCGGGGCTTACGTGGGAGACCACGAGGAACTTTCTGCCCCTTCTCGCCTCTTCAACTGCCTGATCGAATATTCCCATTGTCCATGGACGCCTTTACCGTCCGGCTCCGCTCTAAGAGCGCGGCGTTAAAGGCTGCCTCCTTCCTTCATCTCCCTTATGACCTTCTCTATCCGTTCCGAATACTCAAGCGACTCGTCGAAGAAGAAGCTGACGGTCGGGATATGCCTCAGGTCAAGGCGCCTTGCGAGGTAGCGCCTTATGTACCCGCTCGCGTTATTGAGCCCGTTCCTGCTCTTGTCCTTCTCTTCCTTTTTGCCGAGCTGGCTGAAATATACCCTCGCCTCTTTAAGGTCGGGCGTGAGGTCCACCCTCGTGATGGTGACGAAACCTATCCTCGGGTCTTTTATCTCGCCGTGGAGGATCATCGAGGCTATCTCCTCTTTTATGAGGTCCCCTACCCGTTCGGAACGCCTGCTATTCATATCTTTGTCCGGCCCTTCAGCAGTTGATAAACTCTATAGCGTGGTCGAGCACCTCGGCTGTATGGAGGCCCTCGATGAAGTTCATGACCTTGTCTATCGAGGAGTTCACGAAGGCCCTGTCGTTGCCCACGGCCGACAGCCCCAGCTCGGCCCTCTGCCAGAGGTCGTTGTCCCCGACCTCGGCGATTGCGACGTTGAACCTGTTCCTGACCTTCTCCATGAGGCTTTTAAGCACCATCCTCTTTTCCTTGAGAGAATGGTTGCCGTGTATCATTAAACTAATGCGGCAGACGCCTACTACCATAACTAAATAACAATCAAAGCTAAAGAATGAGCCGTACTTTGCGGCCGCGCTGACGAGCGGTGAAGCCAACGAAGCAGATGGACTTTTTGAGCCCCTCTTAGAGCTTCGCGGCCTCCTCCTTGAGCGTATAGATCTCTATTACGTCGCCGGCCTTTATGTCGCTATAGCCCTCTATGGTCATGCCGCACTCGTAGCCGCTTGCGACCTCTTTGACGTCGTCCTTGAACCTCTTAAGCGAGGAGAGCTTGCCTTCGTATATGACGACGTTGTCCCTTATGAGGCGCACCTTCGCGCCCCTGGCGGCCTTGCCGTCGACCACATAGCACCCCGCGACGTTCCCGACCTTGGTTATCCTGATGACGTCCCTGATCTCCGCCCTCCCGAGGACCTCTTCCTTCACGACGGGCGCGAGCATGCCCTCCATCGCGTTCTTTATCTCGTCGACGAGGTTGTAGATTATGGTGTAGAGCCTCAGATCGACGTTCTCTTTTTCCGCGAGCGAATGCGCCTTCGGCTCCGGGCGGACGTTAAAGCCTATGACTATTGCGTTCGAGGCGGCCGCGAGCATGACGTCGCCCTCGCTGATGCCGCCCACGGCGCTGTGTATGACCTTTAGCTTTATCGCGTCCGTGGAGAGCTTGCCGAGGACCTCCTTGACGGCCTCGATGGAGCCCTGCACGTCGGACTTCAATACGAGGTTCAGCTCCTTCACCTCGCCCTTGTTTATCTTGTCGTAAAGGTCGGTGAGGCTTACCTTGGCGGTCTTGAGCCTGTCCTTCTCAAGGAACTTTTTCTGCCTTATGGTGGCTATCTGCTTGGCCGTTGCCTCGTCCTTGACCACCAGGAAGGTCTCGCCCGCCTGCGGCACGCCGGAAAGGCCCAGTATCTCTATCGGCATCGAGGGGCCAGCCTCTTCCACCCTCTTGCCCCAGTCGCTTATCATCGCCCTTATCCTGCCGTAGTGCATGCCTGTGACGATGGCGTCGCCAACCTTCAGCGTGCCGTCCTGTATGAGCACCGTTGACACGGGGCCCCTGCCCTTGTCGAGCTTGGCCTCTACTATTACGCCTCTGGCCGGAGCGGCCGGGTTCGCCTTCAGCTCCAGCACCTCGGCCTGGAGGAGTATCATCTCGAGGAGTTCCTTTATCTTGATCCTCTTCTTCGCTGATACCTCTATGAATATCGTATCCCCGCCCCACTCCTCGGAGACGAGACCGTATTTAGTAAGCTCCTGTTTTATCCTGCCGGGGTCCGCCTGGGGGAGGTCTATCTTGTTTATGGCCACTATGATGGGTACGTTTGCGGCCTTGGCGTGGTTGACGGCCTCCACGGTCTGCGGCATAACGCCGTCGTCCGCCGCCACGACGAGTATTACTATGTCGGTCGCCTTCGCGCCCCGTGCCCTCATGGCTGTGAAGGCCTCGTGGCCCGGGGTGTCGAGGAACGTCACGTCCCCCTTGTCGAGATGGACGTGGTAGGCGCCTATGTGCTGGGTTATCCCGCCCGCCTCGCCCTCGACGACGTTGGTCTTTCTTATGGCGTCCAGGAGAGAGGTCTTGCCGTGGTCGACGTGGCCCATTACGGTCACGACGGGCGCCCTGTGCTCGCGCGCCCCGGCAGGCGCGCCGGGCTCGGCCGTGGGCTCCATGAGGGTTTCCTCCTGCACCGCGCCGCTTTCGACCTCGTACTCGTAGTCCTGCGCGACGAGCGTGACCGAATCTATGTCTATCAGCTGGTTTACCGTGGCCATTATCCCGAGGTTCATGAGCTTCTTTATTATCTCGCTCGCCTTGACCCCGAGCCTCTGGGAGAGGTCGGCCACGCTTATGGCGTCTACTATCTTTATGACCCTCTTGATGGCCTTGGGGACCGTTATCTCGGTCTTTTTCATGGGCCGGGACTGGGCGGCCTGGGCCTTTGCCCTTGCCGCGTCCCTGCCCTGGTACTTGTCTTTCCTCTTCTTGGACGTGAAGAACTTCTTCAGCTCAGGCTCTTTCTCGAATACCTTTACCTCTTTCTTCGATACCGCAGCCTCTGCGGGCTTCTCCTCCGCGGGCTTCTCTTCGGCGACCGGGGCGGGGGCGGCCTTCTCGACCGGCTCTTCCTCCTCCACCTTCAGCTCCTCGAGTATCTCGGCGGGGGTCTTCTCCTTTATCTTCCTGGCGGGCTTCTTTGGCGCCTCTTTCTTCTCCTCGGGCGCATTCACCTTCCTGCCGCCTCTGATTACGGCCTTCTTCTCATCCTTCTTTTCCTCTTTAGCCACGGCCTTCGGCGCTATCGCCGCCGGCGCGGCCTTCTGGACCTCCGCAGGGGCCGCTTCAACCTTTGCAACAGGCGCGGCCTCTTCGGCCTTGACCACCACCGCGGGCTCCACCTCGGGGGCGGCAGGCTTCGGGGCGCTCCTTCTCCTTATGACAGAGGGCTTGATCCTCTTTTCCTCTACCTCTTTATTTGGCTTTTCCTTCTCATTTGTCATGTTTGCGATATGCTTCCTTGCCTTCCTTTAACCAAGGCCTTTTTTTAATTACTTCCGATGATAATCCCCCAGAGAGTTTCCTCGTCCGGGAGAGCTGCCTGTCCCTTCAGCGCCCTTGAGAAAGAGCCCTTCTTCCTGTAAGCCTCCTTGAGGCACTCCCTGCTAAGGCATATGTAAGCGCCCCGGCCGTGCCCGGCCTTCGCCGCGTCATGGAAGAGCGCGCCTTCTCTTATTATAAACCTTAAAAGCTCAAATCTGTCGCTTTTTTGCCCGCACCCGATGCATGTGCGCTCCGGCATCTAAGCGTTACGCTCCTTCATGGCGGCCCAGATGACGTCCACGGCCTCTTCGTCGAGGCCCTCCACGGTCTTTATCTCCTTCTTCAAGGCCTTTAAGACGTTGTCCTTCGTATACCCGCCCCTTACGAGCATGCCAGCCAGCTCAAGCGAGATGTTAAGCAGCTCCCCTATGCCTTTGGCCGCCTCCATCTCCCTCTCCTTTTCCTCCCTTACGCCCGCCGCCTCGACCTCTTTCCTCAAGGCCTCCTCGGGGGAGAACGCCTCTTTCGCGCCCTTTGCCTCGGATTCGGTCTTTATGTCTATCTTCCAGCCGGTGAGCTTCGCGGCAAGCCTTACGTTCTGCCCCTTCTTGCCTATCGCGAGGGAAAGCTGGTCGTCCGGGACGATGACCTCCATCGCGTGCTCGGCGTCGTCGGTGATGACCCGGGATATCTGCGCCGGTGAAAGCGTGTTCTTCACGTATATGGCGTGCTCGTCCGACCAGTGGACGATGTCTATCTTCTCGCCCTTGAGCTCCTGTACCACGGCCTGCACCCTCGACCCCTTTACCCCGACGCAAGCGCCCACGGGGTCTACGTCCGAGTTGTGCGAAAGGACGGCTATCTTGGCGCGGTCGCCCGGCTCCCGAGCGGCGCCCTTTATCTCGACTATGCCCTCGTATATCTCGGGGACCTCCATCTGGAAGAGCTTCATGAGGAAGCCCGGGTGGGTCCTCGACATGATTACCTGCGGGCCCTTGGCCTCGCTCTTGACGTCGAGGACGATGCCCCTTATCCTCTCGCCCTGCCTGTAGCCTTCGCGCCTTACCTGTTCCTTCTTGGGCAGGAGCGCCTCGGCCCTGCCGAGGTCCACGACTATGTCGCCCTTCTCGAACCTCTGGACTATGCCGGTTATTATCTCGCCCTTCTTCGCGCTGTACTCGGTGAATATGATGTTACGCTCGGCCTCCCTGACCTTCTGGATGATTATCTGCTTGGCGGTCTGAGCGTCTATCCTCCCGAACTCCCTCGCGTCGAGCTTAACGCCTAAACTGTCGCCGAGGGCGACCTCCGGGTCGAGGTCCCTGGCCTGGTCGAACGCTATCTCGAGGTCCGGGTTCTCGACCTCTTCGACGACGGTCTTGAAAAGGAATAGCTCTATCTCTCCGGCGTCCTCCTGGTAATGCGCCTCGATGACCTTGTTCGGGCCGAACCTTTTCTCGGCGGCCTTCTGCATGGCGGACTCAAGGGCATCGATCAAAATGTGCTTGTCTATGCCCTTGTCCTTCCCTACCTGGTCGATAATGTGCGTAAGGTTGATCGACATTTTAAAAAATCCCTCCGGACTCAAACTTGGAATCTATAATCCTGACAGCCCGCTATATCTCTATCTCGAGCCTTGCCTTTTCTATGTTGGTAAGCTCTATCTCGAACCTGCGGCCGTCGAAGTCGGTCACGAGGACCTTCCCGTCCCCGACGCCGTCTATCACGGCCTTGAAGTTCCTCCTGCCCTCGATAGGCTGCTTCGACTTTATGCGCGCCCTCTTGCCTATATAGCGGGTGAAGTCCTTTTCCCTGACAAGGGGCCTGTCGAGCCCTGGTGAGGACACTTCGAGCACGTAGCGCTGCGGTATGGGGTCTTCAACGTCGAGGGCGGTGCCGAACTCCCGGCTCACGTCGCTGCAGTCGTCCACGGTCACGCCGCCCGGCTTGTCTATGAACAGGCGGACGACCTTCCTTCCGTGCTCCGAAGTATATACAAGGTCGACCAGCTCCATGCCCAGGCCTTCAACGACAGGCGCGGCAAGGGCCTTCAACTTTTCCTCAAGACCTTCTACCTTCAAAGGAGCCTCGCCCCGTTCAATTCCCTTAATCCTTGCCTCTTGAAAAAAAAGCGAAATATTACCCCAAGGAAAGCAACTTCCCCTCAAACAAAAAAGTGGGCAGATGCCCACTCTAAGTGAAGTAAGAGGCTTTTAATAATAATAATTTAGCACACAAAAAAAATTATTGCAAGTGTAAATTGGCCGTCTTTTTACATAAATTATACAATCGATTTACTCCGCGTCAAATGCCGGGCGCGCTCGCGGCTGCCGGGTAAAAACCGCTTGTTAAACTCCGGATGCTCTGCTATACTGAAAACTTCCTGCGGGAAGTTTCTACACGTAAGGAAAAAATTTCGATTCGCTCGCATACCCCGCTGCGAGCAGCGGGTATTCGCTGCTATGCGTGTTCAAAAAGCCCGGTTACCGGGACCCCGCTTGGAAAGGCGCTTTCCAGTTTAAATATTAAATGGCAAACAACGACCCGATAAAGGCAGTAAAGGCCGCGCTCACAGACCTCGTCCACATAGACCTCAAGGCCAATCCAATACACTGCACGATGGAGAACGGCTCCGTACTGCTCGAAGGGACGGTAGAGCACATCTCACAAAAGAAAAGGGCGCTCTTCCACGCCATGGGCGTGCCGGGGGTCGAAGGCGTCATCGACAGGCTCAGGGTCAAGCCGGCCAAACAGATGGGCGACGACGAGATAAAAAGGCACATGGAGGCCGCGATAGCGTCCGAGAGCAGTTTTCAGGGCTTTGTGATAAACATGGAGGTGAACGACGGGGTTATCGACCTTGAGGGCACGGTCGGCTCTTTAAGCCACAAGCGCCTCGCCGGCGCGCTCGCCTGGTGGATACCCGGGGCCGCTGACGTGATAAACAGTCTTGAGGTCAGCCCGCCCGAGGACGATAACGACGGGGAGGTCGCCGACGCCCTCAGGATGGTACTGGAGAAGGACAAGACCGTAGGCGACGCGGGAGAGATAAGCATCACCGTGGTAAACTGGGTGGTGGTGCTCCACGGGCTGGCCGAGAAAGAATCCGTCAAACAGGCGGCCGAGGACAACGCCTGGTATATCTGGGGAGTGAACGACGTAGTGAACAATATAAAGGTCCAGGTCACAGGCCTGCACAGGATACACTGACGAAGGACTCAACCGGGTTTTCCGCCCGGCCCTGCCGTTCTTACCTTGTTAAAACCCTTTGAAATCAAAAAAATCAAGATCAACCGGAGGATGCGTTTCAAGAATGAAGAAAATAATCATACGTCATATCGACCCGAAGCTGAAAAAACAGAAGGGGCTCTTTGACGACGGGTGCATGGGCGCCTCGGACTGCAAGGACGAATGCTGCGAGTGGGGCTGCGACATAGACCTCGTCACCTTGAAGCTCATAGAAAAGCACAGGGATGAGATAGAGCCTCTCATAGGCGCAAGGATAGAGGACTGCTTCTCGACGAGGCTGAAGAAAGACGACGATTATATCGGCGGGGCTTACAGGGAGACCGCCGTAAGGAAGTCCGACAAGAGATGCGCCTTCCACCTGATAGGCAAAAGGGGGTGCTCGCTCTTCTCGATGTGGGCGGAGAAAAAAGCGCCGAAGAGGATAGTGCCTACGATATGCAGGGTCTATCCCATAACATGGCACAGGGGTAAGTTATACATAGATTCGCCTTTACGGAAGCCCTGCAAGTGCAGGGAAACCACGCCGAAGGGCGCGAAAGTCCCCTCCCTTCTCGATACGCAGAAAAAGGAGCTGAGGGCCCTCTTTGAGTTCGTGGAGAAGGGGAACGGAAAGAGGAAAGAGGGATAACTAAAAAGCCGGTCGCCGCATTACCATACGGAAACCAAGCAGGGCAAGGCTTCGGCCTTGCCCTTTTTTATTTCTTGCGCCAGACACCTCTCCCCGGAGCCGGTCATCGAGTGTCTTATCTATGAATCCACGGAGCCGAACGCGAAGCTGACCGAGATAGAGTATATCGTGGCGAAAAAAGTGACGCGGGAGACGGTTCCCCTCAAGAACTGAAACAGGAACTGGCACGACCATCAGCAGGAGATAGACACGGGCCGCGTAAGAGTGCTCGACCTCCCGCCTGACAAGGCCAAAGAGGTTGCCGACCTTGTCGCCACGACCGACGGGATCATCTTCCACCTCTGGCCGCACGGGGAGTCGCTGCCGACCGGGAAGGTCTCCATAGCCCAGTCAGTCGGCCACAGGGACCTCAAGGCAAAGGAATACAAGGAGTATAAGAAGTGACTCGGAAAGATTTTTTAGCAGGCTGCTAAAAAACGCAACCTGCCAGGCAATCCATGGACGGGTTGCCTCCGGGTGCTAAGGGTCATGGAAGTGATAAGGCTGCCGCCTACTTCAAGAACTTGGAGACAAAAGGAGAGGTGTCGCCCCTGCGCATGAAATGTCCGGAAGGCCCCTCGCCGAGGAATTCAGAGAACCAAGATTCATGCTCAATTTCCTCATTGAGTATCGCCAGGGACAGGTCGTACGTCCGATGGTCCTTTCCGGCTGTCAGGTCGCAGATATTGGTGTAACCCTTGACCGCGCACCTCTCGGCGTTGACCAGGACGGTCAACATGGCCTTTGTGTCAGTCGGGTCCTTCGGAAGGCTGGCCGGAGGGCAGGCCGAGATATCATGGAAGGCCTTCATGTCCCCGGGCAGCTTGCCGCCGAGCTCGTAGATGCGCGGCACAAGCGCCTCGAAGTGGTTCCGGTCTTCGATGCGGGCCGTCTCCGCAATCTCTTTTATCCCCTCCCCTTCAAGCCCGATAAGGTTGCACCGAAGGATCGTGTAATAGTAGAAGGTCGTAAGCTCCGCCGCCGCGTTCCTTACAAGAAGCTCCAGGAGCTTATCGAGATCGACCCCGCTCTTTTTTACCATCTCTATCGCTACCTTTGCCATCGTTACCCCCTTGGGTCTGTTTTTAGACCAATCAGCAGGCAGGCTGGATTTTTCAGGCGTCCTCCGCGGTCTGTTTTATATGTCTTAATCATACCGTTGAAAGATTGCGTGTCAACACCGGGCGAAAAAAAAGGGTTCAGGTCGAAGACCTGAACCCGCAGAGGGCCAAAAGAAAAGCCCCGGTCTCCCGGGGCTTTTCTCTCTACTCTATTATTTTAACCTTCATATCTACCCTCTCGTTCGGCAGGTCCCTCCTGTCCCGCGGCAGGTTCACTATCTTGTCCGCCACCTCCATGCCCCTTACCACCTCTCCGAAGACCGTGTACTGCCCGTCGAGGAAGTTCGAGTCCTTGACGACTATGAAGAACTGCGACCCCGCGCTGTCGGGGCTCTGGGAGCGGGCCATCGACACTATCCCCCTCTTGTGCGGGATGTTGCTGAACTCGGCCTTTACGTTGCTGCCCGGGCCGCCCATGCCGTAGGTCGATTTATCCGGCCCCTTGGTGTTCGGGTCCCCGCCCTGTATCATGAAGCCGGGTATGACCCTGTGGAATATCGTGCCGTCGTAGAGGCCCTGCTTCGCCAGTGTCATGAAGTTCTCCACGTGCTTGGGCGCGGTTTCCGGATAGAATTTTATCTCCATCTCCCCGTACTTGGTCTCGATGATCGCGCGGGGCGCCTTCTTCTCTTCCATTTTAGCTCCTTTTGCGTTTGAATTTTTAGGCAGAAAAACAAATAGCGCCATCAGGACTACTGCGCAGACGGTCTTTATCTTCCTCACAATTCTCCTCCGCTTTTTTGTATGCTAACAGGCTGCTGAAAAACTGTTTTAGTCTGTCATTCTGAGCATAGCGAAGAATCCAAGGGCAAATAAGTTATGAGATTCTTCGTCGCCTTCGGCTCCTCAGAATGACGGCTTTGCGGGCTTCTTTGGCATACTACTAAAACATCTAAGGCCCGCGCGGTCAACCTCTTTTCACATCGCGAGGTTCTCGTGCTCAATGCCGTAGCTCTTTATCTTCCTGTAGAGGTGGCTCCGTTCGATCCCTATCGCCTCGGCGGTCCTGGCGATGTTGCCGTTGAACTCCTTCAACTTCCTCGATATGAACTCCCTTTCGAAGTCCCTGCGCGCCTCTTTAAGGAGCGTGGACCTGAAGAGGTTCTTCGGCTGGACCGGGGCCGCGCCCTTTATGTAGGAAGGTATGTCGTCCGGGGTTATCACGTTCGAAGGGGTCATTATGACGAGCCGCTCGATCAGGTTCTTGAGCTCCCTCACGTTGCCCGGCCATTCGTAATTGACGAGTACCGCAAGCGCGTCCGCGCTGACGATAAGGACCTCCCTCGCGGTCTCCCTCGAGAACTCCTTGAGGAAGAACTCGATAAAGAGCGGGATGTCCTCGACCCTCTCGCGCAGCGGCGTCACGTGGAAAGGGATGACGTTCAGCCTGTAGTAGAGGTCCTCCCTGAAGGTGCCCTTTACTATCTGCTCCTTCAGGTTCTTGTTCGTGGCGGCTATCACGCGCACGTCCACCTTTATCTGCTCGGTGCCCCCCACCCTCTCGAAGCTCTGCTCCTGGAGTATCCTCAATATCTTCGCCTGGGTCTTCAGGCTCATGTCCCCTATCTCATCGAGGAATATCGTCCCCTTGTCGGCCAGGTCGAACTTGCCCTTCTTCTGCGCCACGGCGCTCGTGAAGGCGCCTTTCTCGTGGCCGAATAGCTCGCTTTCTATAAGCTCCTCGGGTATGGCCGCGCAGTTCACCTCTATGAAGGGCCTGCCGGACCTGTTCGAGAAGAGGTGGATGTTCCTGGCCACGAACTCCTTGCCGGTCCCGTTCTCCCCGGTTATGAGTACCCAGCTGTTCGAGGGCGCGACCCGAGCTATGTCGCTTTTAAGGTTCTGTATCGACTTGGACACGCCTATTATCTCGTACTTGGTCTGGGCCTTGAGCTTGAGGGCGCTGTTCTCCTCGGTAAGCCTCTTGTGCTCTATCGCGTGCTCAACGGTCAGTATTACCTTGTCCAGCGAGAGCGGCTTTTCGATGAAATCGTACGCCCCGAGCTTGGTCGTCCTGACGGCCGTTTCGATGTTGGCGTGCCCTGATATCATTATCACGGGCAGCGACGGGTAGCGCCCCTTTATCTCCTTCAACGCGTCTATGCCGTCCATGCCGGGGAGCCAGATATCGAGGAGCATTATGTCCGGCGCCCTCGCCTCCAGCTTTTTTAGCGCCTCCTCGGCGCTCCCGGCTATCGTCACCCCATAGCCCTCGTCCTTGAAAACGCCTTCGAGCGCCTCCCTTATGTCCTTCTCGTCGTCTACTATCAGAATGGTCTTCATATGGTTATCGCCTTTATGGGCAATTCTATTATGAACCGGGTGCCTTTGGGAACATTATCTTTCACCCTTATGTAGCCGTTATGGTCCGCTATTATGTTGCTCACGATGGCGAGCCCGAGCCCGGTGCCGGTCTTCTTCGTGGAGAAGTACGGCTCGAAGAGCTTCTGCTTTATCTCGGCCGGTATGCCGCTGCCGTTGTCGACCACCTCGAGGCGGGCGAGCTGGAGGTCCTCCACGAAAAGAGTCTCCACCCTTACTACGCCGTCGTCATCGACAGCGGCTATGGCGTTGTCGATGAGGTTTATAAGTACCCTCTTTATCTGGTTCCTGTCTATCTCGAGTATCGGGAGCCTCGCGTCAACGGAGGATTCGAACTTCATGCTCCTCTGGCCGGACTTGTACAGGGCCACGGTCTCGTTCACTATCTGGTTAAGGTCGTTGGGGCTCGGGTTCGACGCTGGCATCCTGGCGAAGCTCGAGAACTCGTTTACGAGCGTCTTCAATTCATCCACCTGCTTTATGATGGTCGTGGTGCACTCGTCGAAGACGCTGTCGTCGTTCGGGAACCTGTCGAGGTACTTCTTCCTGAGCCTCTGGGCGGAGAGCTTTATCGGTGTGAGCGGGTTCTTTATCTCGTGGGCTATCCTCCTGGCCACCTCCTTCCACGCGGACATCCTCTGGGTCTTAAGGAGGTGCGTAAGGTCGTCGAGCACCGCCACCATGCCGAGGTAGTTGCCGGCCTCGTCCTTGAGCGCGTTCAGGTTCACGAGCACCGTCATGGCCTTGTCCTGCACCTCCACCCTCATCTGCCGCTCGAGGCTCTCGGCCCCCATCTCGTTCATCTCCCTTATCATCTCCCTGAAGACATCCCTGTCGGACTGCCGGAGGACCTCCTTGTAGTTCTTCCCGAGCGCGTAGTCCTCGTCGATGCCGAGTATATCGGCGCCGACCCTGTTAAGCGATACAATTTTGCCGAGCTTGTCTATGGAGATGACGCCCGCGGGGACGTTGCCGAGGACTATCTCTATGTACCGCCTCCTCTGTTCCAGCTCCGTGTTGGTGCGCCTGAGATCAAGGTTGGCGGCCTCGAGCTTGGTCTTCCCGGCCTTCAGGTCCTCGGTCATCCTGTTGAAGGACTTGACGAGCAGGCCTATCTCGTCCTTCGAGTCGGCGTTTATCCTGTAGTCGAGGTTGCCGCTGGCGACGGCGTGCGTGCCCTCGGCCAGCTCGTGTATGGGCACGGTTATCTCCTTGGCCAGATACCTGCCTATCCATATCGAGAAGAAGACTATCAAAAGCGTTATTATGAGGAGTATCGTGAAGTAGCTCGCCTTGACGGGGTTCTTTAGGAGCTTCAATTGCTTGTACCCCTCGAACGCGGTGGAAATCTCCTTCATCTTCTCGGTAAGGCTCCTCGGCACGTAGTAGCTTATGACTATCGCGCCAGCGGCCTTATCCGGACCTGCCACCGACGGTATCGGGGACACCCCCCTTACCACGTCGCCTACCTGTATGGTCTGGACGAAGCTCGACGCCTCCCCTTTCAAGGCCCGGGCCACGGCGTCGTTGTCGATGTCCGGGACCATGTCCCTGCTTACCTTGGGTGATATCGAATAGATGGCGCGCCTTCCGTCCGCGGAGTAGACCTCCACGGTGGAAAAATCGTTCTCCTCCATCTTGCCCTCCACGAACGATCTAAAGCGTCCGTCGTCGCGGCCCCACCCTTCCTTGTCGGCGGCAATGGCTATAGACCTCGACGCGGCCGCCACCCTCTCCGTCATGTCTTTGTAGTAGTTCTGCGCGAGGACGAGGGATTCCTTCAGGGAGTCGTCTATCCTTATCCCGAACCACCCGTCTATCGATTTATTGATGAAGCCTATGACCACGAAGAAAAGCAGGAACGTCGGCACGATGGTGAGCATGATGAAGGAGGAGACGAGCTTGGTCATGAGCTTGGAGCCCATGACCTTCCTCTGCCTCTCCATGTAGAGCTTTACCGTGTTCCTCAATACGAGGAAGATAACGAGGATAAGGAGGATTATGTTGATGTTGATGAGCCCGAGGATGAAGATGTTCGTGGCTATCGGGATGTCGCCGCTTATTATCGAGATGTGGGACTCGGCGTAGGTAAGGAGTATGACGACGGGTATGACCGCGGCGATTATCAGGAGTTCTCTCCGCCGTCTTTTCTGTTCAGCCTCCAGCCTCTGCGTCTCGCTCATAGGGTCCCGCTCTCAAGGCCTGAAGCTGTAGGAGTACCAGTCGGTCTTGAAGTCCCATATCTTCACGAAAAAGAGCATATAGTTCAGTATGAACGGGAGTTCCGTGGTGCGCAGCTCCGCCTTGATCTTAAGCTCGTACTCCGCTCCCGGCACGAGGTGCGCCGGCGTGACGGCTACGGATGTGCCGGTGGCCATGAGGGTCTTCATCTCGTTCATGTCCTTCGTCCTCACGCCCTTGTCGCCGGTCTCGTCGAGGAGGACCTCGTACTCCTCCTTGAGCGTGTCGTACTTTACCGTGTGCTTGAACTCCCACCTCCCGACCAGCTCGTCGAACCAGACGGAGTTCACCCTTTCGAGCTCTATGATGAAGTTGAAGGACGTCGGCATGCCGCTCTTTATCGCCTCATCGATGTCCTTGGTAAAGGCGTCCTTTACCTCGAAGGACGCATTCAGGCTCGGCGTCCAGGAGACCTTGACGTCGTCGATCCGTGCCTCCTCGCAAAACCCCGCGGCGGGGCTTAAGACCGAAAGGGCCAGCAGAAGGGCTATAAAGAGCTTTTTAAGGCCGGAAGGCATAGACATCATCGACCCGTACATGAGATGGATATGGGGGAAATACCCCTAAAAACAGGCTTTAAAAAACGCTTGAACCCCGTACAGCCTTAAAATATAACGAATTTCAGCGCAAAAAGCAAGGAATGCGGACGGATAAATCTTACAGGAAGGATATAAGACAGTGAAGGGCCTGAAAAGGGTCTGACGGGTACTGAAGGGTGGGGCTCAACTGTAGTGCTGTTTCTTGTTCCAGAGCTTCATAAGGCCGGCCTTGATAAGCTCCTTTCTGACCTTTTTCCTGAACTCGTTCTCGTCCACCTTGAACTTGAAGACCTTTTTGCCGTTTATGAATATCGTGGGTATGTCCGAGTTATACCTTCTGAAGAGGTCGTCGTTCAGGTCTATGTCCACCTCCCTGAACTGGAAGGGTATCTCCGTGCATACCCTGTCTATTATGTCTTTTGCCTGCTTGCACAGCGCGCAGCCCTTGGGCAGTTTGCAGAGGGAGCAGTCTTTTCTTGCGTAGACTTCAACCAAGAGCTTTGTCATGGGCGCCCACCTTTAAGCTTATTTCAGCTTAGGCTCGGGATCAGGTTATTTATGTACCCCGCTATAATACCAAGAGAGTTGGAAAATATCAAGACCCCAGTTATGACGAGGAATATGCCGGTCACGATGGATACAACCCTCATGTGTTTTTTAAGCTTGTTGAAGTGCTTTAAGAAGGTATTTATTCCCAGCGAAGTAAGGAGAAAAGGTATCGCCAGGCCCACGGAATAGGCTATGAAGAGGATTATCCCCGACCATGAGCTGTCGGAGGTGGCGGCCACCGCGAATATGGCCGAGAGTATAGGCCCTATGCAGGGCGTCCATCCGGCCGCGAACCCTATGCCCACGAGGAACGAGCCGAGGAGCCCTGTGGGCTTTTCCCTGAAGAAATGGAGCCTCTTGTCCCTCTGGAGTATCCTGAAGTTTATTATGCCGATTATGTGTACGCCGAGGAGTATTATTACGAGCCCGCCGATCTTCCTTATCACGTCCTGGTATTGCATGAAAAGGCTGCCGAAGAGCTGGGCGGAGGAGCCGAGTATCACGACGAATACAGTCGAGAAGCCGAGGATGAACATGAGGGAGTTAAGGAGTATGACCTTCTTAAGCTCCTTGTTGTCGTTGTCCCCGGTCAGCTCCTCGAACGAGATGCCCGTGACGAAAGATATGTAGGACGGCACGAGCGGCAGGACGCAGGGGGAGACGAAAGAGAGCACGCCCCCGAGGAACGCGAGCGGTACGGAAACCTCTGTAGTCATCTGGAATGAGCCTCCTGAAAGCCGCTTTTTAATGTCTCACAACGGGGTATGACTATTTGAGTTCCCCTCTTTCCTGAAGAAGGGACAGGGGAGATTATCCAAGATTTATAATCCCCCTATTTCCCCCTTTAGTAAAGGGGGAAATTTACGCCGGGCTTTCAGCCGGCGAAAACTTTCCTGCCGCCTTCCGGCGGCAGCGGTTCAATTATGCGCTGGGGCCGGTTAAGGAAGGCTACTTGGCCTTTGTCTTGTAAGAGTCCCTCGGTTTTGGGCCGTTACTCAAAAGGTCGGCTATCATCTCGTAGGAGTAACGCCGCGACCAGTCCCGAGGCCCCCATACCTTCTCGGCTATGACGCCGTTCTGGTCTATTATGAAGGTCTCCGGGACGCCGGTCGTCTTGTAGGTCTCCTTTATCGCGCCCTTGCGGTCGTGGAGTACCTTGAAGGAAAGGTTGTACTTCTTCGCGTAAGCGGCGACCGTCTCGGGGCCGTCCTTGTCAACGCTTACGGCCAGTATCTCGAAAGGCTGGTCCTTAAGCCCCTGGTAGAGCGCCTCCATCGAAGGCATCTCCTCCTCGCAGGGCTTGCACCAGGTCGCCCAGAAGTTAAGGAAGACGACCTTGCCCCTGTAGTCCTTGAGGCTTACGGGCTTACCCGCGAGGTCCGGCAGGGTGAAGTCTATCGCGTCCATCCCGGCGTTCACCGGCTCGAACTTCTGCCTCTGCCCGAGCACTATGAACACGACAGCGGCTATAACGGCCAGGACTACTATCACCAGTACGGCCTTTGGAAGGCCTTTTTCGTTCTCAGCGGTCTTATCGCTCATTAAAGTTACCCGGCTCCGTTTTTATGAGGCGTAAGCG
The DNA here is from genome assembly GCA_016219015.1 of Deltaproteobacteria bacterium. GTDB lineage: Bacteria > Desulfobacterota > GWC2-55-46 > GWC2-55-46 > GWC2-55-46 > JACRCL01. Next base: position 80,618 of record JACRCL010000012.1, read on the forward strand.
TGCAGGCCCGGCAGCACGAAGCTGACGCCCCAGTACAGGAATATAACCGCTAAAAAGCCCGCTATCGACAGGTACGCAGCCCTTCTGCCCCTCCAGCCCCTCGTGACCCTCGCGTGCAGGTACGCCGCGTATATGAACCATGTTATGAGGGACCACGTCTCCTTCGGGTCCCAGCTCCAGTAAGAGCCCCACGCGTAGTTCGCCCACACCGCGCCGGAGACTATCCCGACGGCCAGGAACGGGAAGCCCCAGGCAATCGCCCTGTACGAAAGCTCGTCTATGGTCCGTGCCTCCGGGAACGCGTCCATTATCGACCTGCCGCCCCTCTGCTCGGTCCAGTTCTTCACCAGGTATATGAAGCTCAGCCCGAACGAGATGGCGAAGCCCGCGTAGCCCACGAAGGTGGTGAAGACGTGGAAGTCGAGCCACCCTATGGCGTATTTTTCAAAACCCCAGGGTTTCAGCAGGTCCATCATCCAGTGCCACTTGTTCTGGAGGGCGGGGTTCAACGGCTCGACGCTTTTGAACCTGTACGGGAGCATCGAGGCCGCTAACATCGCTATGGACTCTATGCCCATCACCACGGCGCCTATGGCCTTGAACTTGTGCTTGAACTCCATGAGGAGATAGCCCGCGTTCGTCGCCCAGATGAACAGCACCATCGACTCGTACAGGTTCGAGAAGGGCGCGTGCCCCGACTCCCCTGCCCGCGCTATGAGGACCATCGTGGTGGACATGAGCGCCACGAACGCGAAGGCCGTGGCGGTCTGGCCGAGCCACTTCTTCTTGAATATCCAGTGGCCGAGGTACAGCACCGTCGTTATGAAATAGAAAGCGAACGAAAACGTAAAGAAGACAAGGGACAGGATCATCTATTTTTACTCCCCCTTCGAGGCGGAAATCGCCTCCACTATATCTTTTAGCTCTTTCTCGAAAACGAAGTTGTTCTTGTTTATCATCCCGCCGAGCTTGACCTCGCTGGATTTGCCGCTGTTCCTGACCGTTATCCAGACCCTCCTGTGGTAGACGAAAAAGGCGAGTATGAACCCGATGCCCATGACTATCGTACCGGCCCAGACTATGTTGGTGCCGGGGTCCTTGTTTATCGAAAGCCCGGAGTACATTATGCCCTTGAAGCCCATAAAGACTATATCCGTGTCCGAGTTGGGTATCGCCGGGAATATGCCGGGGTACTTTATGAACAGCCACGGCGTGGCCACGAGCTTGCCGTTATTGTATATCTCCAGCTGCACGGCCGGGTTGTTGGCCTCGGCCGATTTTGAGAATACCGTGTTCGTCTTCTCGTCGTAGGCGAAGTCCGCCGAGTAGTTCACGAGCTTCACCGAATAGGGGCTGCCGGGCATCGCCTTCAGCTCTTCCCACTTGACCGTGACCGGGTCGCCGGGGTTGTCCCTGTTCTTGAGCTTGAGGGCGACCTGGGCCTCCTCGACCTTGTTCCACGCGGTGCCGTAGCTCGACTGGTAGAACCTTATCCCCTTGTAGTAAAGAGGCTCGTTGACCCATATCTGCTTCTGCATGACCTCCTTGCCGTTGTCCATGACGGTCAGGAGGCTGTTATACTGCTTTATCTGGCCCGAGTCGTAATAGTCTATCCAGAACTTATCGAGCCTGAGCTTGAACTCCGCGTTCGGCACGGAGACGTCCTCGCCGACGAGGATGGCCCTGAAGTCCTTGTACCCCTTGAAGCTCCCGACGATGGCCCCCAGGAGTATGAGAAGGAGGCTTATGTGCGTGACGTCGGAGCCGAGCCTGCCGATCCTCCCCCTCCAGGCGTACAATTTCCACTCGCCGCCGCCGCCTGAGGATATTATGCCGTAGCGCTTCTTCCTGAAGGCGGCTATCACCCGCTCCTTTACGGCGTCCGGGCTCGCGGCTACCGAGAACGTCTGGTGGTTGGTGAACTTTTCGATGAGCTTTGAATCGAACTTCTCGGATTTATGGTTTAAAAGGCCCTTCCACTTGGGAGGGAACCTTTCGAAGGTGCAGACTATGATGTTCAAGGCGAGCATCGCCAGAAGCGCCGTGAACCAGTACGAGTGGTACATGTCGTTCACGTGGAGGTAGAGTATCGCTTTGGTCCACCCCTCGCCGTAGGACCTCAGGTAATCCTCCACCGGGGCGTTCTGCTCCACCACGGTGCCGAATATCGATACGATGGCAAGTGTGATGAGGACGAAAAGCGTAAGCTTGAGCGAGTTGAAGAAGTACCAGACCTTGGAGCCGGCAACGCGCCACCACGCCCTGCCCCCGGCCCGCGGGGCCGCTTCCTTTGCGTTTTCAGGCATCTTGTCTTCTCTTATTTTTTATTGAACTGCGCAAGGAATTCAGCGGCCGCCTTGCCGACCTGGCTTTCGGGGTTCAAGGCGTTCGCCTTCTCCCAGGCCGCCTTGGCGCCGTCGAGATCGCCCATGCCGTAGGCCAGTATGAAGCCCTTCGTAAGCCATATCCGCTGGTGGTAAGGGTTCTTCTTTATCCCTTCCTCCACGTATCGGAGCCCTTCAGAGGGCTTTCCGAGGTAATGGGCGGAAAGGCCGAGGTCGTTGTATATGTCGGTCTCGTTGGGCTTGTATTCGATGGCCTTCTTGTAAGTGGTCTCCGCCTCGGCGAACTGCTTCGAGTCGAAGTACGCGTCGCCGAGCCTCCATAATATATCGGGGTCGTTGGGCTTGTCCTTTAGGCGGGATTTAAGGTCCTGTATTATGGTAGCGTTGTTCACGGACTGCGGCGGCGCGGAGTCCTCCTTTACGGAGGCGGTCTCGGCCTTTTCCTTCGGCTTCGAGCAGCCCTGGACAAGCGAGACCGAAAGGAGCATTGCCGCCGCGAACGCAGTAAATTTTCCGATACGCACTGATACCTCCGCTAATGTTGGTGTTGTCTTTGCTCGCGAATACGTGAGAACTTTTCATCCACGGCCTTCCTGATGGAAACGACGTCAGCCCCCTTGCCGTGGAGCTCCTTTGCCATGAGCGCCTCTTCTATGCAGATGTCGCAGTTGAGGGCGTGCTCGTCCACGTAGCAGGTAAGGAGGCTCTTATGATTGAAGTGCTTCTCGCAGTCGCAGTAGCAGTAAAGGCTGTCGAGCACCTCGGGGATCTCCTTGGCCGCCTGGTACGCCGCCGCCGCCTCGCCGGTGAAGTTCATCGGCGAAAGCGTCTCCCGTGTCTCCCCGCCGCGTAAGGAAGCGGGGTCCTTGACCTCTGTTTTCGAGCAGGAGCTTAACGCCAGTACCGCGATGAGGAGGAGGACAGGGGCGTATAAGAATCTTCCGTACATTGAAGACATAATAAAAGGCCTTTCAGATACTTATAAATCTTTTTCAAGGAATTTTCAAACGGAATCTTGCGGGCCTGCCCCGGCAAGCCGGGTGAGCCTTCGAAATGCAGGGAAACCCCATCCGCCGGGTCACCCCCACCCGCAGGAAACTCAGGGGATACCCGCTCATGCACTTCAAATCCAGACCATATTAACAGACGAAAATTAAAAAAATATTAAGATAGAATTACTTATTTTTTAAGGGTTTGCAGGAGGTATGCGGCGGAAAGAGAAAGTCGCCTGCAGATTAAAAAAAAGGTCCAGGCCATAGACCTGAACCCAAAAGGGGGTCTGACTTTTTTGCCTCAGGACTTCTTCGAGGCGTGGAAGCCCGCCTTTGTCACCTGAGGCTCTATGCCGGAGAGTATGCACCTGGTCGGGCAGCGTTTCGTGGATTCGTCGTTCTGCGGCGCTACCGCGTAGTTCACGACGGCAAGGTTGTCCTTCACCACAACCCCGCCGGGGACCGAACAGTCCTTTACGCAAAGCCCGCAGGCTATGCAGGAGACGCTGCAGACCTTCTTAGCGTGCGCGCCCTTGTCCCTGCTCCTGCAGTAGACGAAGAGCTTGTGGTCCTCGGGGTGCATCTCGATTATGTTCCTCGGGCACGCCCTCGCGCACGCCCCGCACCCGATGCATTTATCATGGAAGACGACCGGCAGGCCGTTGTCGTTCATGGCCATGGCGTCGTACTTGCAGGCATCCACGCACTCGCCGTACCCGAGGCAGCCGTAGGTGCAGCTCTTGTCGCCGCCGGTTAAGTTGGCGGCGGTGCATGTCATATCGCCCCTGTAGGTGGCCCTCCTGCCGGCCTCGGCGTGGCCGCCCTTGCAAAGGACGACCGCGAGTATCCTCTTATGCTCTTTCGCATCGACCCCGAGGTAGGCGGCAAGGCTCTTGGCCACGTCGCTCCCGCCCGCTACGCACGAGTTCGGCGGGGCCTCGCCCTTCAAGAGCGCCTCGGCGAGCATCCTGCAGCCCGGATACCCGCACCCGCCGCAGTTCGTGTTGGGGAGTATCCCCGTAAGGGCCTCTATCCTCGGGTCCTCGTCGACCTTGAGCTTCTTGTCGGCGAAGGCGAGAAAGCCCGCCAGCGCGGCGCCGAGGCCCCCCATGCTTACAGCGGATATTATGAGAAGGTTGCCAAGCATATGTATAAACGGGCCTTGAGCCCTGTTACCCCCTTATCAGTCCTGCAAAGCCCATGAAGGCAAGGGCCATCATGCTGGCTATTATCAGGGTTATCGAGATGCCCTGGAACGGCTTCGGGATGTCCGCGAACTCGAGTTCCTCCCTTATGCCGGACATCATCAGTATCGCGAGCGTGAAGCCCACGCCCGTGGCGAAGCCGAATATAATCGATTCGATGTAGTTGTAGTCGCGGAGCACCATGAAAAGCGCCAGTCCCAAAACCGCGCAGTTCGTGGTTATGAGCGGCAGATATATCCCGAGCGCCCTGTAGAGGGCCGGGCTCGATTTCCTTATGTACATCTCGACCAGCTGCACGAGCGCCGCTATGGCTATGATGAAGGCGACGTATTCGAGGAACGGGACGTTGAACTTCACCAGTATATAGGTGTATATCGGCCATGTAGCCGCGGCCGTCAGCGTCATGACGAAGGTAGTGGCAAGCCCCATGTTAAGGGCGTTCTCGGTCTTGTTGGAAACGCCTACGAACGGGCAGATGCCGAGGAAATAGGTCAGCACGAAGTTGTTTATGAGCGAGGCTGATATGAAAATCATTATTAATTTCATATATTCTCCTACGCCCCTTCGGCCTTCCTGCTCGATATGTAGTTGACGAGCGCTATAAGCGAGCCGAAGACCAGGAACGCCCCGGCCGGGAGTATCATCACTATCCACGGCTCGAACCAGCTGCCGAGCACCTTGAACTGCAATATCGAGCCGAAGCCGAGGAGTTCCCTTATGGAGCCCATCGTTGCAAGGCTCATGGTAAAGCCCAGGCCTATGCCGAGCGCGTCCATTATAGACGGGATTATCGGGTTCTTCTGGGCGAACGCCTCCGCCCTGCCGAGTATTATGCAGTTTACGACTATCAACGGAACGTACGGCCCGAGCGCCTTGGATATCGGCGGGAACTTCGCGGCCAGGAACATGTCCGCCACGGTCACGAGGAGCGCGATGATGACGACGTAGGCCGCTATCCTCACCTGCGGGGCGACGTATTTCCTCACGGCCGAGATGATTATGTTCGAGCCGAGGAGGACGAAAAGGGTCGCCAGGCCCATGGCAATGCCGTTTTTGACCGAGTTGGTGACGGCCAGCGTAGGGCACGTGCCGAGCACTAATCTAAAAGGCGGGATGTCCTGCCAGAGGCCTTTCTTGAACTCGTGCCAGAGCGAATAAGTATTGCCGTTATTTTCCGCCATGTTCAGCACCTTTTTCCCGTGCAGTTGCCGACGCGGGCCTTATCTCTTTTTCAAGCCTGCCGACCTCGTCCTTCGGGAACTCCTTCAATACCTTCTCAACGGCCCTGTTTATGTTGCTCACCACGGCGCTCGACGATATCGTGGCGCCGGTTATCGCCTGTATCTGGTTGGGCTTCTCGGGCTTCCTGTTCTTTATGTACTCGACCTTGGGGGTTATCTCGATGCCCTTGAACTGTTCCTCGAACGCGGGTTCGCTTATCCTGTTGCCGAGGCCAGGTGTTTCGACCTGGTCGAGTATCTTTATGCCCTTTAACTTCAAATAATCGAGGTTGAGTCCGACCATTACCCCCACGTTGCCCTGGAACCCGCCGCCGTCGGCCTTGAACGCGAGGCCCACGGGGGTTCCGTTGGCGTCCAACCCCTCGTATACCTTGAAGGTCTCCTGCCCTATCGTCTTCTCGATTATCTTATAGTCCTTCGCCTCGGGGAGCACTACGAATATCGCCTCTTTGAGCTCCTTTTCCTTGTTGGCCTGGATAAGAGGGTCTGCCACGTGGAATACCCCGGCCAGTATCACCCCGGACACGGCCCCCACAACGGTGAGGTTCAGAAACATTTTTGTTACTGCGTTCAATTCCCGGACCTCTCCTAACCTTGCGCCTTGAGGCTGCCGCCGAATACCCTCGGCCTGGTGTGCTTGTTTATAAGGGGCACGAAGGCGTTCATGAAAAGTATCGAGTACATGACCCCCTCCGGGAGCCCCCCGAAGAGCCTTATTATCACGGCGATTATCCCGCCGACTATGGCGAATATCCACTGGCCAAGGGCCGTTGTGGGTGAAGTGACCATGTCCGTTACCATGAACCACGCCCCGAGCATCGCGCCACCGGCGAATATATGGAACGCCGGGGACGGGTACTTGGCCGGGTTGACGAACCAGAATATCGCGGAGAACGCGGCCATGCTCCCGAGGTACCCGAGAGGGAGCTTCCAGTTGATATACCCCTTGTAGCGCAGGTAAAGCCCGCCTATGAGGATGGCCACAACGGAAGTCTCACCGAGCGAGCCGGAGACATTGCCGAAAAAGAGGTCGGCCAGCGGGGCGAACTTCGCCTCGAACTTCATCATGGCAAGGGGTGTCGCGGCGGAGACCGCGTCCACCGCCTTCGCGACCGTCCTCGGCTCCAGCCATGTCGTCATGAGGACCGGGTACGTGGCCATGAGGAAGGCCCTGCCGAGTAAGGCCGGGTTGAATATGTTGAAGCCTATGCCGCCGAAGAGCTGCTTGCCTATGCCTATGGCGAAGACCGAGCCGAGTATCGCTCCGAATATCGGGAAGCCCGGCGGCAATGTAAGGGCAAGGAGTATGCCTGTTATGATCGCGCTGCCGTCGTATACCTTTATGGGCTTTTTCCTGTACTTCTGGAACGCCCATTCCGTGAGCATGCACGCGCCCACGCAGACGAGTATGAGAAGAAGGGCCCTCCACCCGAAGAAATAGACGGACGCGGCCATCGCAGGCACAAGGGCCATTACGACCGTGTGCATTATCTTCGGTATCGACTCTGCGTCGAGGAAGTGCGGCGACGACGAGACTATCAGCCTCTCGGCCCCTGCCGCGCCTTCACCCCCCTCGGGGGCTGTCTTTATCTCTGTCTTTTCCAAAGTCTTGTCCATCGGTTATTTTGGCCGGTTATTTGGCGGCTGCCTTTACGGCCTCCTGCCTCACCTTTAATTTGCCTATCCTAATCCACTGGAGCAGCGGCCTCTTGGCCGGGCAGACGTACGAGCAGCACCCGCACTCTATGCAGCTTACGCCCTGCCAGTCCTTGAACTCCGGCAGCCTGTGCGCCCTCCCGTAGTCGCCGAGCTTGTACGGCATGAGCGCCATGGGGCACGCCTCGACGCACCTCGCGCATTTTATGCACGGGTCGTAGGGTTTTGACTTGAAGGAGCCGGAGGAGATGACGGTTATCCCCGAGGTCCCTTTCACCACAGGGACGTTCAAGGTGGATTGCGCTATGCCCATCATCGGGCCGCCGTTCAGGACCTCTATCTCGCCCTCGCCGGAGATGCCCCCGCACTGGCCGAGCACCTCCTCGAAGCTCGTGCCTACGCGCACCTTGAGGTTCCTCGGCTCTTTGACCCCGTTTCCGCTTATCGTGACGATCCTGTCGATGAGGGGCTTTTTGTAGACAAGGGCCTCGTAAACGGCCGCGGCGGTGCCGACGTTATTAACGAGCACGCCGACGTCGAGCGGGAGCTTGCCCGGCGGGACCTTCCTGCCGAGGGCCGCGTGGATGAGCATCTTCTCGGCGCCCTGCGGGTACTTGGCTTCCAAAACTATTATCTGTATGTCCGTCGAATTGTCGAGCTTTTCCTTTATGGCCCTTATGGCCTCAGGCTTGTTCTCTTCGATGCCTACAAAGCCCATCCGCGCGCCGGAGGCCCTCATCAGGGCCTTCAGGCCCCAGACGACCTTTTCCGGGTCCTCGGCCATTATCCTGTGGTCGGCAGTAAGGTAGGGCTCGCACTCGCAGCCGTTGAGTATCACGGCGTCTATCGTCTTTCCCTTCGGCGGGGCGAGCTTTACGGAGGTGGGGAAGCCCGCGCCTCCCATGCCGACTATCCCGGCCTCCCTTATGGCCTCGCGGATGGCCTCCGGGGTAAGCGAGCCGAGGTCCGGCCTTGAGGAACCGGCCTCCCAGTCCTTCACCGCGCCGTCGCCTTCTATGACGACGGACAGGACCCGAGTCCCATTGGGGTGCTGGGCAAGCTCGACGTCCTTGACCTTGCCGCTGATGCTCGCGTGGACAGGGGCCGAGACAAAGGCCTTTACGTCGCCTATCTTCTGGCCCTCCTGGACGAGGTCGCCCTTTTTGACGAGAGGCTCGCACGGAGCTCCGGCGTGCTGCTGCAGAGGTATTGTTACGGTCTTTGGCAGGGTGGAGCCTTCAACCCTTTTGGCGGCTGTAAGCTCTTTATAGTAAGAGGGGTGTATGCCCCTTGCGAATGTCTTATGGCCCATAAGATTAAGTGTGTGGGAATTGATACTATTTCAAGCGCGCCCGGTCAAGCTTTTTTATCCGGGACAATAAAAAAAACCGCCATGGCAAAAAAAGGCGCAGTCTTTTCAGGCTGCACTTTTCTGCCCAGACGGTCGACAGGTCACCTTAAAATCTCCCGCTCCCCGGTGGTACCCACCTTGATTCCGTCAGTTGCGAAAGATGTCCTTGTCTTTTTATCTTAATTTAAACCGGCTTACCCTGTCAAGAAGATTTATAACAATCGTAATCCCCTATATAGTGGCAGGTCACACCTTGTACCTGAAAAAATCCCTTATGAAATAAAAGAAGCAGAGCAGCAGGCCGACGAGCACAAGGAGCATGCTCAAGGCCACTATCGGCACTACCGATTCCTGGGCGGCCTCCATGCCCAGCGCGGGCGTCCTGAAGCCCATGATTATCCATGAGAGCGGGTAGAATATCCCGCCCGTGCCGAGACATGCGGACGCGAAGGTCTTCACGTTGGCCGGCGCGGTGGAAAAGGCGAAGATGAAAGATACCAGTATGGACAGCGTCCCGAGCCCCATGGCGTGCAGGTGCCCCCTTGTGAGCCTCTCGTGAGCGGCCTCCATTAAGCTGTCTTCGTGCATTGCTTCGTGCATGGCTTCGGGCGATGACGGGGCTTCTATTCCTTCGTCCTTTACGCCGTGGCCGGTCTTCGCGTGCTCGTTCTCGCCTTGCTCATCGTGCATGTTGTGGCCGCTTTTCCCGTGCTCAGCGCCTGCGCTCGCCTTCTCGGGGCTTGCATGGTGCTGGTGCCCTTCCGTAGGAACGGGGCTTACGACGAACTTCTCGTGCAGGGCGGCGCTGGCGCTTTCGCTTAGAGTCCTGTGTATCCTCTCGTGGTTCACGGTGATGTAAGCGGCCCAGAATATCCCGAAGATCAGGCTTATGAGGCCAAGGAGCAGGCCCAGGATAACCGGCCGCAGCGAAAACCGCGCAGTCTCTTTTGATACCCTTTGGTTCCTCATCTCAGTTCCCTTTCGGCATCTCCTCGATGCGCGCCTTTACTGTTACGGGCTTCCCGTCCCTTATGACCTTCAGGGTTATGGTCTGCCCGGCCTCGAAGGAGTCCATGTAGTCGTTGAACTCGTCCATTGAGCTTACTGCCTTTCCATTTATCGCTATTATCAGGTCCCCGCCTGAGGCTATGACGAGGTTGCCGAGCCTGACGTTCCCGGTCGCCCCCTTGAGCTTCGCCTTCTCGGCGGGGCTCCCCCTGTAGATATCGGCTATCAATACCCCGCCCGAGGAAAGCCCCAGAAGCTCCGCGTCCGCCCGGTCTATGTTCTGCCCGGTTATACCGAGCCAGGTCCTCGAAACATAGCCCCTGTCAAGCAGCTGCGGCAGGACCTTCTTAACGGTATTGACCGGTATGGCGAACCCTATTCCTATGGAGCCGCCCACGGGGCTGAAGATAGCGGTATTGACGCCTATCATCTTCCCGGCGCTGTCAAGGAGCGGCCCGCCTGAGTTGCCGGGGTTTATGGCCGCGTCCGTCTGTATGATGCCCCTTATGAGCCTGCCGTTCGTGGCCCTCATGGTGCGCCCCAGCGAGCTTACTATCCCGGTAGTGAGGGTCTTGTCGAGCCCGAAGGGGTTCCCGATGGCCAAGGCCTTCTGCCCGACCTTCAGAGATGACGAATCCCCCATCGGTATGGGCTTGAGCCTTGCCTGCGGGGCCTTGACCCTTATAAGGGCTATGTCGTCTCCGGGGTCCACCCCCACGACGTCGGCCGCGAACTTGCTCCCGTCAAAGAGCGTCACATCGAGGCTCCTCGCGCCCTCGACGACATGGTAGTTCGTGACGATATTGCCTGACCTGTCTATTATAACCCCTGAGCCCGAGCCGGTGGAAGGGACGGGGTTATAGAAAAAATCGTACGATACCGTCGTGCTTACTATGTTCACAACCGAGGGCCCGGCCTCCTCGTAGATGCCTATGTTCGCCTCCTCGTCGGAGGTGAACGCATGCGCGGAGGCCGGGATGAAAAATACTATCGCTATCAAAAAAAGCTTTAAGGGCCTCATGGGAAGAGATTGAACTTTATTATGTGCCAGAAGGCCGCTATGCCGTCCTTCCAGTTTATCTTCTTGCCTTCCTCGTAGGTGCGCCCGGCGTACGATACCGAGGTCTCGTATATCCTGTAGCGCCCTTTGGCTACCTTCGCCGTTATCTCCGGCTCGAAGCCGAACCTGTCCGATTTAAGCTCTATATCCCTGATGACCCCGGTCCTGAACGCCTTATACCCGGTCTCCATGTCGCTCAAGTTCAGGTTCGTGAGCATGTTCGAGAAGAAGGTTAGGAGCTTGTTGCCTATCATGTGCCAGAAAAAAAGCACCCTGTGGCTGTCGCCCATGAAACGCGAACCGAAGACGACGTCGGCCTTGCCTTCGAGTATGGGCTCAAGGAGCTTCTTATAGTCCCTCGGGTCGTACTCGAGGTCGGCGTCCTGCACTATAACCACCGAGCCCCTTACGCGGCTGAACCCGGCGCGCAGCGCCGCGCCCTTGCCCATGTTCCTTTCCTGGAGCACGAGCTCGAGCCTGCAGCCGCCCTTCCATGCCTTTTTCAGGGATTGAAGGACCTCGCGCGTGCCGTCGGTCGAGAAGTCGTCGACTATTATAAGCTCTTCCGGGACATTGGTGTCGAGCACCCTTTTTATGACCTCGGTTATGAACGCCTTCTCATTGAAGACAGGCATCACGACCGAGACGGACATTTTCTGCATCTACCATTCCTTCGAAGTTATCCTGATTTTTATACAATAAAACCGAAGAGATGTCCATAAGAGGCGTTAAAGGGGGCTGGAGCGGGGGCCTGAGAGCCGGGAAAACCGGATTCCCGCATTATTTGAAAATTACTGGAGGATGCCTCTAAAAATTAGGAATTTTTTCTGAAATCAAGGAAGGACGGAAATAAAAAGCGCAGCATATGTCCATTTTTATTTTTGCGCCTACGCAGAGGTCGGGAAAAAGAACAATTTTTAGAGGCAGCCTCAGACCTCTTTCTTCAAATCCTCGTACCTCTTCCACCTGTACGGCAGGTCTACTATCGTCCCCGGCTCCTTTATCGTCTCAAGGGCCTTGAAGGCGCTCCTTAATACGGCCATCTGCTGTTCTTTTTTCCCCGGCTCCCCGAGCGGATGGCCCATCGGCCACTTGAGGAAGACGGCGCGGGGCGCCTTCACCTCTTCCGTGAACTTCCTTACGATGGATATCCCTATGGTGGGTATCCCCTCTTTTTCTATCTCCCTCTGTATCAGTCCCACGGACCGATTGCAAAGGCCTCACCCGGGGGTCAACAGCACAACATCGACCTCTTCGGTTTTAAGCCTCTTCGCAATCTCCGGGGCTGTCTTTTTTATGAGCGTTTCGACATGGGGCCCGTCTATGTGGCCCATGAAGCCGAAATTGACCTCCGAGATCGCTCCGATAATGCCGGCCTCTTTCATCTCTTTCAGGCGGTCGATGGGGAATACGATGTTCAAGTCCCTGTCCGCGTCGGCGTGGTCGTAATAGTCGTGCGTTATGGTATATCCGTCTCCCGGGGTGGATAACGGCAGCTCCCTCCAGGTCGGGTCGCCGTCCGGGTCGTGCATGTCGAACGCGGTCTGGCTCCTGAGATGGACCCCCGCCGTGGTGACAATGGCGACCTTTGACCCCGACAGCCTCTTCCTGACAGGCGCCCAGGGTATGCCGGAGACCTCGGTCTTCTTCGTCTTCTCGACAATCCTGTCGAGGAGAGAGGGGAAACGGGTCAGTATCTTAGCGAGTATTATGTTCTTTAGTCTTCCCATAATCGATTAGCAGGCTATTCAGGCTGCTCAAAAAACCCACGCATTGTCATTCTGAGGAGCCGAAAGCGACGAAGAATCTCGCAACAAGATGATTTGTCTACTACGAGATTCTTCCCCTTCGCTTCGCTCAGGGCTTCGGCTCACGCGCTCAGAATGACAGACTAAATAATTTTTCAGCAGCCTGTCAGAATATCCCGGCCTCTTTCTGAATAGACCTGACGTATCTAATTATAAGCTCTACCTCTTCCGGGGTTTTTACCCCCTCCACTTTGGGCATGTCACCGAAGCCCCAGTGGTGGGCCCTTACGCCCCGCTCTATCGCCCATCTGAAGCTCAGGTCCGCGTGGTGGTTCGGGTGGTAAATCCTGTGGACCAGCGGCGGGCCCTTGTCCGTGCCGACGCCCTTTACCCCGTGGCATTTCGCGCAGTTGGCGTTAAAAAGGGCCTCGCCTTTTGAAAGGGCCGGGTCATTCTGAGCTGATGCTATTCCGGCGAATATGAGCAGGACAATAACGGCGTAGACGCTTCTCATCGGGCCTCCTGATTTTGTTATAAGAAGACTTTGCGCAAGGCTACCGGATACATTAGGCTACCTCTAAAAATCAGATATGTTTTCTGAGGTCAAGGAAGGGCGGAAATAAAAAGCGGAGCATATGTCCATTTTTATTTCCGCGCCTACACAGAGATCAGGAAAAAGAACAATTTTTAGCTTAGACCCTCACTCGCTTCAACAACGCCGAATTGCTCACAACCGAAAGCGAGCTCATGGCCATTGCCGCCGCCGCTATTATCGGGTTAAGGAGGCCAAGGGCGGCTATCGGTATGCCTACCGTATTATAGATGAACGCCCAGAAGAGGTTCTGCTTAATCTTCCTCATCGTGGCCTTGCTTAGCCTTATGCCTTTCAATACGTCGCTCAGGTCGTCCCTCACCAGTATTATGCCGCCGGTCTCCTTCGCCACGTCCGAGCCGCTCCCGATCGCTATCCCGATATCGGCCTGCGCGAGCGCCGGGGAGTCGTTTATCCCGTCGCCTACCATTGCCACGACCTTGCCTTCGGACTGGAGCCTTTTTATAACGTCGGCCTTGTCCTTCGGAAGGACGTTCGCAATTATCCTGTCTACCCCTGCGGCCCTGCCTACGGCCTGGGCCGTCCTTTCGTTGTCGCCGGTGAGCATTATGACCTCTATCCCGTTCTTCTTAAGCTCTTCCACTACAAGGGCCGAGTTCCCCTTCAGCGTGTCGGCGACGGCTATCGCCCCGAGGAACCTGCCGCCCTTTGCCACAATCATCACGGTATTGCCCTTCTCCTCAAGGGCCGCGATATCCTTTTCCCATTCCGCCATGTCTATCCCGAGGTCTTTCATGAACTTCCTGTTCCCTATATGAATATCCGCGCCCTTATGCACGGCCTTGACGCCGTGGCCGGGCACGGCCTCGAACCTTTCGGCGTCGGGCACTTCCATGGACTGCATCTTGGCCCTTTTCATGACAGCCTCCCCGAGCGGGTGCTCGGAGCCCTTCTCGGCTATGGCGGCTGTTAAAACGACCTCTTCCTCCCTTACCCCTTCGGCCGGGATGACTGCCGTGACCTCGGGCTCGCCCTTCGTAAGCGTCCCGGTCTTGTCGAAGACAACGGTCTTGAGCTTCTCGGCCCTCTCAAGGTACTCGGCCCCCCTTATGAGGATGCCCATCTCAGCCCCCTTGCCGACGCCGACCATGAGGGCGGCAGGGGTGGCTATGCCGAGCGCGCACGGGCAGGCGATTATAAGGACAGCCACGAAGGACAGCAGGCCCGTCGTAAAATCCCCCGAAAGCGTCCATATTATTATCGAGGCGAAGGCTACCCCCACTACGGCGGGCACGAAGTACGCCGCGACACTGTCCGCGAGCCTCTGTATCTTCGACGAGGACGACTGCGCCTCCTCGACCATCTTTATTATCTGGCTTAAAGTCGTATCGGCCCCAACCCTCTTCGCCCTGAACTTGAAGGAGCCTACCTTGTTTATCGTGCCGCCTATTACCTCGTCGCCGGGTTTTTTCTCCGTGGGTATCGACTCCCCGGTGAGCATCTTCTCGTCTATCGAAGAATGGCCTTCCACGATGACCCCGTCAGCCGGGACCTTCTCCCCGGGCCTTACGACCACAAGCTCGTCTACCATCACGGACTCCGCCGGGACGTCCATCTCAACGCCGTTCCTTATGACGCGCGCGGTCTGGGGCCTTAAATCAAGGAGCTTCCTTATGGCGGCGGAGCTACGCTTCTTTATAATCTCCTCCATGTACTTGCCGAGGAGCACGAAGGCGATGATTATGGCCGCGACCTCGTAATATACGTTCGTCTCCTTTACCGGCAGCAGGTTCGGGAGGAACGTGACAACGGTGCTGTAGAGGTATGCCGTGGAAGTCCCCAGGGCTATCAGCAGGTCCATGTTCGCGGTCCTGTCCTTGATGGCGTGCCACGCCCCTACGTAGAACCCCTTGCCCCCGAAGACGAGTATAGGCGTGGTTATTATGAAAAGCCATACCCCCCAGGTGAACCACGGCAGCCAGGGTATCGGCACCCATGTTATGACGGTAGCGCCCGCGGCAAGGCCGAGGAATACCGCGGCCCTCAATATGGCGAGGGCGAGAACGCCGGTCAGGGCTATCGCCACCCGCCGCTTCATGGACTTAAGCTCTGCCTCAGGGGCCTCGAAGGTCCTCAGGCACCCTTCCGAGCAGAAGTAATACGTGCGGCCAGCCGTCTCGGCCTTCAAGGAGCGTTCTTTCGGCACGACCATGCCGCATATAGGGTCCTTTGCCATCTCGCCGTGCGGGGACGCATGCGCCTCTTCAGGGGCCGTCTTTTTCTTCAGATAACCCTCGGGGTCCCTGTCGAACTTTTCCTTGCAGCTTTTGGCGCAAAAATAAAAAGTAGCCCCTTTATGGACGGAAGTGGCCTTGGCCGAGCTATCCTCTATGGTCATGCCGCAGACCGGGTCCAGGACTTTCATTTACCCTCTCCTTTTAACGAAAAACGCCGATATAACTCTTATTATTATATCATCATTCTACAGAACTTAGAATAACCGGGAAAAAGGCCCTTTTCAATTAAATAAATTTAATTTGTTTAGGTTTTTCAACTATGTTATCTTTAATTATAAGACCCTCCCCCCCATTCCTGGGGATGGATATGAGGAAAACGCATGGACGAGTTCAGGATAGACAGCCATAAGCTAATGTACCATGTCGAGAGGGTTAATCAATGGTTAAAAGGCGTAGATGTATACCCCATCTACATGGAAGTCTCCCCCATCGGGGCTTGCAACCACAGGTGCACGTACTGCGCCCTTGACTACATGGAGTACCAGCCCCGCAGCCTCGATACCGGGATGCTCAAGAAGAGGCTTACGGAGATGGGCTCGCTCGGCGTTAAGAGCATAATGTACGCCGGGGAAGGCGAACCCCTCCTCCATAAGGACATCTCCGAAATAATAAACCACACCAAAGGCTCGGGCATCGACGTGGCCGTCACCTCGAACGGCGTCCTTTTTACGGACAGGGTCTTCGAGGCCTGTTTGAAGTCCATTACATGGATAAAGATAAGCATAAACGCCGCCTGCCCCGAGACCTACTCGAAAATACACAGGACAAAGGAAGAAGACTTCGGCAAGGTCATCGAGAATATCTCCAGGGCCGTAAGGTTCAGGGAGGCAAATAAGCTCACCTCGACCATAGGCATGCAGATGATACTCCTCCCGGAGAACGTAAACGAGGCAGCGACCCTCGCCAGGAAGGCGAAGGATATCGGGGCCGACTACCTCGTCATAAAGTCCTATTCCCAGCATTTAAAGAGCCTCACGAAAAAATACGCCGGCTTCAGCTACGCCAATTACCTCGACCTGAACAAAGAGCTTCAAAAGATATCGGATTCGAGGTTCAAGGTCGTCTTCAGGGAGAACGCCATGCGGAAACTCGAAGAGGGCCGCACTTACAGGCAGTGCATGGCCCTGCCCTTCTGGTCGTACATAGACTCCGGTGGCGGGGTCTGGGGGTGCAGCGCCTTCCTGAACGACGACAGGTTCCTCTTCGGCAACATCAACACGAGCACCTTCGAGGAGGTCTGGAAGGGCGAGAAGAGGAAAAAGGCGCTTGCCTTCGTTGAAAAGGAACTCGATATCAGAGAGTGCAGGAAGAACTGCAGGATGGACGAGGTAAACAGGTACCTCTGGGAGCTTAAGAACCCGTCAAAGCATGTGAACTTCATCTAAGGAACCTCTGATTAATCATGTCTTCCTGTCATTCTGAGGAAGCGGAGCGACCGAAGAATCTGTAACCTGATTTACTACGAGATTCTTCCCCTTCGCTTCGCTCAGGGCTTCGGCTCACACGCTCAGAATGACAAGCAGTTGCGGATTAATCAGAGGTTCCTGAGAAAGACTCCGGGATGAAAGAAGACCTACTAAAACACTACGGCATGAACACGATTACGAGAAAGCTCCTCGTCGAGATGTACTCGGTGATGCTCAGGATACGCATGTTCGAGGAACGGGTCGTTGACCTTTACCCCGAGCAGGAGATGAAGTGCCCCGTCCACCTCTATATCGGGCAGGAGGCGATAGCCGCCGGGGTCTGCCTGAACCTGAAGAAAGAAGACTACCTCTTCTCCAACCACAGGGGCCACGGACACTGCCTCGCCAAGGGGAGCGCCATGGGCCCTCTGATGGCCGAGTTCTACGGGAAAAAGTCCGGGTGCAGCCGCGGTAAAGGCGGCTCCATGCACATCATAGACGTAGAAAACGGGATACTCGGCACTTCCGCCATAGTCGGCGGCGGAATCCCGATGGGCGTGGGCGCGGCCCTTGCCTCCACGATGAGGGGGGAAGACAGGGTCACGGCCATATTCTTCGGGGACGGGGCCTACGACGAAGGGGCGTTCTACGAGGCCTTCAACTTCGCGTCTTTAAAGAAGCTCCCGGTAGTTTTCATCTGCGAGAACAACTTCTACGCCACGAACTCGCACCAGTCCGCGCGCCAGCCCGGGTGCAGGATATCGGATGCGGCCGCGGCCTTCGACGCGCACGGGGTATGCGTTGACGGCAACGACGTCATAGCAGTCTACAAGGCGTCACAGGACGCGGTCACAAGGGCAAGGAGGGGCGGCGGGCCTTCGCTCATCGAGGCGAAGACCTACAGGTGGAAAGGCCACGTGGGGCACGAGGAGGACCACCCCAAGGGGTGCAGGCCCAAGGAGGAGCTCGACTACTGGAAGGAGCGCGACCCCTTGAAGGTCTTCAGGGAGATGCTCCTTAAAAGAGACGTGATGACCGCCTCCGAGCTCGACGAAATCGGCGCGTCGATAAAGCAAGAGCTTGACGCGGCGGTAAGGTTCGCGAAGGAAAGCCCCTACCCTGATGAAGACGAGCTTCTGAAGGACGTATATTCCGGGGGGATGAGCTGATGCCCTGGACAAAGGTCTACGGCAACAAGGCCGAATTCGAAAAGCTCTCAGGCTCGACACCGGGCTTGAGGGGCATCACCTACAAAGATGCGCTCCTCGAAGCGACCACCCAGATGCTCGCCTCGGACAAGAACGTCTTCGTCCTCGGCGAGGGCGTGGACGACGCCGGCGGGGTCTTCGGCACCACAAGGGACCTCCATAAGAAATTCGGCAAGGACCGGGTCATAGACACCCCGCTTGCCGAGAACGGGGTCACGGGGATAGCCATAGGCGCGGCTCTCGCGGGCATGCGCCCCATACTCGTCCACATGCGGGTCGATTTCATGCCCCTTTCCATGGACCAGATAATGAACCACGCCGCCAAATGGCATTATATGTTCGGCGGTAAAGTCAGCGTGCCTGTGACCATAAGGAGCATAATAGGCCGCGGCTGGGGCTCGGCGGCCCAGCATTCCCAGAGCCTCCAGTCCCTTTTCGCGCACATACCGGGGCTCAAGGTCGTCATGCCCGCCACCCCCTATGACGCCAAGGGGCTGTTAAGGTCGAGCGTATACGACGGCAACCCCGTCGTCTTCATCGAGCACAGGTGGCTCTACGAGCACATCGGCCATGTGCCGGAGGAGGCATATACCGTGCCCATCGGCAAGGCCGTCGTAAGGAGGAAAGGCGCCGACGTGACGATAGCCGCGGCGTCCCTGATGGTCTATGAGGCGATGAAGGCGGCGGAGGACCTGAAGGCCGAAGGCATTGACTGCGAGGTAATAGACTTGAGGACCATAAAGCCCCTCGATATCGAGACCCTTACGGGGTCGGTTAAAAAGACCGGCAGGCTCGTCGTGGCTGACACAGGGTGGAAGGAGTTCGGCATCGGGGCCGAGGTCATAGCAAGGGTAGTGGAGGAGGCGTTCCATGCCCTCAAGGCCCCGGCTGTCCGGGTAGCGCTGCCCGATGTCCCTACGCCCGCAAGCCCCGTGCTCGAAAAGGCCTTCTACCCCGGCAAGGAGCATATAATCGAGGCGGTAAAAAAGATGCTCGTGAGGGAACGGCCTTAACGATGGGGCAGGAGAGGAAGCCGAGCATTTCGATAATAATCCCGTGCCTGAACGAGGAGGCCAACTTAAGAGGCGCGGTAGATTGTGTAAAAGAAGCCCTCAAGGACTCGAACAGGTTTAGCAGTTACGAGATACTCATCTTCAACGACTTCAGCACGGATGATACCGGCAGGATAGCCGAGGAGATAAAGAAGGAAGAAAAAGGGGTAAGGGTCATCCACAACGAGCGGAACATGGGTTTCGGCTACAATTATACCGAGGGCGTGAGGCTCGCAAAAAAGGACTACATCATAATGGTGCCGGGGGACAACGAGATACCGGCCGAGGCGATAAAGAAGATATTCGCCCATGTGGGCGTGGCCGACATCGTCATCCCCTACACCGCCAACCCGGAGGTAAGGGGCTTTTCAAGGAGGGTCATTTCAAGGCTCTTCGTGATCCTCATAAACGGTCTTTTCAGCATGAAAGTAGCCTACTACAACGGCACGTGCGTCATAAAGAGCCCGCTATTGAAGAAAGTCCCGCTGAAGACCTGGGGCTTCGCTTACATGGCCGCGATACTCGTAAGGCTCTTGAAATCCGGCGCGAGCTTCGTGGAGGTCGGGGTTGACATAAAGTCGAGGCAGGCCGGAAAGACCAAGGCGTTCAGGCTGAAGAACATAGCGAGCGTCGTAAGCGCGATAGCGGGGCTCTTCTGGGAAGTGCGGGTAAAAGAGCGGGCGCGGTACAAAGCAATTGCAAAGAGGATAGAGGCCTAAATCTTGAAGATACTCTTCGTCATAAAGGACGTCGAATACATCGACCCGATGGGCATAATGCTCCTTTCCGCGCTCGCTAAAGAGAGGGGCCATTCCACCCACATAGCCGTGCTCGCTGACGGCGACCTCGTCGAGAAGGTCAAGTCGATCAGGCCCGACGTCGCCGCCTTCAGCGCCAAGACCGGCGAGCACAAATACTACATCGCGGCCAACGAGCTTATAAAGGGCATAAGCAAGGAGATATTCACGGTAATCGGCGGCCCGCACGCGACATTCTTCCCGGAGATGATAGAGAAGCACCCGTTCGACGCGCTCTGCGTTGGAGAGGGCGACGACGCCTGGCCGGAGCTTCTGGATGCCATAAACACGGGCAAACCGTTCGACAACATACCCAACATAATCACGAAGAGGAACTTCGATAGATCCAAGCCTCTGCCGCTACGCATGCGGAGGAGGTCTCTGGACGACCTGCCGTTCCTCGACAGGGACCTGTTCTACTCATCCACGCGGCTCGGCAGGTTCCCGATGCGGAGCTTCATGGTCGGCCGGGGCTGCCCTTACAAGTGCACCTACTGCTTCAACCACAAATACAACATGCTCTACAAGGGCAAGGGCCCGCTCGCTTCACGCATGAGCGTTGACAGGGCCATAGCCGAGCTGAAAGAGCTTAAAAAGAAGCACGAGACGCAGTTCATAAAGTTCTACGACGACATATTCGTTTTGAAAGACGACGAGTGGCTCGACGAGTTCTCCGTGAAATACCCGCGCGAGATAGGCGTCCCCTTCCACTGCCTCATGAGGGCGAACCTTCTGACCGAATCTATACTCGTAAAGCTCAAGAAGGCCGGGCTCGCCTCCATGAGCATGTCGATAGAGAGCGGGAACGACAAGATTAGAAATGAAGTCCTCAAGAGGAACATGAGCAGGGAGACGATGGTCGGGGCCTTCGACCTCTGCGCCAGGCACAATGTCCCGACCTTCTCCAATACCATCTTCGCCATCCCGGGGTCGTCCCTGAAAGAAGACATAGAGTCCCTCGACCTGAACCTTAGGTGCAAGGTGGCCCTCGGCGAGTTCCCGCTCTTCTTCCCCTACCCTGAGACCGAGCTTGCCAACTACGCCATAAAAAGGGGCGACTTCGACGGCGACTACGACAGGCTCCACATGAGCTACCAGTCAACGTCGCCGCTTAATTGCTTCACGAAAAAGGAGAAGCTCCTCCAGAGGAACCTTTCGCTCCTGTCGACAGTCTGCCTCTGGAAGCCGGGGATGAGGGACCTGGTGGTGAACCACCTCATAAAGCTCCCCTTCCCGAGGCTATATTTCCTGATGTACTATCTCGTGAAGGCCTACGTGGTAAAGACGAAGATATACCCGATGAAGTTCTCGCTGGTGAATACCCTGAGGGGGGTCTACGAGAGCTTCGTGCTCGAGAACTTCAAGCACTCCGAGGAGGTCTTTACCAAGGAGAGCCTGAGGAAACTGTAGGAGCAGCGCATGAGGCCAAGGGAACACCTTATATACGGGAGCTTAGCTTCAGCGGCGCTTTACCCGGCGATTGGCGCGGACGCGGTATTTTTCTGGGGCGCGTCGATAGCCATAGACATAGACCATTACGGCGATTACATTTACCGTAACGGCTTCAGGGACTTCAGCGTAAGAAAGATGTTCGGCTACCATGCCGCGATGGAGAGTTTCTGGAGGAGCCCGGAGTTCCTGAACGTGGAGGTCTTCCATTCGGCCGAGTTCATGGTCCCGTTCTACATCATAGCGCGCCTTACGGGCTCGACGGCGCTCATGGCCGTTTTCTGGGGGTTCCTGTTCCATATAGTCCTCGACATGGTCTTTCTGTGGAGGCTCAAGATATTTTCCAACAGGGCGCATTCTTTCGCCGAGTATTTCCTGAGGAAGCGCGCGATGGAAAGAAATGGGCTGTACCCGTCGCGCGTCTATAGCGAGGCGATAAGGATGGCAGATAGTCCTGATTACAGGGGGTAGAGATGGCGGAGAAGGTCCTTATAATAAAGCTCGGCTACTCGGAAACGCTCGTGGGCGAGATAAGCAGGAAGACGAGCCTCGGGGACGTGCTCCGCAGCACCGTGCTCCTGAACCAGTTCAAGGGGGCCCATGTCACGTGGCTCGTGGACGAGAAGGCGATAGCGCTCCTAAAGGGCAACCCCTTGATCGCCCGCATAATGCCTTACGACCTTACCACCATACTCCAGCTCAAGGCCGAGAGGTTCGACACCGTCGTGAACCTGGAGAAGGTCGCCGGCATCTGCGCCTTCGCGGACTCCCTTACCGCGTGGAGGCGTTTCGGGTTCAGGTTCGACCCTGATACGGGCACGGCGCTCGCCTACGACGGCAGCCAGCAGGTGCTCGAGCTCTGCATGAGCCAGAAGGACAAGCTCAAGAACAAGAAATACTGGGAGGACTTCCTCTTCGAGATGGTCGGGAGCAAATGGCACGGCGAGATCCCTACCATCGGGTACAAGCCGACGTCAAAGGAGGTCTTTGATATCGGCTTCAACCACAACGTCGGCGACAAGTGGCCGATAAAGGCGTGGCCAGCGGGGTACTGGAAAGAGCTCGAGGCCATGATAGGGACACGGTACTCGGTTTCGTGGCAGCAGGGGCTCAAATCGATAGAGGAGTACATCGAGTGGATAAATTCCTGCTCGCTTTTGGTCACCAACGACAGCCTCGGCCTCCACATAGCCCACGCGCTCGGCAAAAAGATCGTGTCGATGTTCGGGCCGACCCTTTCGAGCGAGGTCTACGTGGAAGACGAAAAAGGGGTAAAGCTCCTGCCGGAGAAGGAATACGACTGCATGCCGTGCCTCTCGACCGTCTGCGTGAAGGAAAGGCCCTGCATGTACGACATATCCCCGAGGACCGTTTTTAAAGAGATAGAAAGACTGCTTGGGAAATAAGACTCAAGGAGATTACGGAGAGAGCCGATGAGCGAGCCTAAACCTATCGTAATACCCGGACACTATAACTACATAGCGGTATTCCTCACCCTTGCCTGCAACCTGTCCTGCAGCTACTGCATAAACCGCTTCGGCAGCGACGGCTTCGTAAAAAAGCGCCTCTCCGGCGAGGACTGGGTAAAGGCCCTTAACAGGATAAAGTCGAGGGACGACCTGCCCATAACGCTGCAGGGCGGCGAGCCGAGCCTGCACAAGGACTTCATCTACATACTGAACAACGTAAAGCGCGAGCTCAATATCGACGTGCTCACGAACCTCCAGTTCGACGAGGACGAGTTCATAAGTAAGGTAGACCCGGCGCGGATAAAGAGGGACTCCCCCTACGCCTCCATCCGCGTAAGCTACCACCCGGAGGTCATGGCCCTCGACCCGCTCGTAAAGAAGGTCTTAAAGCTCCAGAACGCCGGGTTCTCCATAGGCATCTGGGGCGTGCTCCACCCGAAACAGGAGGCGGTCGTACGCGAGGCGCAGAAATACTGCCAGGGGCTCGGGATAGACTTCAGGTTCAAGGAGTTCCTCGGCGAGTACGAAGGCAAGATGTACGGGACCTACAGGTACAACGGCGCGTGCGACAGGAAGTACGAAAAGACCGTAATGTGCAAGACTACGGAGCTTATAGCCGGGAGCGACGGCAGCGTCTACCGCTGCCACAGCGACCTTTACGAAGGCAGGCCTCCCGTGGGCAACCTGACAGACCCGGAGTTCGAGATAGAGGACATATTCCGCATCTGCACTGTCTGCGGCAGGTGCAACCCATGCGACATAAAGGTCAAGACGAACAGGTTCCAGGAGTACGGGCACACGTCGGTCGAGATAAAGGACATTACCGCGGCTTAGGGATGTCTTTTCTGACCTCGGCGAGGAGCGTGCCCTTCGTGTCCTCGGTCATCACCTTGAACATCTCCGGATGCGCGTCCATGAAAGGCCTCACGTAGAGCCCCGCCTCCGCGAAGCACCCGTCCACAAGCACGTAAGCCACTTTCTTTTCCTTCATGAACCCGAGCATCTCATCCGCGTTATTGGTAAAGGGGAACCTTACGGCGTAGCCGCCGGTTATTAGGGATACCATCTCCGGCTTCCTCGTCATTATCACCTCATTACTGTTCATCCCAGCCCTCAGGTAATAGGCCGTCATCATGTACTGACGGTAGCACGGCGATTTTTTCGCGAAGTAATCGGCCGCAAGGGTTTCAGGGGTGAGGTAATCGACCCTTTTGGCAATGTTCTCCGAAAAGGCTCTACCGACGGACTGGAGCCTCTTGAAGGCGGTTTGCGGCCAGACCACGGCCTTTATCTCCGCGAAGTTCATCGCGAGGAGCAAAAATAACGGTATGAGCATAACGGGCCTGAACCCGGCCCCTTCCTTTTTCCCGCGGCAGAAGACCGCGGAGAAGCCCGCGAAGAAGTAGAAGTAGATGAACGGTATCAGCGGGACGATGTACCTCCTCGCGTCCCCTGTGCCGTAGACGGGCCAGACCGCGAGCAGGGCCATATAGAACAGGACGTAGAAGTCCTTGCCTCCCCTCTTAAGGAATAGCTCCTTCAGGAAACCAACGGCCATGACGACCAGAAGCGCAACCTCGACGACCTTCAAGATGACGGGATGAAGAGAGTCCTTGACGAACGAGTAAGTCATTAGCGCCGTCGGGACCTCGTCGAGGTAATACAGGGAGTTCTTCAAGACGCGCGTGATGAGCGGGCCCGCCGAGAGCGTCCCGCCTTCAACTGAATAGTAGTCCGCCTGGAGGAATATCGAGCCGTAGGTGGAAACCCCTTGCCCGTAGATATGGCCTCTTATAGACCATAGGACGAAAGGAACAGCGCCGGTTATCCCGAGGAAGATGAGCTTTTTAAGGTATAGCCCCCTCCCGTCCTTTTCCAGCAGGATTTTAAAGAAGAGCGAGGCGAGCGCGGCGGCGTATATCGTTATCCCTATCATCCTCGTAAGGTAAGCGGCCGCGAGAAAGACCGGGGCCGCTATCGACAGCGCGCCTTTATCCCTGTCCGAGTATGCTTCGATGAAGTATACGGAGAAGAGCGACAACGCCATATACGGCACGTCGCTCATCACCTCCCTCATGAAAAAAAGGACGTAGAAGTTGGTGCCCGTGAGGAGCGCCACCAGTGGGCCGCGCGCGTGGCCGCTGTCTTTTCCGAAAAGAAGCCCTGCGCCTAATACCGCTCCGACCCCGAAGGCCAGTACCACCGCCTTCATCCAGAAGACGTTCAAGCCGAGGAGGAAATATACAGGGCTCAATATGAGCGGGAAAAGCGGCGGGTACTGGGTATGGGGCGGAGAGCCGGGGATATTTATGTCGGAATACCAGTGGCCCGTGGCTATCGCCTTGGCCAGCAGGACATAGCTTACGCTGTCCCCTCCCCTGATGTAGGTAAGCGCCCCGTCGATAAGCTCAAAGCCGATGACCGCGGTAAGGGCCATTATCGCGGCCAGAGCGAGCAGCGCGGCCGCGTCCCCTATATGTCTTTTAACGCTTTCCATAGTTCAGTTCACCCTTGATGTGCTGTCCGACTGTCTCCTGATTATGTGCTGGAGGGCCTTCTTGGCGCTGTCGTCTCCGGGATAGAGGGCCAGGACCTTCTCCATGGCAGAGCGCGCCTCGTTGAGCTGGCCCTTTTTCACATACAGTACGCCTATGTTATACAGCGCCTCCCTGTTGACCGGGTCGAGGGAGGTTATGGTCTTCAGCTCCTCCAGCGCCTCGTCCGGCATGCCCATATTGAAATAATATTTTGAAAGGGTCTTACGCACGTATACCGAGGACGGGTTCAGCCTCTTCGCCTCCATGAACTGTCCGAGCGCCTCTGAAGGCCTGCCCCTCTCGAAGTACTCTATCCCCAGGTACATCCGTGGGCTGTGGGAGTACGGGTTCTTTCTCACCTCGTCGGCGTAAAGGGCGAGAGGGTCGTTCCAGAGCCTGTTCCTGTTGAACGTTATCCCCCCGAGGAGGACCGCTGTCAAGACAAAGGCCGCAAGCGTGAGGCTTGGAGCGGCCCCGCGCCTTCTTAAGAACCCCATCCCGTATTGTAACGAGGCGACGGCTGAAAGGATTATCCCTATGGACGGCAGGTAAGCCCTCCGCTCGTTGAAGACGTCCTTTATGGGTATTATCGACGATTCGACCGAGACGGTCATGAAGAACCACGCCGCCCCCAGGGCGATAAGGACGCCCCGCCCGTTCCTCTTCCTGACGGAGCTGTAAAGAAGGTAAGCCGTTAAAAGCATCGCCGAGATTAAGACGGCCGAGGATAAAATGACCCTTAGCTCGAAAAACGACTTCGCAAGCGGGAAATCATAGACATTGCCCGTATCGATAGGCAAAAGTATCAGCCTCAGATACGTCGTTACCACGGTGGTCTCCGTGAGGAGATAGCCGTACCTTGAGATGGTCGAGGCCTCCTTGAGCTTGTTCGTCGTCATGAGGGCCTCTACCGGGTTCGCCGAGTTGGAGGGAAGGAGAAGACCCAGTGGTATCATGAGAGATGCGATGAAGAACGGGGCAAGTCGTAAAAGACGCCTGCTGGCGCGCTCCCCCGGGAAAAACGAGAGTTCAAAAAGCGTCAGCACGAAAGGGAGCGTGAAGCTTATCTCCTTTGTCTTCATCGCGAGCATTGCCGAAGCAATGGATGCGAGATAAAAGGACGCCCCGCTCCCCTTCCCTCCGCCTTCTTCCTGCCCCGTGTTCCGGGCCTTCAGGAATAATACCGCCGATAACAAATAGAAAAAGACCGCGAGAGAGGTATATCTCTGGCTTATGTACGTGACCGCCTGTATCTGTATGGGATGGACGGCGAAGAGGAGCGCGGATGAGAACGCTATCGCAGGCGCTTCCCCCTGCCCCTGCCCCGGCCCCTTCATCAAAGGCGTTTCGAATATAAGGCCGACCAGAAAGAAGACGAGTATGGAATTCAGGATATGGACAAACGTGTTCACGAGATGGTAGCCGAACGGGTCAAGGCCGCCGATAAGGTAATTCAGCGCGAAGGTCAGGTCGCAGACATACCTCATGGACGAGAGGTCGGTGAAGTTGCTTAACGACCTTATCCATTGGTTATCGGCGATAAAGGGCTTGTCGTCATAGACAAAAGGGGCCGAAAGCGAGCTTGAGTAGACGGCAAGGCCCGCCGCAACGAGGACCGGAACGAGGTATTTATAATCGGCTCTTTTGATATGCATGGAAGAGATGCCCCCAATCCGGCGGGTTCAATGACGCGTCCTGCTCAGGCTCCTAAGGTTTTTGCACCCGTCGTCGCTCCCCTTCGAGCAGGCGGCCTCGAGGTCGCTGCGGGCCTTGCCGGACTCGCCCAGGATGGAATAGACGACGCCCCTGTCGTTGTAGGCGTCCGTCAGCCCCGGTCGGAGCCTTATGGCGCTCCCGTAGTCAAGGACCGCCTCGTCATATCTTTTGGTATAAGCGTACGAATGGGCGCGGTTGAAGTACGCCATGTAATAGGCGGGGTCGTCCTGTATGGCCCTGTTGAAGTCCTCTATCGACTCGGCGTACTGCCCGAGGCTCAGGTTCGCGAAGCCGAGGATATTTTGCATCTCCGCCGAATGCGGCTCAAGCTTAACCGCCATACGCGCGTCCTTGAGCGCCAGGGCCGCCTCATTCCTGTCAAGGTGGACCATGGCCCTTATGTAGTACAGCCTCGGCTTAGACGACCCGTCCCCGATCGATTCGTCGAGGAGCTTCAATTCGTCCCTCCAGACCATGTTCCGCGCGTAAGTGGACGCGAAAAGCGGCGGGCAGACGATGATAAGGGCCGCAATTGACGCGGCCGCCTCCGAGACCTTTAAGCCGCGCTTCCGGAGTCCGTTGACCGCTAAATAGAAGGCCGAAACCGAAGAGATTATGAGACCCAGCCCCGGCAGGTATATCCTCTGCTCGAATATGACGTCCTGAATGGGGACCATGAAGGACTCGACCGATAGCGTCAAAAAAAACCAGAATATGCCGAAGGAAAAAAGAAGGCCGTATGGGTCTTTCTCCCTGTAAGACCTCCTGAGGACATGGAGAGCGAAGACGGCGAGCGATACGAGGGCGAGCAGGGGGATGAGCGTGCCCGCGCTCATGAGAGACGTCGAGAGCGGGTAATCATACTCTATCTTCTGCCCCACCGGGTATAGTAAGAGCCTTATGTAGGTCAGTATGACGCTGAACTGGGTATATATGTAGTCGCCCCGCCTCAAGGTCACGGCCTCGTTCAGCTGCATGTTCCGGAGGTTCTCCGTGACCGGGTCTCCGCTCGAAAAGACTATCGACAGGGGGATAAAAAGTATCAGCAGGTAAAAAGGCGCCCTCCGGAGCCTGTCGGCGGGCTCATCGGTCCTGAAAAAGACAATGTCGTATATCAAAATGGCGAACGGGAGAGTAAAGGTTATCTCCTTGGTCTTCATGGCCAAAACAGCCGACAGGAACGCGGCGGAATATACGAGCCATGCCTTCACCCCGCCCCCGGCCCTGAACGAGAGCCGCGCCTTTATGTAAAGCACCATGGAAAGAATATAGAAGAGCGTCGCCATTGACGCGAACCTCTGCGTCACGTAGGCCACGGCCTGGGTCTGGACCGGATGGGCGAGGAATATAACGGAGGCGATAAACGGCAGCCAGACCGAAGCCGGTCTGCCCGCCCCGGCGAATTTACTTAAAGAAGGTGTACGGCATGTAAGCCGCAGGAAATAGAATACCAGCGCCGCGTTCATTATATGGATAAGCACGTTCACGAGGTGGAAGCCGAAGGGGTGAAGGCCGCCCAGGCGGTAATTGAGCGCGAAGCTCAGGAAACCCAGATACCTTGTCCCCGAAAAAGCGAGAAAATTATTCAAGGACCGTATTACGGGGTTGAAAATGATAAAACCCCTGTCGTCGTAGACAAAGGGCGCCTTGAGGGCGTTTAGATAAAGTAAAAGCCCTGCGGGGATGAAGAGGACGGGGAGCCAGCGGAAAAGGATGGAGCCTTTTGTTCCTTTATCTTCCATATTCCCCTTCACATTTGGCTGAGCGCGGCTTGAAAAGAAAAAAGGGAGGGGCAAGATGCCCCTCCCTTGATCCGTTTACTCGGGTTACGCCGCATCAGGGCGAGTTCGCGAATATGAACCTGCCGTTGTAGAAGACGACCGAGTTGTTGTCCGTAAGGCCTGCGGCCGTTGTCTTTAGCTCGATCTTGCCGGCGCTCAGGGTCATGTTGCCGTTGATGAGCTGGATGTTCTGCGACCTCTGATAGCCGCCATCCTGAAGCTGGGCTATGGTGCTGATGGTCACGCTCGGGTTATCCGTAAGGTACGCCTGCGCGGCCGTGTACGAGTTCTTTGTGTCGGAGTCGAGCTCCGTCTTGTAGCCCCTCAGCCTGTACTTCGTGAACTGGGGGATGGCGATGGCCGCGAGTATCGCTATGATAGCAACGACTATCAAAAGCTCAACCAGCGTGAAGCCCGCCTCCTCCCTTTTGATCCTTTTCAGCATCTGTTGCAGCATCGTAATCCTCCTTTCGACTTTAGTAAGCCCTTTTTAATTCTTTCGGCTGTCTTATGCAAAACTTGAATCAATCTGACTGATATACTTTGCAATGGCCATGCCAACGTAAAAACTCTTGAAATTCAATAGGTTATAATAGGGTGGGTCCAGAAGGGCGCCGGATAGTGACATTTTTTGTCAGCTTCTCATGACAATTTATGTCATTTTACCGGCTTGGTGGGTGGCTTTACTTCTTTTGCGCCAGTTGAAAGGCCCTCAGGCCCGAGCGCGGCGGCTACGGCCTCAGCGCGTCCGGCCTTGTTGTTGTGCCTTAAGCTGTTCGCCAGCTCGATAAGCACCTTTTTGTATTCCGGGTCGGCGTCCATCGCCTTCCTGTAGTAAATACCGGCCTCTTCCAGCCCGCCACCCTCAATGAGGGAGTTGCCGAGCCTGTAGTATATGTCGCCAAGCTCCTTCTTGTCGTCGGTCATGAAAGCGGCCCTCTTGAGGTACGCGGAGGCCGAGGCGAAATCAGAAGTCTCGAAGTAAGAAACACCCAGGGCCTTATATGCCGCCGCCTCGCTCCTGTCGTCGGCGAGGCTTATGTATTTCTTAAGGTAGCAGATGGAGTTCCTGTAGTCCTTCAGATCGAAGTACGCCAGCCCGAGCCCGAGGTACCCGTCAGCGAACTTCTTATCGTAGCCTACGGAACGCCTGAACGCCTCCATAGCCTCATCCCGCCTCTTGAGCTTGCCGAGCGCGACCCCGTAGTCGTAGTACGTGTAAGCGTCCGGGTCGGCGGACAGGGCCTTTTTCAGTTCCACCGCGGCCTCATCGAGGTACTCCCCTCCGATCCTGCTGTCCACAAGCCCGAGGAGCCTGTGGGGCCTGGCTATCGTCTTATCATTTTCTATCGAGCTTACCGCCTTCAACAAGTCCTCCCTTATCACGTTGAGGCCCTCATCCGGCAGCTTGTAGCGCGCCTCGTTCGAGCACGCGTTGACCTTCTCCATGCCCCATCTTGAGATGACGCCGTCGAACCCTTCCGCCCTCTTGAGGTACAGCACCGAGACGTCGTCGAAACTTACGGCCACCCAGTCCTTGTCCTCCCGGAGCTTCCCGCAGAAGGGGTCGGATAACTTCAAAAGGGCCATGTTAATGCCGTGCTCTCCGACGAGCCTCTTCCAGCGCGCAGGGTCTTCAACGAGCCGGGTCGTCCAGAAGAAGTAAGGAGAATAGACCGTCGGGGTCCTGCCGTCTATGAACGCCTTGATCTCGGGGTAGAAATAGATAAGGTACCCGCCAAAGACGTACTCGTTGTAGATATTGCCCTTAAGATGCTCTTTTTTCATGAAATTGACCGTGCCCTCCGGGAATACCCCTCGTTTGAGCCCGAGGCCCCTGAAGGGCCTGTAGGTGAAGGCGAAGTCATAGAGCATTATCGAGGCGAAAAAGAGCGTAAGAAGGATTGAGGCGGGCTTTAAAAACCTCACATCCCCCTTTGAATCGAGCCGCGCGGAGAGGTTGGCCGCAAGGACCGGGCCCGCGAAGAAGACGAAGAGCGGAAGCCATCTCACATGGGTAAGAGCCATGTACATGGCGGCCGCGAGCAGGAATATGTCGCGGGACTTGATCCTTTTGAGGTTCAACAGGAGGGCGACAACGGCCCCTATCGCGAGCACCTTGAAGGCGAGGGCGTCGAGGGGGAACGGGTAAACGTAAAAAAATAACTCCTTCAGATGCGGCCGGGTCCACTCGGCTATGTGCCTTATGGCGTCGTTGTTGTCCGCGCTCTGGTGGATGAATGGGAATATTGCGAGTTTTAGCCCGTATGGGTTTATGACCGAGACAACAGGCAGGACGACTGAGGCCAGGATTAGCATGACGGTCTTTTTCGGGAAGTCAGACTTAAGGGCGAAGCCGCTTTTCCGCGCCGAGTCTATTACCGAGCCCGCGGCGTACGCCCCCGCTATGAATATGCCGAGTATCGCGCTCGAGTGGATATTTATCCACAGCACCTGAAGGGGCAGGAGAAGTAGGAGCCAGCCGACCCGCCCCCTCTCCTCATAGAGGTTAAGGAGAAGGAGGTACAGCGAGACGAAGAAATACTCGAAGAGGTGGGGCCTTATGAAAAGCCTTGTATGCGCCCCGGCGAAGACGAGGAAGACGACGGCGAAGGTGAGCCAGACCCTTTTCGAGAGCAACCTCAAGTTCAGATAGACGAAGAGGAACAGCGCGGATACGGTTATTGCCTGGAGGAGGAAGAGCCCCGCCCAGCCGAGATAACGGAGCGAGAGGTACGAGATTACCTGGAAGCCCCAGGTGAAATCGACCCACGGCATCCCTCCGAAGGTGTACGAAAACGGGTCCGCGTCCGGGACCCTGAGGTTATCGGCTATCCACTCCCCGCTCTTCAGGGCCCAGAATATGTCGGAGTCCCAGTGCTGCTTCTGGTAGGCTGAAAGGAGTATCAGCGCCGACAGGGCCGCGAAGAGGACGGCCGCGTATATCCTCCCGAGGGGCTCAGTTCTCCGAGATGTCATATTTGCTGAGTTTATACCTCATCGACCTGAATGAAAGCCCGAGGAGCTCCGCGGCCTTTTTCTTTACGCCCCCGGTCTTTTTCAGCGCGTCGAGTATGATCGTCTTTTCGAACTCCTCGACGGTCTTTTCGAGGTCTACCTTTCCTTCCATCAGGGGGTGCGCCTTCGGGTCCGCGACTGAGTCCTTGCGCCTCTGTCTTACGTAGTCGGGCAGGCACTCCGGCGTTATGGAGCCGGAGGACTCGAACGCGACGGCCCTCTCCATGATATTTTCAAGCTCGCGGACGTTGCCGGTGTAATCGTAATCGACAAGGAGCCTCATCGCCTCCTCGGATATCCTGTTGATGGGCTTGCCGAGGTCTTTTGAGAACTTCTCCATGAAGAACTTCGAGAGCGCCGGTATGTCCTCTTTCCTGTCCCTCAAGGGCGGCAGGTCTATCCTTATGACGTTCAGCCTGTAGAAGAGGTCCTCGCGGAACCGCCCGGACTTCACCTCGGATTCGATGTCCCTGTTGGAGGCCGCCACGAGCCTTATATCGACGCAGATATCCCCGTTACCCCCGACCCTCCTGAAGCTCCGTTCCTGGATGAAGCGCAGCAATTTTACCTGGAGGTGCAGAGGGAGCTCGCTTATCTCGTCGAGGAAGAGCGTCCCGCCGTCGGCCTGCTCGGCCAGCCCTTCCTTGTTCGCCACGGCCCCGGTGAACGCGCCCTTCTGGTGGCCGAAGAGCTCGCTCTCAAGTAGGTTCTCGGGTATCGCCCCGCAGTTGATGGCAACAAAGGGCCTGTCCTTCCTGTCGCTCTCGTAGTGTATCGCGCGGGCGACCAGCTCTTTTCCCGTGCCGCTCTCTCCGGTTATGAAGACGTTGGACTTCGTGGAGGCGATGCTCTCGATGAAGCCGTATATCTCGCTCATCCTCGGGCTCGTGCCGACGATGTTGGAAAAGCCGTACTTCCTCTTGAGGTCCTTCTTTAAAAGGCGGTTCTCGTTCTCAAGGCTCCTGAGCTTCAGGGCCTTTTTTATGCTGAGCCTTATGGCGTCGTTGTTGAAGGGCTTTAGTATGTAATCGGCGGCCCCGGCCTTCATCGCCTCTATCGCGGTCTCGACCGAGGCGTAGGCGGTTATCATCACCACAAGGGCCTCGGGGTCGTGGTCCTTAAGCGCCTTCAGGAACTCCACTCCCCCCATGCCCGGCATCCTTACGTCTGTTATGACGAGGTCGACGCGGTTGTTCCGGCAGAAATCCAGCGCGTCCTTCGCGCCGTCGATGCCTTCGGCGTCGTAGCCCTCCTTACCGAGCATTATCTCGAGGAAGTCCCTCATGTCCTTCTCGTCGTCTACTATGATTATCTTTTTTTTCGCCGCCATATCCTC
The DNA here is from genome assembly GCA_016219015.1 of Deltaproteobacteria bacterium. GTDB lineage: Bacteria > Desulfobacterota > GWC2-55-46 > GWC2-55-46 > GWC2-55-46 > JACRCL01. The sequence continues at coordinate 113,843 of JACRCL010000012.1, forward strand.
TTATAATATCCTTGTACGGGTCATCCGAGGGAGCTTACGGCCTCGACAGGCAGTTTTATCTCGAACGCCGCCCCTTTTCCCGTCCTGCTCCTGACCTCTATCGACCCGCCGTGGGTCTCTATTATCCTGTGCACTATGGCAAGCCCGAGCCCGGTGCCGGCGTTCTTGGTGGAGAAGAACGGGTCGAATATCTTCGCCGCGTGCTCCGGCTTTATCCCTTTGCCGGTGTCCTCCACCCTGATACTCACAAACCCAGGCGAAATTCCGGCCTGAGCGTGGCCCCCGGGCGGGATAAGCCTGGAAGTGACAGTGAGGGTCCCGGCGCCGTCCATGGCCTGGGCGGCGTTGATAAAGAGGTTCCAGAAGACCTGCCCGAGCTGGCGCGCGTCCCCCTGTATGAGGGCCCCGGGGGCGTCCATCACTATCCTTATCCCGGAAGCCTCCGGGCGGTTCCTGAATACCTTTACAGTATCTTCTATCACGGCGCCTATATTCACGACGTCCCTTTTCTCCTGTGCCGGCCTCGCGAAAAGGAGGTAGTCCGTTATAAGGGCATTGAGCCTCTCGGTCTCCCTCAGCACTATCTCCATCAACTTATTGTCCTCGGCCGAAAGCGCGAGGTCCTCATTCAACAACTGTATCGAGCCGCTTATGGAGGCGAGCGGGTTCCTTATCTCGTGGGCTATGCCGACGGAGAGCTCCCCGAGGGCCTTCAGTTTCTCGTCCCTCCGGAGCTGCTCCTCGAGGGCCTTCAATTGCGTCAGGTCCTGGAATATCACGATCTGGTCGACGTCCCCCCCCTGCCCCTCGGAGATGGTAAACCCGAGATGGACCTCCTCCCCGTCCTTCCTCTTGAACTTCTTCTCGAAACGCGCGTTGTTACGGTCGATCCCGTCCCCGGCGGCCTTTATCATCTCCGGGAAGACCTCGTCGATGTTCCTGTAGTAGACCTCCCGCAGCGTATAGCCCGTGACAAGCTCGGCCTCGCGGTTGAAAGACGTTATCCTCAACTGTTCGTCGAGCGTCATTATGCCGCTCGTGATGTTCTCCACTATCTGGCGGTTCAGTATCTCGAGCCGCTCGAAGTCTATCTCCTTCTCCTCCAGCTCCCTCTCGGCCCTGAGCGTCTTCTCGGCGAGGTAGCCCGTCAGGTATGCCACCGTGAAGTAGGCGAGGATGTTGGTCGCCACCGTCGTGAACACTTCCTCCCAGCCGGGGGTTGCCATCGAGTGTATGACCTTGTACTTTGCCGGCAGCATCCTGTAGAAGTCCATGTCTATAAGGACCCCGTAGGCTATGCTGGCAACCGATGCCGCGTAGAAGCCTCCCCGTTTGCTCAGAAGTATGGCCGCGCCAATGACCGAAAGCGGGTAAAGCGCATGCAGGTAGCTCTCGGTCCCGCCCGTTATGTAGACGATGACGGTGGCCAGCGCTATGTCTACGGTTACCTGGAGGTAGGTGAAGGATACTAAATTCTCTATCCGGTTCAGGGCAAGGGAATAGAAGATGGTGAGGAGGCCTACGGTTACTACTACGGCATAGATGGGGTAGAAGTTGATCTGGGCGTAGGAATACTCCTTTATCTGGAACCACGTGGTTATGCCCAGGAAGGCGAGCGCAAGCACTACCCTCAAGACCATCATGGCCAGTATCTTGGCCTTAAGCGGATGTGGGGAGGATGCCTGCATAGTTTTGGGGTTTAGCCCGCGGCGGCCCCGGCGATCTGGAATATCGGGAGGTAGAGCGCTATTACGAGCCCGCCCACTACAATCCCGAGGAAGGCCATGAGCATCGGCTCTATAAGGGAGGTGAGCGAGTCGACTGCCACGTCGACCTCTTCCTCATAAAAGTCGGCTATCTTCGTGAGCATGGTATCGAGGGCGCCGGTCGATTCGCCCACGGCTATCATCTGAGTTACCATGCCGGGGAAGACCTTCGTCTCTATCAAGGGCTCCGCCAGGGTCTTGCCCTGGGAGAGGCTTGTCCGCGCCTTCATTATCGCCTCCTCTATGATGACGTTGCCGGAGGTCTTCGAGACTATCTCGAGCGCTTCGAGTATGGGCACCCCGCTCGATAACATCGTGCCGAGCGTGCGGGTGAACCGAGCAACGGCCGTCTTCCTTACGAGGTCCCCCACTACCGGCAGCTTCAGGAATATCGTGTCCATGACCTTGCGGCCCTTGGGGGTCTTGTAGGTCCTGTTAAGGGCCACCCCTATGCCTACGATGCCGCCGAGCATCATGTACCAGTAATGCTGGAGGGCCTTGCTCAGGTTAACGACCATCTGTGTGGGCGCCGGCAAGGCCTGGCCGAAGCCCGCGAACATCTCCTGGAATATGGGGACGACCCACAGAAGAAGTCCCGTGACCACGAGGCAGGCTATCACTATGACCGCCGTCGGGTAGGTCATCGCGCTTTTTACCTTGCCTTTGAGCTTCTCGGCCTTCTCCAGAAACCCCGAGAGCCTGTTAAGTATGGTATCGAGTATGCCGCCCACCTCTCCGGCGGCTATGAGGTTCACGTAAAGGCCGTCGAAGACCTTCGGGTGCTTCCTCAGGGCGTCCGCGAAGGTCGAACCGCCCTCCACCGAGCTTTTCACGTCGAAGAGGACCTTCTTGAACTCGGGGTTTTCCTGCTGGGAGGCGAGTATGTCGAGGCACTGCACCAGCGGCAGGCCCGCGTCGATCATCGTGGCGAACTGGCGGCTGAATATGACGAGTTCCTTGGTCTTGACCCCGCGCCCGAGCCCCGGGATCTTCAGGTCGCTTAAACTAAACCCCTTCTTCTCGTTTATCGAGGCGGGCATTATCTGCTGGCGCCTCAAGGCGGCTGTGGCCTGGGAGAGGCTGGCGGCCTGCAATTCGCCCTTTTTCATCTCCCCGGTCACTGTCTTTCCGGTATAGACGAACGTCGGCATGGTTATGCGCTCCTACCGGAAGGCGCGCCCGCCCGAAGCACCCCGGCGTTTACCATCAACTGCCGGAGCTCGTCAGGCTCCTGGCTCCTGCCGAGCGCTTCTTCGAGCGTTACGAGCCTTCTCGCATAGAGGTTCATGAAGCTCTGGTTCATCGTCTGCATCCCGAACTTGGTCTGCCCGACCTGCATCTGCGAATATATCTGGTGGACCTTGTCTTCCCTTATGAGGTTCCTTATGGCGGCGTTCGGTATCATTATCTCCAGGGCCACCACCCTGCCCTTGCCGTCCGCCCGGGGGACCAGGAGCTGGGACAACACGCCTTCGAGGACGAAAGAGAGCTGCGCCCTTGTCTGCTGCTGCTGGTGGGCCGGGAATACGTCTATGATCCTGTTTATGGTCTGCACGCAGGAGTTGGTGTGCAGCGTTGCGAAGCACAGGTGCCCTGTCTCGGCTATCGTCAGGGCCGTCTCGATCGTCTCCATGTCACGGAGCTCGCCCAGGAGCACGACGTCCGGGTCCTGCCTGAGCACGTACTTGAGGGCCTTCTTGAACGCGTGGGTGTCGTAGCCGACCTCCCTCTGGTTCACGAGGGCGGTCTTTGAGCTGTGGAGGTACTCTATCGGGTCTTCTATCGTTATTATGTGCTCGGCCCGTTCGGTGTTGACCCTGTCTATCATTGAGGCGAGCGTCGTCGATTTGCCGCTCCCCGTGGGGCCGGTGACGAGGATCAGGCCCCTCGGCTTCTTGGAAAGATCCTCGACTATGGGCGGCAGGCCCAGTTCCTGGAACGATTTTATCTTGAACGGGATGGTCCTGAAGGCCCCGGCCACCGTCCCCCTCTGGACGAAGAGGTTGCCCCTGAACCTGCTCAGGCCCTTTATCCCGAAGGAGAAATCGAGCTCGTTCTCCTCCTCGAACTTCTGCTTCTGGATGTCCGTGAGTATGGCATAGCAGAGCTGCTTCGAGTCTACCCCGGTAAACGCCGGCGAGTTCATGGGGCTCAGCTTCCCGTGGAGCCTTATCCTCGGGGGAGAGCCCGCCGATATGTGGAGGTCCGAGCCCCCCTGGTCGACCATGACCCTAAGGAGCTCCTGCAGGTTGTACTTTGTGCCTTCTACGCCCATTTTTACCTCGCCTTCTCCCGTGCTATTTATTCGGAGGTCTTCTGAAAATCTTAACCCATGAGGCGCGTAAATATTAGGACAAAAGTTACAAAAAAGGTCTAACGGAAGGACTTTTAAGGTTTTTCCTGAAAGATAGTTGAAAAATCGGGGTAGCCGCCCCCTCTGGAGGCTAACAGGTTGCTGAAAAACTCAAGTTCAGGCTGCTCAAAAAGTCAAAGATGCAAGGAGTCGAAAAATGAGGAATGAGACGTACTTACCTTTGTACGCCGCAATGACGAATTTTGAAGACGACGCCGTAGAGGCTTTTTCAGCAGCCTGCTAATCGGCCATCGTCACCCTCAATATCTCCTCTATGGTGGTAACGCCCTCGGAGACCTTCGTTACGCCGCTCATCCGGAGCGACTTCATCCCGTCCTTGACGGCCGCCCTCTTTATCTCGGCCGACGACGCGCCGTTCAAGACCAGCTCCTTTATGCTCTCGGTAAACGGCATCACCTCGTAGAGCGCTATCCTGCCCTTGTACCCGGTGCCGTTGCACGTGGCGCAGCCCTTGCCCTTCGAGCACTCCATCTTCCTCGCGTCCTGGGGCGATACCCCGAGGTCCGTCAATACCTTCTCGCCTATCTGGAGCTTCTCCCTGCAGTCCTTGCATATCTTCCTCGCCAGCCTCTGCGCGAGTATGAGGTTGCAGGACGAAGACACGAGGAACGGCTCTATGCCCATGTTGAGGAGCCTGTTTACCGTGGAAGGGGCGTCGTTGGTATGCAGGGTTGAGAGCACCATGTGGCCCGTGAGGGCCGCCTTTACCGCTATCTCGGCGGTTTCGTAGTCCCTTATCTCGCCGACCATTATTATGTCCGGGTCCTGCCGGAGGAAGCTCCTCAACGACGCGGCGAAGTTCAGGCCTATGTCCTCGTGCATCTGGACCTGGTTTATGCCCATGAGGTTGAACTCGACCGGGTCCTCGGCGGTCGATATGTTCTCGCTTATCTTGTTAAGCTCGGACAGGGCCGAGTAAAGGGTGGTCGTCTTTCCGCTCCCCGTGGGCCCCGTGACGAGCACTATGCCCCAGGGCTTGTGTATGGCGTTCATGAAGTCCTTCAGGGCCTTCTCCTCGAACCCGAGCTTCGTCATGTCGAGCTGGAGGTTGCTCTTGTCGAGGAGCCTTAAGACGACCTTCTCGCCGAAGAGCGTCGGCAGCACGGAGACGCGGTAGTCCATCTCCTTGCTCTTGGAGAGCTTGAGCTTAATCCTGCCGTCCTGCGGGAGCCTGCGCTCGGCTATGTCGAGCTGACTCATGATCTTTATCCTGGACACGATCGCGTTCTTGAGCTTCATCGGAGGCTTCATGACCTCCTGGAGGATGCCGTCTATCCTGTACCTTACGCGGAAGGTCTTCTCGTAGGGCTCGATGTGGATGTCGCTGGCGCCCTTTTTGATGGCGTCCGTGAGTATGAGGTTGACGAGCTTTACGACGGGCGCGTCCTCGACGGCCTTCTTGAGGTCGGTTATGTCTACCTCTTCCTCGTCCTTTATTATCTCCATCTCGCCCTCGTCGAACTCGGTCAAGACCCCTTCAAGGCCCATCTCCGGGGTCTCGTAGACCTTCTCGATGGCTGACTTTATGGCGGCGTCCGAGGCCACCAGGGGCTCGACGTTATAGCCGGTGAGGAACTTTATGTCGTCTATGGCGAATATGTTGGAGGGGTCGGCCATGGCCACTACAAGGGTCGAGCCGGTCCTGCTTATAGGTATCACCTGGTACTTCTGGGCTACGTCCTCCGGTATCAGCTTTATTATCTCGCGGTCTATTTCCTGGGTGGCAAGGTCAATGGTCGGTATGCCGTACTGCCTGCTCAAAAACGCGGTCAGGTCTTTTTCGGTTATATAGCCGAGCTTTGTAAGGTTATAGCCGAGCCTGCCGCCGCTCTTTTTCTGCTCATCGATGGCCTTTTTGAGCTGTTCGGGTGATATGAGTTTTTCTCTGAGTAAAAGCTCGCCTATGCGGTCTGTCATCGTATCCTAAGTATCCTTATGGTGACAAAAATTGTCGTCGACATATATTACTAAAAATCGTCGTTTTATGTCAAGGTAATTAGCCCCTTGTTTTTGCTGATTTTTTTAATGATTTCACCTGTTTTACGGGTGTTTACGAATACTTCCTCGCGGTTTCCACTATCTCTTCGGCAAAAAAGGGCTTCCTGATGTAGACGTCTATCATCCCTTCCCTTATCCCCTGGTAAATGGCCCTGTCCGCGTCCTTGAAATACCCTGTAAACAGGACCACGCGGGCCTTCGGGTCGACCTTTTTTATCTGCCTGAATGTCTCCAGCCCGTCCATGCCCGGCATCATCATGTCCATGAAAATAAGCTCGTAATTCGACCCTTGTACGGCCTCCAGGGCCTCCTTGCCGCTGGTCACGTAGCTCGCCTTGAAGCCCGCGTCCTTCAATATCTCCGATATCCCGATGCCGACCGTCTCCTCGTCGTCAACGATAAGTACGCTTTTCCTGTCAACCCCAGCCATGCGGGCCCCCTTTCTTTTATCGGAATTTTTGCGTAAACCTTAAACATCCGAAGGAAAGTATCTAAATGTCATCTTTTATTAAAAAGCCCCCTTTATTGGCTTTCCTGCCTGTAAAGCGGCACATAGACCTTGAATACCGCGCCCCCGCCTTCGGCGTTGCCTGCCTCTATCCTTCCGCCGTGCTCCTTTATGATGCTCTGGGATATGGACAGCCCGAGGCCTATGTTCATCCCTCCGCCCTTTTCCTTGGTAGTGAAGAACGGGTCGAATATCTTATCCCTTACATCCTGAGCTATGCCGGGGCCCGTGTCCCTTATCTCGGCCACCGCGAGATCCCCGCCCCCTTCCGCGGTGACCCTCGTGGAGATGAATATCTTGCCGGAGCCCTTCATGGCGTCCCGCGCGTTCTTTATGATATTCAAGATCACCTCCATCATCTGCCCCTTGTTCCCGAATACCTTTGGCAGTTCCGGGTCGAAGTCCTCGATTATCTCGATAGAGCTCGTCTTTATCTCGGACGTGAAGAGCGTAAGCGTTGCCCTTATCGACTCGTTCAGGAACATCGGCCCGAACCCTTCCCTCGATGGCCTCGAATACGTGAGCATGTCGAGTATTATGTACTTTGAGCGCACGGCCGCGTTCTTTATCTTCTCAAGCAGGTAATAGTTGGGGTCGCCCTCGGGCATCCTCTTCAGGAGCACCTCGGTTATCGATAGTACCCCGGCAAGCGGGCTGTTGAGCTCATGGGCTATGCCCGCGCCCATCTCGCCGAGCGAGATGAGCTTGGCCGACTGTATAAGCCTCTGCTCGGAGTCCTTGAGCTTCGTGTACGCCACCTCGAGCTCGCCAAGGGACTTGTCGAGCTTCGCGGTCCTCTCGCGGACGGTATGCTCAAGCTCCTCCACGTGCCTCTTTATGGTGTCCTCGAACCACTTCCTCTCGGACAGGTCCCTCCATATCTCCTGGATGTATTTCCTTCCGTCAAGATCGAGGACCGAGGCCGCTATCTCCACCGGGGCGATCGAGCCGTCCTTCTTGATGACCGAGGCGTCGTGCAGGTACCCCCTGCCCTCGACAATCCACCTCTTGAAGGCGTCCGTATACTCCTTGAGCCTGTCCGGCGGGTATATCGCCTCCGGCCTGATGGATTTCAACTCCTCCCTCGAATAGCCGGTCAGGGCCGTTGCGGCAGGGTTTGCCTCTATGAACCTCTTCGTCTCCGGGTCCTTTAACAATATGGCGTCGGCTGCCATCTCGACGAGCCTGGAGTGCCTGTCATTCAGCTCCTGCAGGCCTTTCGCCGCGTCGGATAAAGACTCGGCCATGGTGTCGAACGCGTGACCGAGCTCCTCGAACTCGTCCCCGGTGAGTATGCCGACACGGTAGTCGAGGTCGCCTCCGGCAAGGGCCTCGGAGCCCTTTTTAAGGCTCTCCAGCGGATGGAGGAGCCTCTTGTGGACGAGCATGAGCACGGCCAGCGAGGTAAGGGCGAGTATGCCGCCGCCCCATATGAGGAAGCTCCTCGTGTGCTCCGCCATTATGGCCTCGTAGTTCTTGAGAGATATCCTGACGGAGATGGCGCCGTTGACCTCGCCTACGGCGGCCACGTGGCACTTCCTGCACTCTTCCCTTATAAAGACAGGCCTTACGAAGCGCGACGCCCTGTAGCCGCCTTCGGTGGTTATGACGCCCATCGGCTTGCCGGTAAGGGCGGCCCTGTCGAGCTCGTCTCTGGGCATCTCCTCGGGCTCCATGCCGAACTGCTTATCGAGCGAGGCGCCGTGGATTATGCGCACCTCTTCGATGCCTTCCACCCTCCGGAAGCGCTCTACTATGGCCCTGTTCTCCTGCCGCCCTCCCCCGAGCCGCATCGAGGTGTAGAGCTGGTCGAATATCGCGCCGCTCAGCCTCTCGGCCTCGCTCACGCCTATCTCCCTGAAGAGCCTCTCGTTGGACTCTATGTCATGGTAAACGACGGCTGATAACCCCACCAGCAGGATTAGCCCGATGTAAAGATTGAACCTCTGAGTAAGCCTGAGTCTCATAAATGTACGCTTGAAAAGCTACGGAACGGCGAATGGGCCGTCATGTTATTCGGGATATCCGAGTCTTTATTCCAAATCTCTTGCAGGGGAGGTCAGGCGTGCATGACGGGATGTATGGGTATGTCAATCTTTAGTTTAGCCGAGGGCGGCCGGGTTGTCAATCGCCGAGGAAGCCGGATTTTTTGAAGAAGTCCACGAAGTAGTCGAGCCCCGACCAGATCGTAAGCACAAAAGCCACGACGAGCAGGAGCGACCCGATGTAATGGAAGTCCACCCCGTAGAACGTGTAGTGGAGTATGAGCGGCACGAGGCAGACTATCTGGGCTATGGTCTTTAATTTCCCGAGCCTGCTCGCGGCTATCACAACGCCCATGTTCGAGGCTATCGCGCGCAGGCCCGTCACCGCCATCTCCCTGCTTATCATGAGGGCGACCACCCAGGCCGGGACCCTCCCGAGCGGTATGAGCATGATGAACGCGGTCGTTATGAGGAGCTTGTCGGCAAGCGGGTCGAGGAACTTGCCGAGCGGGGTTATTATCCCCTTTTTCCTCGCCAGGTACCCGTCGAGCCAGTCCGTGGCGCAGACGATCCCGAATACCGCCGCCGACACGACGCTCATGGTCCTGCCCGGGGACAGGAGCAGGAATACCAGCACCGGCGCTGTCCCAATCCTTATGATGGATAGGCTGTTGGGTAGGTTGAGATAGCTCACCTGTGATTCCGTTTGCATGGGTTCCACGGTTAAGTGATGGCGCCCTGATTTTATATTATCGATACGGGGGGATTGCAAGAAAAATCGGTCCAGCCTGAAACCTACTGCTCGCCCTTGTAATTGTCGTAATAGTAAAGCACCCGCTTTACGTACGTCTGGGTCTCGGCGTACGGCGGTATCTTGCCGTATTTCAGCACCGCGTTCTCCCCGGCGTTGTACGCCGCCACCGCGAGCGGGACCTGCCAGTCGAACATCTTCAGGAGCTTGCTCAAATACCTTATGCCGCCCTCGACGTTGTCCTCGGGGTCGTGGACGTCCCTTACCCCCATCATCCTCGAGGTCTCGGGCATGAGCTGCATAAGCCCCCTCGCCCCTTTTACCGATACCGCTTTGGCGTCGAAGTCGGATTCGGCCTTGACTATCGCCTTTACGAGCGTCGGGTCGATCCCGTACTTCGCCGCGGCATTCCGGATTATCTCGTCGTATTTCTTCTTCGAGATGTTCTTGAAGGATTCGGGGCCGGGTATCGTCCTCCGCTCCTCCATCATCCATTTATATTTGGACGAGGTCGGGACGTTCGTAAGGTGCACTACGCCTTCCTCGTCAACGTATCTGTAAAAATCCGCCTTGGCCGGGCTGTTCAAAGTCAGGATGAGCAAAAAGGAAAGGAGGGCCCAGTAAACCCCTTTTTTCATCATCTTTTTTATCCTCCACAGAGACCGGCAGCCGGGATCCTTCTCTGGAAGCCCTGAATCCAGTCTACAAAGTCATTTACAAAAAGGCAAGTTTTTTTTATGTGCCTTAAGTCACTCGTCCCGGCAAACCCATTAAAAATTTGACAAAAAACCGCTCTTATCATACTCTGAAAAGGGGTCAGGCAGGTAAAAACCCTCGATTTCACCCTTAATAGTTCTTATCGGCTCGAACGGCGGAAAAATAAAATTCTCCCGGAGGTTTTTTTGGAGATAAGGACTGATTTCCTCGTCATCGGAAGCGGCATAGCGGGCTTGAGCTTCGCACTCAAGGCCGCGAAGGAAGGCACGGTCGCCCTCATCACGAAAAGGGAGATAAAGGAGTCCGCCACGTTCTACGCCCAGGGCGGCATAGCGTCGGTGTCGAGCAAGGAAGACACCTTCGAATCCCACATCAAGGACACCCTCGACGCCGGCGCCGGGCTCTGCGACAGGGACGTCGTCGAGCTCGTGGTAAAGGACGCGCCGGCAAGGATACAGGAGCTTATAGACCTCGGGGTCAGGTTCTCGAAGCGGACGAACGGAGAACCCGCCGAGCTCGACCTCGGCAAGGAGGGCGGGCACTCGAAGAGGAGGATAGTCCACGCCGAGGACCTGACGGGCAAGGCCGTGGAGGAGGCGCTCGTGGCCGCCGTCAGGTCGAACCCCGAAATAGAAGTCTACGAGAACCACATAGCCATAGACCTCTTATCCCACTTGAAGTTCGTCGGCGGCAAGGGCGAAGACGCCGTCTGGGGCGCTTACGCCCTGAACAAGGACACCGGAGACGTCCATACGTTCCTGTCAAAGGCCACAATCCTTGCCACCGGGGGGGCCGGCAAGGTCTACCTCTTCACCAGCAACCCCGACGTAGCCACGGGCGACGGCATAGCCATGGCCTGGCGCGTGGGGGCGGATATCGCCAACATGGAGTTCGTCCAGTTCCACCCCACCTGCCTGTACCACTCCAGGGCGAAGAGCTTCCTTATCTCCGAGGCCCTGCGCGGGGAAGGCGGGGTCTTAAGGCTCAAGGACGGGACCGACTTCATGAAAAGGCACCACCCCATGGCCGACCTCGCGCCGAGGGACATAGTGGCGAGGGCCATCGACTTCGAGCTTAAAAAAAGCGGGGACGACTGCGTCTACCTCGACATGACGGGCAAGCCCGCCGGGTTCCTCAGGGAACGTTTCCCGAACATCCACAGGAAGTGCCTCGAGTTCGGCATAGACATGACCAGGGAGCCGATACCGGTCGTGCCCGCCGCGCACTACACCTGCGGGGGCGTTTTAACCGACACTGACGGGGCCACTAACATAAAAAGGCTCTACGCCATTGGGGAGGCCGCATGCACGGGCCTGCACGGCGCCAACAGGCTCGCCTCCAACTCGCTCCTTGAATCCCTCGTGATAGCGAACAGGGCCTCTATCCACGCGGCCAGCGTGGTCAAGGGGCTCAAACTCGGGATACCCCGGATACCCGAGTGGGAGACCCGGGGGGCCGTTGTGAGCGACGAGGCCGTTGTCATAACCCAGAACTGGGACGAGATAAGAAGGTTCATGTGGAACTACGTCGGCATAGTAAGGTCGGACAAGAGGCTCGAGAGGGCTAAAAGGAGGATATCTCTCCTTAAAGACGAGATAAACCAATATTACTGGGACTTCATGGTGACGGGGCACCTGATAGAGCTCCGTAACATCGCAACCGTTGCCGAGCTTATAATCACATCCGCCGCCATGAGGAAGGAATCGAGGGGCCTCCATTACAATATCGATTACCCTGAAAGGGACGACGCGAACTTCCGCAAGGATACGGTCCTCAGGCTCGGGCTGGAGCCGGCGTAAAAAGGAGGGGAAGGGATTATTTTACGCAAGGCCTTTTCGCGGGTTCAGGTTTGCAACCTGAACCCTGAAATTCGTAAATCCCGGAAAGATTACTTTTTACGCAAAACCTCTTTGCGCATTGCCATGCGCTTTCGGGCATAGGGTTAGCTCCCTACAGCCTCCTTCCACCGGGCGAGCCCGCCGAACCTTCCTAAGAAATACGCCTTCCACCCCGCTCGCCCGCCCCTCCCCCAACCCTACGGTCGCTACACCCTATGCCCTGTGATTTTGGGGAAGAAAGAAAAAATTAAAATAGTGAATTTATTTTTTGTTTTTCCCAAACCCCGAGGGGTATTGCATGGCGAGCATAAGGGAAGGCGAGCGAGTATGTAGTTTATTTTTATGGAGCGAGCCTGACAGCGAGCGGTGCAATACCCCGAAGGCGCATGGCAATGCGCAAAAAGGCATTGGCTGAAAGATAACTCATTGGTATTAAAAATTCCGGGGTTCAGGTTACAAACCTGAAACCGCTAAACTAAAAATCTCCTCTGTCCCTCTTTCTACTTCTCCGCCGGGTGCAGCCTTATAGTGACCGTAGTCCCTTCATTCTTGCGGCTCTGAAGCTCTATCTCTCCTCCGTGGTCCTGTATGATCCTGTACGTAATGGTAAGGCCGAGCCCGGCGCTGCCGAACTTCGAGGACTGGAAGGGGTTGAAGACCTTCCTTATCTCGTCCCCGCTTATGCCGCTGCCGGTGTCGATGACCCTTATGGCTATCGTCTGGTCGTGGGCGGGCGCGGTCTCCACCGTTATCTCGCCTTTCCGCTCGATGGCCTCGGCGGAGTTCTGGAGCACGTTAAAGAGAGCGGTCTTCAGGTTGCCGTAGTCCATGTTGACGGGCGGCGGGTCGGGCATGAGGTTCGTCTTTATCGTTATCTCCTTGCCCTCGCCCTCGATGAACTCCTTTACGTCCTTGACCGCTCCGAAGATGACATTGTTTATGTCGCCTTTGGCAAGGGTCGAAGTGAGTATCCTCTTGTACTCGTCTATCCTCAGGATGATCCTCTCGAGCCTCTCGACGGACCTCAATATCCATTGGGCGTATTCCTTGTGCTGCGGGTCGGTCTCGCCCTCGAATAGCCTTCTGGCCATCCCGCCTATGGCGGTCAGCGGGTTCCTTATCTCGTGGGCTATGCCGTCTACCATCTCGCCGAGGGCGGCGACCCGCTCGGCCTCCCTGAGCTTCGTCTGGAGCGCCCTCATCCTCAGCAGCGATTTCACCCGCGCCGCGACCTCCTGGAGGCTGTAGGGCTTGTTGATGTAGTCTTCGGCGCCGACCTCGAAGCCCATGACCTTGTCCTCTATGTCGGCCCTGCCCGTGAGCATTATGACCGGGATATACCTCGTCTCCTCGCTCGATTTAAGCCTCCTCAGGGCCTCGTAGCCGTCCATCTGGGGCATCATCACGTCCATTATTATAAGATCGGGGTGGAGGTCCTTTACCTTCTGCAACGCCTCGATCCCGTTACGGGCCGTGCCCACCTCGTAGCCCTCGCGCTCGAGCTTGGCGGTAAGGAGGGCGAGGTTCCGCTCGTCGTCATCTACGGCAAGGATCCTCGGCTTCATCTGCCTTCATCCTGCTTCTTCACACCGTCCCTTATCCTCATATACCTCTCGGCCGTCTCTCTTTCGTTCAGCCCTTCGTATATGCCTATCATGGCATCTATGCTTTCAAGCGCGTCCTCGTAGAGCCCGCTGTTCAGGCTTACCTTGTAAGCCCGCTCGAATATCTTTAACGCTTCGTCCGTCCTACCGGCCTGCCTGTGGAGCACGGCCATCGACTCGAGGTCGAGGGCGATCTTCCCCGGGTCTCCGGCGGCGGCGTCTATCTCATAGGCTCCTTTGAAGGATTCAAGGGCCTCTTCAGGCTTGCCCGTGGCGTAAATCTCCCCGAGAGCCCTCAGGGAGTTCGCCTCTTCCGTCTTATCATTGGCGCGCCTGTTCGCCTCAAGCGCGTCTTTGAAGGCGTCTTCGGCCCCGATCCTGCCCGACTCCATCAGTATCAGGCCCTTCAGATTGAGCTTAGACCCTGACTTATAACCGACATGGCCGTCGATTGCAAGGGAATCCTCTATGCCCTTTAGCGCCCCGTCGTAGTCCTTTAACGCGTACTTTGCCATGGACAACGTCGAGTACGCCTCGGACATATTTTTTCCGTCGCCCGCGTCATTTGCCGCGGATATGGCCTCTTCGGCATGGCCTTTCGCCTCAAGGGTCATCCCGAGCGCAAGTTCCGCCCTCGAGATATTTATGAGGTCCGCGGCCTCGCCGCGCCGGTTGTCGATCGACCGGTTGAGCCTGAGCGCCTCAATGAAGCTCCTGAGCGCCCCATCGGCGTCGCCCTTGCCGTAGGCCTCTACCCCCTGCGCCTCATAGGCAACGGCGCTCTCCACGGCCTGCGGCCTGTCCGTCCTTACGGCCTTCGGCGAGCAGCCAACAAGAAAGAAGGCCGTTACCGCGACTATACACAAAAATGTTTTAAGGCCTGAGTGCTTCACGCTCACTTCCGGTTTCTCCTCATAAGGTAGCTGTCGAGCGGCACCAGCCCCGGGGCCTGCGGCTCCGGCACCATGAGCCTCACGGGCCAGCTCTCCTTTACGCCCTTTGTGACGGCCTTTGCCTGGGCCGCCGTCTCCTGGGTGTCCCTGAGTATCTTCTTTATGCGCGGCGCCTCGTTTGAAAGCGGCCCGGTAACGGCGGAGACGTCATCGAGTATCCGCTCTATCTTCTGCGCCGCCCGAGGCAGCCTCGTGGCCGCCTCGTCGGCATTCACAGCGATGCCCTCCACCCTCTTTATGACGGGCTCGATCCTGAGGCTTAAGGCCTCGACGTTCCTGATGGACCTGTTGGCCCCGTCGAGCGTCTCGTTCGTCCTCGCGTTCAAGTCTAGGACGAACCTGTTGGCGCTCCTTACGGTCCTGTCGATCTCTTTCCGGGTCTGCCTCATCTCGGCGGTCAAGTCCTTGATGTTGCCGAGCATGAGCTTTATGTCGCCCTCAGGGCTGTTCACGTAATGGATTATCTCCTTAACTTCCTTAAGTATCGGCTTGGCCTCCTCGACAAGCTCCTCTATCCCGCCAGCCTTCTCGAACGGGACCGTGTCGTCGTCAGAGAGCACGCGCGCGCCGGAGGCCCCCATCGTCATCTCGATGTACGAGTCCCCTATGAAGCCTTCCTTGGCCAGCCGCGCCTTCGAGCCTTCCCTTATCCACTTCTCGTATTTCCTGTTTATCTCGGCGGTCACCTTGACCTTCGCGTCTTCCGTAAGCTCTATCCTCCTGACCCTTCCGACCTTGAAGCCCGACAGCTTCACCGGCATGCCTTCGACGAAGCCCGAGCCGCTCGCGGAGACGAATGAAATGCGGTACTTGCTCGTAAAGAGGTCCTTCTCCATGCCTATCCGGACCATGAGGATGATAATGCCGGCGATGGCCACAAGGACCATCGCGCCTATCTTTATCTCAAGGTTCCTGAACCTCGGGTCTTTTTCCTTAATCGGCATTTCTCTCGACCAATCTCCGTCCTTCTATCCTTACCATGCGGCCGGGCCTGAAGAACGTCTCCTCATCCCCGGTATTGGATGTGAGTATGAGGAGTTTCCCTCCGGAGGCGTGGTACCCGAGTATGAATGACGCCACCCTCTCCTTCTCAAATTCCGTCAGCCCGTCCGTGATGTTCTCGCAGAGTATTATCTCCGGTTCGAGCGAGAGCGCCCTTGCGGCCGCGACTTCCTTTTTGGCGAAAAGCGGCAGGGGGCCCGGAAGGGCCCAGAGGTCCCCGGTAAAGCCCGCCTCCTCAAGAAGGAGCCGCGCCCTCTCCATGGAGGACGCGTAGGATATCTCCGTGTGGTACTGCATGGGCAGGGCCACGTTCTCTATGACCTTCAGGTTGCTTATGAGGGTGGTGTCCTGGAAGACGAACCCCATCCTCTTTCTTATCGACTTAAGCCCGTCCCCGCTTAAATTAGCGATGTCCTCCCCGAAGACCCGGACCACTCCGCCCTCGGGCCTTACAAGCCCGGCTATGAGCTTCAGCAGCAGGCTTTTGCCCGCGGACACGGGCGCGGTGACCAGGACCTTCTCGCCGCCGGAGAGGGCGAGGCTCGCGCCTTCAAATATCTTCCTGCCGTCGTCCGAGGAAGATGTCAGGTCTTTTATCTCGATAAGCGGGCCCATATTGATATCGCCCCTTCTTACATGAAAAATAGGAAAGTTATAACGGCGTCGGTCACGAAAACGAGCCTCAAGCTCCCGATTACAGCCTTTGTCGTCTCTTGGGGGATCTGGGTGATGGATTTTTCAACGAGGAGGCCGTGGTATGAGCAGACAGTCCCTATTATAAATCCGAAGAGCGCGCTCTTCAAGAGGGAAACTCCCGCGTCCACGAAACCCATTGCCCCGAGCACGTTCGAGATATATGCGCCGAAGGCGATGTTCTTCCCGAAGCCGGCCAGTAGATACCCCCCGAGTATGGAGACGGCCTCGAAGTAGAACGTCAGCACGAATACGCTTACCGCCGTGCCCAGCACCCTCGGCATCACGAGGTAATGGAGCGGGTCTATGCCCATCATCTCGAGCGACCATACCTCCTTCGATACCTTCATGCTCCCGAGCTCGGAGGCTATCGCCGTGCCGCTCCTCGCTATGACGATGACCGAGGCGAAGACCGGGCCCGCCTCCCTCACCACTACCCAGACGAGTATCTCCCCCATCAGCCCCTCGCCCCCGAACCTCGGCAGTATCGAGAGCGACTGGGTCACGACTATCAGCCCGAATATGAGCGCTATCCACGACACTATCGGGATGGCCTCGAAGCCCGTGAAGTATATCTGCTTCAAGAGCACGCTCACCACCGCGCTCCTGCCCCGGTTGGACCTGAATAACGCCGACCATACGGACGTGGTGGCGATATCGATCACGTTAAGGAGTATCTTCACGCGCTCCAACACGAGCCTTCCGAGGAAGTTAAGGAGCTTCATTGTCACAATGATATCCTACTCACAAAAAAATTTCAGGGGACCCCCAGCGTTCATGTGCTGGAAGTCCCCCGGCGTGATGTTGTACTCAAAGACTCTTAGAAGTCGGCCTTCAGGTTGACGAACGGGCCGCTTACGGTAATGTCACCCTTGTCGTCATTGTTCTCGACGTGGAGCTTGAAGACCCTGTAGCCGCCGGAGATGAGGACAAACGGCGCGGGCTTTACGTTCACCCCGGCCTCCGCGTCAAAGATGTAGGCCTTGTTGCCGGCGTATATGCCGGTGACCTCCCCGCCCACGGAGAAGAGGAAGGGCAGCCCTACCTGACCGGCTATGCCAACGGTCGGTATGGGCAGGTTTATCTTCTGGGACTCGTCCACGGTGGAGGACTTGAGGCGCGCCTCCCCGTTGAAGTATTTGACCTCAAATATCACGCCCAGGCGGTTATTGAGCATGTCTATTATGTCGTACTCGTACGCGAGCCTGTGGTAGTCGAGCTTCAGCTCGGAATCTACCGCCGTGGAGGCGGAGTAGGTCTGGCCCCCGAAGGTTATCGTCTGGGTTATCGTCTTGCTGCCGTCCCACTTGAGGGGCACGAAGGCGTACCTGAGCTTGTGGCTCCCGAGCTCGAGCGTGACCCGGCCCTCGAGGAAGCCCTTTTTGTCATCGAGCCCGAGGTCCTTGACCAGGTCTATGTCCGTGCCTATTACGCCGCCGCTTGTCGCCTTGACTTTGGAATCGAGGTTGGAGAACCAGTACCTCGCGTCCACGTCCACCAGCGCGTGGGCGGTGGAGCTTGCCAATATCGAAGCTAAAAAGACAATTACCGCTGCGACCAACTTCTTCACGGCATACCTCCTTCAGCTTTTTTTACGGCCTCTACTTCAAAACGAAAACGACCTTCGCGCCTTCGAGGAAGTTGCTCGCCTGGTTCGACGAGAATACCGCGCCCGCGTCCTCTGCGGGTATCTCCACGTCCGTGGATTTCACGACCCCGGCGGCCTTGACCACTATCGGGTTATTGGAGCCGCGCTCCCCGAGAAGGGCCCTGGCCTTGCCGATGTCATTCGTGTACTCGGCGGCGCCCCTTTCAACGAGTATGTCCTGCGCCACCTTCGCAGGGTCGTAGACGACCTCGCCGTTCTTCGTCAACACCCTGTTTATGAGCGCCGGCTTGAAGGGCTTTTCTCTCACGTCGAGTATGAGCCCGTCGAAGTCCTTCGGCTGGGCCGTCTCCGCCGGGGGCTGGTAGAGCGGCATCTGCTGCTGCGGCACCAGCGGTATGACCTGCGGGAGGAGCTGCCCTATGAGGCCGTTCGGCCCGGTCATGGGCACGGAGACGTAGACGACCGCCATGCCGCTGAGTGGCTCGTAGGCCTCCCTTATGACCTGCGCGCCCTTGACGATGCCCTGGACAGTAGTCCTTACCACGTCAGACTCGGCGGCCGCGTTCACCACGGCGGTCTCGCCGCTTACCGAGACCCCGTCCACTATCTCCGAGACCTCGCGCAGCGCTACGACCTTTGCGGCCCTCAGCGCCAATATCCTCCTCTGGACGGCGGACAGGCTCTTGTCCGAGGGCGCGGCCCCCTCGCCCTTTACGACTATCGCGCCGGTCATGAACGCCTGCCTCGGGTCTGTGACGACCTGGGGAAAGTCCTGCGGCCCCGCCCACGCGAAGACGGCCAAAAGGACCATGAAAAAGGGGACTAAAAAGACTCTTCTCATATCTCCTCCTTGTTCCGATTTAACAGGATGCAACATTACATGGATTGCATAACAGGTTGCGGAAAAACTCAAAATCACATCAGGCTGCTCAAAATCGAGTCCGCGAGGCGTCGAGGAGCAAGGAATGAGACGTACTCTCCTTACGTTGTGACAAGACGAAGACAACAAAGCAGATGGACTTTTTGAGCAGCCGGTTAATAAATATTTAGCCTCTGCCTCAACACCCTTACCGCCAGCACGGCCTCGGCCCCGTCGACGCTGTCGTTGGGCCTGAACTCGCCGGAGAGCTCGGTTTCCATGATGTTACGGGTCGTCACGTTCATTATCGCGTTATACCAGGCGGAAGTCGCCGGGACGTCCGGGAACGGCGACTTTTCATGGCCGAAGTAGGCCCCGGCCATCTTCTCGTCCCCGGTAATCTTTATGAGTATGTCCTCGAGCACGAAGGCGAAGTCCTTCCTCGTGAGCGGCTCACCGGGCTTGAAGAGATACGCCCTCGTGGCCTCGTCGTAAACTGGCTCGAAACCCCTTACGCCCCACTTCATCATGGTGAGTATCTCTTCTTTGAATGGGTTCGACGCGACGTCCGCGGGGACGAACCCCGGCTTCATCCTGTCGATCTCGGACTTTACGGGTATTCTCCCGGCGAAGAGCCTATCGATTTTCAGCTCATCGGCTATGAGCGCGGCCATGTCGGCCCTCTTTACCGAGCCCATCAGGGCTATCTCTTTGCCTACGTCGCCGAGCGTTATGCCGCCCATGGCGCTTACGATCTTATCGACCCTCTTCCATTCCCTGTCGGCGGGCGCGTTCCATTTGCCTTCCTTCTTCGCGTTCAGTACGTCGCTGAACCTGTCGCGCGCCAGCTGGAACTCGCGCGCCTCAATGTAGGCAAGCCCCATGAAGTACGAGGCCGCCTCCCTGCCGTCGTAGTAGATGAGCTTCCTGTCGTCGGTCTTTAGCTTCATGGCGGCCTTGTAATCGTCCTCGGCCTCCCCGAGCCAGCCCTTTATCCTGAGGGCCGTATAGACGCGCATCGATGCGAGCCTGTAGGCGAACTCGTCCTCCGGGGTCTCAGCGTTCTTGTACGCGGACTTCAGCTGGTCGAAGGACTTTTCAACCTCGAGCTTCCTGTGGGCCTCGTCAGCGGTCAAGCCCGCCCTTGCCGCCTCCACCATGGCCATGCCGCCGTGCGCCGGGCCGAACGAGCTATCGCAGTATATCGCCCTGTCGAACTTGGCCGCGGCGTCCTCGACCTTGTCCTGCTCAAGCAGGTCCATGCCTGCGAGGTAATGGTGCCGGGGGTTGTCCTCGGGGGAAGTGCACCTTGCCGACGGCCGGGCGCAGCCGTAAAAGGCCGCGGCCGCGAGCGCGAGCAAGACGAATGCCTTGAAAAGATTTCTCATCTGCGCCTCCGTTATAGGACGGCGGAGTTGCCCGTCCTTATTTCAGAACCTTCACAACGTCGCCCGCCTGGAAGCCGACCCCGGATTTTATCGAGGCCTCGGAGACGTTCTCGCCCTGATGGGCCATAAGGACCGCCTCGCCTATCTGCTTTTCCCTCTTGCCTATCACCCTGCCGGTCTCCGGGTCCACAAGGTCAGCCCCCGGCCTGTAGATGCCGAGCACCGTGCCCGGCTCGAGCCTGCTCTTCGTGCCGGCCCTTATTATGAGGCTGCCCGGCTCGACGAGCACTACCCTCGACTGGAAGGGGAGCGAGTTGAGCTTCTCCACCATCCTGGTCATCACCTTGGAAAGCGCGTCCCTTAGCGCCCCGTCGCGCAGGCCCGGGTCGGCCGTGGACCTCGAGCCGAGCCCAAGGGCGCCGCCGGTCTTCTTCCTGTACTCTCCCATGCCGGACTCCGACAGTAGGCTCTTGCCCGTGGCGATGTCCACGAGGGCGTAATCGACCTGGACCCTCGCTACGTGGGTCTTGCTCTGGACGATGAGCATGTCCGAGGACTCCTCTACCTCCGAATAGGCCGTCACGGCGCCGGATATCCTGAAGTCAACGGACTCGAACCCCTCGGCCGCGTCCTTCCTGCCCTTCTTTACGGCCCCGGTCTGCTGCAGCTCTATCATCCTCTCCTGCTGCTTCATCTCGTCTTTAGTGAGCACCATGGGCTCAAGCCCGGACTGCTTCACTATGGTTCGGAGTATCTCGGTTGCGGCCTCGCCGACCCCGATGGTCTTGCTCGCGGTCTTGTTGTCGAACTGTATGATGGCTATATTGTAGCTCGGGCCCCTGTACTGGGCCCCGGCCTCCTCGAGCCTCGTGGTCTGCCCGGTAATGCTTACGTCCTCCTTGACCGCCCCTGTCATGGTGGGCGAGCACCCGGACAGCAGATACGCCCCGGACATAAGAAAGACCGTGGCCGCGAGCCTTACGGCCCTGAAGTTCAACCCTTTGAACATATTCCTCCTCCTTTTATGCCGGGTCTGAAGCAGAGCTTCGGCCCTTGGAAATCAGGAAATTATTTCTTATCCCCGTCCTCTATCTTCTTCACCTTGACCGGCGCGGCGCCTCCCTGGACGAGCCCGGCCCCGATGGGAAGCCCGTCATGACCCTGTCGAGCATCACGTCGGTCTCGGCCCTCAGGTGGACGCCCATGGCTTTCGTAAGTATCTTCTCCCCCAAAGAGATGAGCGCGGCGTCCCCGGCCTTCTCCGTGGCCGCGGCCCTCATCACGTGCCAGTCCTTGAGCCCCGGTATCTCCTCTATGCCGTTGATCGACTTATACGGCTCAATGCCTTCGTCTTTCACTTCTTTCAATATCGTTATCCCCGCGCCTGCCTTCCCTCCGGCGAGCGCGCTTTTTACCCCGAGCCCCTCGGACCAGACGACCGCGCCCGTCCTCGTGTCCACGAGCTTGAACCCGGCCCTTACCTTCTTCACGTTGTACAGACCCGTGGTTATGTCGTCGAAGTTGAGCACGTAGCCGTAGAGGACCCCGTCCACCCCGAGCACTTCGCCGAGCTGTTGGGGGCTGGTCATCTCGAGCTGGGAGCCGAGCGTTATCCCCATCTGGTCGAGGAGGACGCCGTCGACCTCTTTGATGGGCGTGGTCAGGTAATGCCTTTCCTGCATCCTTTTGAAGAACTCTTCCCTGATCATCCTGGGGCCGTCGACGTCGTTCGTGGCGTTATAGAATGGAAGCACCGCCACGGAGTAGACCGGGTTCGAATAGTTCGGGTAATACTTCCTCACCGGGACCGCGCACGCGGTCAGTACGATAATCGCCGCGGCAAAGAAAAACAGTAGCGTCTTCCTCATCGGCTGGCCTCTCCTTCGATAGCTGCGTTAAAGCCTGCGTAGCTACTGCGGGGTCTGCATTATAATCTCTATGGTGTTCTGGGTAGTTTCCATTACCTTGAAGGGAAGGCCGAGCCTTGAGACCTGGTCCGCTATGGCCTGCGCGCTGGACTTGGACTCTATCTCGAATACGGCCTCTCCGGGTACGAACTTCCTCTGGTATATGGCGGATATGCCCCTCACCCTGACCTTGAGGGCCTTCGTGAAATCCGTTATTTTCCTGTAATCGGTTATGTTCGTGATCCTCATGGTGATATAGCTGGGCCCGACCCACTTCGCGGTTATCTGCTCGATAAGCCTCTCCCCGGCCTCAGTCGCGGCCCTTGAGATCGCCTCCGTCCCGCCGGTAACCCCGGAGACGTTCCTCGATATGCCGTGCCCCTTCGAGGCCCCGAGTACGACCCCGTCGTCGACATTCACGGCCTGCGCGGTCATATCGGCTATGTAGGAGCTGACCGCGCTGCCAGGGGTCCTCGGGCCTTCGGTAGCCAGGGCCTTGCCGTATACCACCACATCGGCGTTAATCTCCCTCCCTATCTGCCTGACGGCGGTCTGCGTAAGGTCCTCCACCTTGAACGCGTCCTGCACCTCGAAAGGCGCACTGATGGAACCTGTCGCGACCCCTGACCTCGCCGCCATGATAT
Source organism: Deltaproteobacteria bacterium (assembly GCA_016219015.1). Taxonomy (GTDB): domain Bacteria; phylum Desulfobacterota; class GWC2-55-46; order GWC2-55-46; family GWC2-55-46; genus JACRCL01. The sequence continues at coordinate 136,439 of JACRCL010000012.1, forward strand.
CGACCACGTTGAAACCCTTTTTTCCGAAAAGCTCCTTCAAGGATGTCTCGGCGGAGGATATGTCGACCGTCTCGCCCCTGTACTCGCTCCTCCCCCACCACCAGAAGCTATAGTACCTATGCCCGATGTTCTTCTCGGATATCATGAAGAGCACCCTTGGCCTCTGGACCTTCCTCTGGAGGAGCCCCATTGCGCCGAGGTCGTCTTCGAGCGGCCCGACGCCGACTATCGCGCGGACCGTGACCTGGTAGAGGCCCTGCGCCTGCGCCTCCTTTATCACGGCATAGCTCCGTATATAGCCCTGTGTCCTCGTATAGACGTTGTCCGAAAGGACCTGGTAGTTCTCCACCATGGTCTCGGATGATACGAGCGTCCCCACGGCCTGCTCCACGGCCTTCCTGAGGGCATCGCCTATGGCGGCGTCCCTCGCCGCGGCCGCGTTATCGGGGCTTATGGTGGCTGTCCCGGTGGCCTCGATCGTTTTGGACTCAGCGGGCTCATCGGCCATTGAAAGGCCCGCCAGCGGAAGGATAAGCATGGAAAAGACGAGACAGGCTTTGAAAAGACGGTTAAGGCTGTTGCGGAGACGAAGGCTTCTGTCCGGGCCTTTCCTTGTCATGAAACCGTCCCTTATCATAAGACCCTCCCTTTTTGCCCTTTTGATAGGTCCGGGGCCGTCGCGGCCCCGTGCTTTTCTTATATACCATATTTCAGGGATTAAATCCTTATTACGGCGAAAGGCTTTTAGACCGGTCAGATAGGCGGGCTCGACGGCCCCGCGGCCGCCCCTGTATTATATCTTATGATCCCCGTCTCGTCGGTATAGAACCAGCGCACCGAGGCCGAGCCGCTAACGGGGTCGGCGTTCAACCTCCAGTAGGGGGCGCCGGCCACGCCGGAGCTGATGGAGAAGTTATAGTCGTGGACGACCCTGCTCGCGCCCCCGGTGGCGGGCGGTATGGCTCCGGTCGTCTCTATCTGGTCGAAGTCCCCGGAGTAGAGCCCCGCCGGGTCCGTCAGCCTGAATATCTCCTCGCCCCGTTTTACCTTCCCGAGGTATGATATCACGGCGGTCTCTCTCGCCTTCTGGATGAAACCCGTGTACGCGGGTATGGCTATGACCGCCAGTATGCCGATGATGGCCATGACGAATAGCAGTTCGAGGACCGTGAAGCCCCGGTCTTTTTGATGGGAGTCTCTCCGGGAGAAGGGGCATGGGATAGCGCTTGAGGCCATAAGGGGTTCGGGTTTTATTGAAGCCCCACGGCTTACGGCCAGGGGGTCTTCCGGAAACAATAACTTTTCTCCGCTCGTATCAGTAAAAAAAGGACGCGCCAGTCATGGAACTTTCAGGGCGCGCGCCTAAAGCCTCTGGGAGCTGAGCTCGGCTATTATCGAGTGCATGAGCCTCTTGACGTCCTCGGGGTACCGGGCCCCTTCGGCCTCCAGCATGGCGGAAATAGTCTCAAGCCGGGTCTTCATGTCGGCGTAGAACTGGGAATCCCTCGTCCTTTTAAGCTCAAGAACTCCGGCAAGCTCGTTCAACCGGCCCTCCATCTCCTTGAACTCGTCCTTCTTCCTTATCCTTATGCGGGTGGAATAATCACCCCTGATGAGGGCGTCCACCGCCTGCTCGAACCTGTACATGGGGCCGACCACCCTGTGCGACGAGAATATAGCGTGGACGGCAGCCAGCACGGCCACGAGCAATAGCCCTATCCAGACCCTCTTATGGAGGTAGAGGACCATGGCCGACAGGCGCGCCTGCTCATCGACGCCGAGCGCGGGCGAGTTCAACTCGTTGTACAGGGGGTAGAATATTATGAAGCCCAGTATTATCGAATATGCGATTATGTATATGAAGAGGTTAAGGGCGAGCTTTAATTGGTAAGCCGGTTTGACGATAAATTTCTTTCTGCTATAGCCCATCAAAAAACTCCGATTTTCATGGGATACCCGAAGCGCTGGAAGTTTCGCCGGGGAGAAAAGACGTTGAACTGGAATAGACGGCCTCGGACGCATACAAGCCCGATATTAAACGCAAAACGGGCTTTCTTCAGTGCGAAAAGGCACAAACTCTACGAAATCATAAAATAATTTCGGCGGAGAATCAAGAAAAGTTTAAAGAATTTCTGATTAATTCGCACCCGCATGTCATTCTGAGCGTGTTAGCCGAAGCCCTGAGCGAAGCGAAGGGGAAGAATCTCATGGTAAATAAGCCTGCAGTTACGAGATTCTTCGGTCACTGCGCTCCCTCAGAATGACAAAATGACCAATCAATCGGAGCTTCCTTAAGTAAAGGATGCCTCTAAAAATTAGTTATTTTTTCTTAGGTCAAGGAAGGGCGGAAATAAAAAGCGGAGCATATATGGTAATATGTGAGCATTTTTATTTTCGCCCTGACACAGAGATCAGGAAAAAGAACAATTTTTAGAGGTAGCCTAAAACTTATTCAGTGAGGAAGTCCTTTTTTACCTCATCCAAAGTCCGGGCGTTGAAGAGCAGCTCCAAAACAGTCAGCCCGAGCGTCTTGACGCCTTCCATGAGCGCCCTGTGGCCGTCAACGGTGACGGTTGCGTCCGCGAACTCGCGGGTATGGATGTTTATCCCCTGTCTTATGGGTACATGGGGGTGGAGGGCAGGCACGGCCTGAGAAACGTTGCCTATATCAGACGAGCCAACGTTCCGCCCGGGGGCCTGGGTGTCCTCAGGCAGCCCCAGCACCTTTAAAGCGCCCCTGTACGCGTCGGCAAAGGCCGCGTTCAGCTTCATCGGCGCGTTCGTCTCGCCTTCCTCCCTGACATCGAGCGAGCAGCCGGTGGCAATGGCCGCGCCCTTCGCGCAGTTGACGACCCTTTCCTTGAGCGAGGCGAGCTCCTTTAAGTCCTTAGACCTCACGTAGAAGCTCGCGGAGGCAAGCTCGGGGATTATGTTCGGCGCCTTGCCGCCTTCGGTTATTATCCCGTGGACTTTGCAGTCCCCCCTCATCTGCTGGCGCAGAGCGCTTATGGCGTTGAACGTCTGGATGACCGCGTCGAGCGCGTTTATCCCCTCTTCCGGATAGGCCGAGGCGTGGCTTGAGCGCCCCCGGAAGGTGAAATTGAGCCTCGTAAGCCCGAGGAAGTGCTTCACCACGGTCCTTCTCGAAGAGCCGTGGACCATCATCGCGGCGTCAACGGTATTGAAGACCCCGGCGTTTATCATCTCTATCTTGCCTTTGCCGAGCTCCTCGGCAGGGGTGCCGAGGACGAGTACGGTGCCGCTCCAGTCAAGCCCTCTCAACACCTCCGACAACGCCGCCGCCGCGCCTATGGAGGCCGTGCCAGCGATATTGTGGCCGCAGCCGTGGCCTATGCCCGGCAGCGCATCCATCTCGGCCAGGAGCGCTATGACGGGCCTGCCCTTGCCGAGCCCGGCCCTGAAGGCCGTCGGCATCCCCGCGACCCCGGCCTCCACCGTAAACCCGTATTTCTCAAGGAAGGCCTGCATCTCGGAGGACGTCTTTTTCTCCTCAAGGCCGGTCTCCGGGTTGCGGTAAAAATCGTCGCTCATGGAGGTAAGGGCGCCCCTTAACGATTCGGCAGCGTCGATGAGCCCGTGTTTTAATTTATCGAGGTTCGGCATATTGGAAAGCGGATGGGCGAAGATTTTTTTTACTTGCCGGATATTGTAGGGCCGCCCTTATTAAGGGCGGCCCTACAATCATATCGGCATATCGGCTACTTTATGAACCCGAGCTGTTCGAGCTTGAGTATTATCCTCTGGGAGGCCTCGTCCGGCGAGCACTCCCTTGTGTCGATGACTATCTCGGCGTTCTCGGGCGCTTCATAGGGGTCGCTTATGCCCGTGAACTCCTTTATTATCCCGGCGCGCGCCTTGGCGTACAGGCCCTTCCTGTCCCTCTCCTCGCAGGTCTCTATCGGGGTGGAGACATACACCTCGAGGAAGCCGCCGTGCCTCGATACCTCTTCCCTCACCTGCGCCCTCGTCTTCTTGTAAGGCGCTATGGGCGCGCAGATGGCCGCGCCGCCGTTCATGGTTATCTGCCCGGCCACGAACCCTATCCTCAATATGTTTATGTCCCTGTGCTCGCGGGAGAACCCGAGCTCGCTCGAAAGGTGCTTCCTTACGAGGTCCCCGTCGAGTAGCGTCACGGGACGGCCGCCCATCTCCATCAGCTTTACCATAAGGGCGTTGGCGATGGTGGATTTTCCGGAGCCCGAAAGGCCGGTAAAGAATACGGTGAAGCCCTGCCTGTGCCTCGGCGGGTACGTCCTCCGGAGCTCGTTTACGACCTCGGTATAGGAGAACCAGTCCGGTATGTCGAGGCCCTGCTGGAGGCGGCGGCGGAACTCGGTGCCGGATATGTTCAATACCGTCTCCCCCTTCTGTACCTCGTCAACGGGCACGTACTCGGCCTTCTCCTGCACGAAGACCATCTCCTGGAACGGGACCATCTTTATGCCTATCTCGTCCTGGAGCTTTGAGAGAAGCTCCTGCGCGTCGTAGGGCCCGTAGAAAGGCTCGCCCTTGCTGTTCTTGCCGGGGTCGGCGTGGTTCCTGCCGACTATGAAGTGCGTGCAGCCGTAGTTCTTCCTTATTATCGAGTGCCACACGGCCTCGCACGGCCCGCCCATCCTCATGGCAAGGGGCAGGAGGCTCAGCATCGTAGTCTGCTCGGGGTACTGCTTTATGAGGTGCTCGTAGCAGCGTATCCTCGAATAATGGTCTACGTCGCCCGGCTTTGTCATGCCCACGACCGGGTGTATGAGGAGGTTGGCCTCGCACATCTGCGCGGCCCTGAAGGTAAGCTCCTGGTGCGCCCTGTGCATCGGGTTCCGGGTCTGGAAGGCTACTACGCTGTTCCAGCCCGATTTTTTGAACTTCTCCCTCAGGTCCTTCGGGGTGAACCTCAACTGCTTGAAGTCATAGTGCGCCGGCAGCTCCACGCCCTTGAGCGGCCCGCCGATATAGACCGGGTTCGCCTTGTTAAAGAGGTAATTTACGCCGGGGTGCGCTATGTCGTCGCTCTTGAAGACGAGCTGGGCCTCTTTCTTCTTGTCCGGAGTCCAGATGTCCTTTACCGTAAGCACGGCAACGAGGACGCCCTCCGGGTCACGGAGGGCGACCTCGGAGCCTTCCTTCAACTTTGCGGCGAAGGCCTCGGTCACGTCGAGGGTTATGGGCATGGGCCAGACTACCCCTGAAGACAGCCTCATGTCCTTTACTACGGACTCGTAGTCGGCCTTGCGGAGAAACCCGTCGAGCGGGGAGAACCCGCCGTTAAGGAGCATCTCTATGTCCCAGATCTGCCTCTCGGTCAGGTCCCAGGACGCGAGGTCGCGCGCCTTTGCCTTTAGCTGCTCGGCCTCTTTTTCGGAGACCAGTAATTCCTTCAGTACCCCTCCGTGGGGCGGTGTTAGTGTAGACACAACTTGTTTCCTCCTTCTTTTTAGGTAGCCTATAGTATTTGCTCGATTCCCTGATTCCCGCCTGAAACGATGAAATATGGGTTAAGCAGGTCCTCTTTGTTGTACAGGAGCCTCTGCCCCTTCATGTCGGTAACGCTGCCGCCCGCCTCCTCGACCACGCACTGCGCCGCGGCCGTGTCCCACTCCATCGTCGGGCCGAACCTCGGGTAAAGGTGCGCGGCCCCTTCGGCCACAAGGCAGAGCTTCAGGGAGCTGCCCATGTTCACCAGCTCGGCACCGGAGAGTCTCCCCAAAAACGCCTCGAGCTCCGGCCCCCGGTGGGACCTGCTCGCAACGACCCTTAGCGGGCCGCCGCTGTACGGGCGGGCGTATATCCTCTCCTCGAAGCCGTTTTTGACCCTGAAGGCGCCTTCGCCCTTAGCAGCCAGATAGCATACCCCTAAAACGGGTGCGAATACAACACCTAAGATAGCCCTGCCGCCCTCGATAAGGGCTATGTTCACAGTGAACTCGCCGTTACGCTTTATGAACTCCTTTGTGCCGTCGAGCGGGTCCACCATCCAGAACCTCCCCCAATCCCTGCGGCGGGCGTAGCCCTCCTGCCTCGACTCCTCGGATAGCACCGGAAGGTGCGGGGTGATGGATGAAAGCCCCTTTGCTATCACCTCGTTTGAGCGCCTGTCCGCGAGAGTAAGCGGCGAGCCTTCCTCTTTATAAGACGTCTCGAACACCCCGCTCGCGTAGACCTTGAGTATCTCCGCGCCCGCGCGGAAGGCAAGCTCTCTTATCTCGAATAAAAGGCTTTTTATGGGCCCTCCGGCTCTGTCCGTTTATTTGTGCAGCCCGCACTCGGTCTTGCCGGACCCGGCCCACCTGCCCGACCTCGGGTCTTCACCGGGCTTTACCGGGGACGTGCAGGGCTGGCACCCTATGGAGGGGTATCCCCTGTCCAACAGCTCGTTATAGGGGACGTTGTTGGCGTGGTTGTAGTCCCAAACCTGCTTGTCGGTCCACTTCGCTATGGGGTTGACCTTTATGAGGCCGTTCTTCGCGTCCCATCCTACTATCGGCGCGTCCGCCCGTGACGGGGACTCGCACCTTCTAAGGCCCGTGACCCAGCACTTGAGCCCCTTGAGCGCCCTTTTCAGGGGCTCCACCTTCAAAAGCTCGCAGCACTTGTCGGGGTCCCTCTTCCAGAGCTCCGGGCCGTATTGCCTGTCCATCTCGTCTTTCGGGATGAGCGGGGTGAACCGCTCCACCTTTATCCCGTAGGTCTGCTCGGCCTTTGCGACGAGGTCGCGCGTTTCCTTAAAAAGGTGTCCGGTGTCGATATAGAATATCCTCGCGTCCTTCTTTATCTTTACGAGCATATCGAGCACGGTAAGCTCGGCGAAGCTGCAGGCGAGCGCGAAGTCGTTCCTGTCGAAGCTTTCGACCACCCACTTGAGTATCTCACCGGGGCCGCTATCCTCGAACCCCCGGCTTATCTTCTTAAGCTCTTCAGCCGTGAAAACCCTGGACATCTCACTCCTCCGTAAAAAGGACGACCTCGCAGGGCGCCTTTTCCTTGACCTCGTCCGCGAGCGACCTCGAGAAATATTTGAATATCTGCTTCTTCTTCCTTCTGACGAGTACGGCCACCCCCGCGCCGGACTTCTTTATCATGTCGAGTACCGTCCGCACGAACTCCCCCTGCTCCATCAGCGGCTCGAAGCCGACGGCCTCTTCCATGGCCTTTACCTGCACCCTGCCGAGCTCCTCGTAGCCCCTCTGCCTGTACTCCTTCATTATCGACTCGGAGAGCTCCATCGACGGCTTCTCCCCTATGAAGCCTATGTCCGAGAAGGTATCGAAGACCTCGTTCGCAAGGCCCGTCTCCAGTATGTAGAGCGCCACAAGCGCGGCACCCTCGTCCTTCGCCCTCTTTACGGCGTAGTCTATTGCAGAGGCCGAGGTTCCCGAAGTCGAGAGGACAAGCAATACCTTTTTCATTTCGTATACCCCATCCCTATAAGAGGCCAGTAAAAGGCCGCCACCAGGTTGAAGACGACCCAGGCCGTAATGCACATTATGAACCCGCCCTTTGCCATGTCCTTTACGGATATGTAGTGCGACGATACCGCTATGGCGTTCGCCGGCGTGGACATCGGGAACATGAAGGCGAGCCCGGCCGGCACGGCTATCGAGTACGTCACTATGGCCGGGTCCATGGAAAGGCTGTCCGCCATGCCGACGGAGACCGGCAGGAGTATCGCTATAACGGCCGCGTTGCTCATCGCCTCGGTCAGGAATATCGAAAGGAGCGAGAAGACGGCGAAGACCGTCCAGGGGGTGGTGGCCCACCCGGACAGCGCGCTATTTACCATCCATGCGGCGGCCCCGCTCTTGTCGAGCGCCGTTCCGAGTATTATCGCCCCTCCGTACATGAGTATTATACCCCAGTTGACGTACTCCTCGATATCTTTCCACCTGACGAGCTTCAGGACGAAGAGCACTACTACCGCCACAAGGGCGACGGTGGCGAGCCCGGCCTGCTTGCCGAGGAATATCCACCCGAGTATCGTGACCCCGAGGACGGCTCCGACGGCGTACTCGTCGTAGCTCATCTTGCCGAGACCTTTAAGCCTCTTTACGAGCACCTGGTGCGCGCTCTCCACCCCTTCCACGTCTATCGGGAAGAACCGGGTAAGGAGGAAGTACCCCACGAGGAGCATTATGACGACGAGCGGGAGGACGGCTACCGTGTAGTCGAGGAACTCTATGGTGCGCCCGGTAGTCTCCTTCAGTATGCCTATGGCAAGAGGCACCCGTGCCCCTCCGAGGAACGTGCCCACGCCGCCTATCACGCACCCCCAGGCGAGCGCGAAGAAAAGGAGCTTGCCGTAATTAGACTTGCCGGGACGTAAGTTAAGCCCCTTGGAGATGTCGAAGACTATGGGGAAGAGCATCGCCGCGACCGCGTGCTCCGACATGAAAAAGGACAGTACCGCCGCAAGGAGGAATATGCTCAAGAGGAGCTTCCTCGGCGAGTCCCCGAACCTCTCCATGATGTTCAGGGCTATCCTGTTCGAGAGCCCGGAGTGCATGATCGCCCCGGCGAGCATGAACGCGCCGAGTATGAAAAATACCGCCTCGTTGCCGAATAGCGCGTAGGTGTCCTTCTTGGAAAGCACCCCGAAAAGCGGCACGAGCACTATGGCGAACAGGCTCGTTATCGCCAGCGGGACCATGTTCGATACCCACAGTATCAGACATACCGCAAATACCGCTATGGCCCTCTGCCCCTCTATTGAAAGCCCCTCTGGCGTGGGCATGGTCGCGAGGAACCAGAAAAGGAGGGCGAGCGCGATGAAGAACGCGGGCCTTAACGCCTTAAGCGAAAGTATGAGCCACAGGGGCCTTGTGTCTATTTCAACGCTCAAACAATTCTCCGGCACTTAAAACTAGGATTTTATTAAATCCCATGCGGCTTCAGGCTGCTCAAAAAGCTCCGGATGCGAGTCGAGAAGCGGGGAATGCGGCGTACTCTCCTTACGTTATGACAAGACGAAGACAACAAAGCAGATGGACTTTTTGAGAAGCCTGTTAATGCCCCTCGTCTTTCGAGTCCTTCACCCTCAGCTTCCTTCTAAGCGTCGATAAGCCCCAGGCCGTCTTCCTGCCGAGCTTCGAGTTGTAGAAGCTCTCGGCTATCGTCTTGCCGCCGCCCTCCACCAGCTCCCTCACCTCGAGCGGGGTCGTCACCATGCTTATGTCGCGCACCCAGTTGAGGCTTATCCCCTTCTTCTTGAGCGCGCCGTAGAGGTGCTTGTATACGGGTATTATTATCTCCGTGTTGAGCGGCTCTATCCGAAGCGCCCTGCCCTTCGAGGGCCTGTATATCGGCAGTATCGGAACCACTCCCATCTCCGTCAGGAAGTCTATCCCCTGGCAGGTCGAGCCCGGCGGCTCGAGGCCCACTATGAGGTGGGACGCCACCGTGCCGTTCGGGAATATCTTCGCCGCGTGTGCCAGCGCCTCCATGTACCTCTTCTGCCCTATGAGCTGGGCCCTGCCGGGGCAGATAAGCTCGAAGAGCTCCTTATCGAATATCTCGAGGTTATAAAGGACCGAGTCGGCCCCGAGCGCGTAAGTCTCCTCTATCCAGTGATTCTCCTTCGGCGGCAGGGCCTCCACCGCAACGAGGCAGTTGAACTGCTTCTTTACCGCCTTTATGTAGGGCTTGAGGAACTCTATGCCGCCGTCGTCGGTATCGGAAAAGCCGATGGAGAAGTATATCACCCCGGAGGACTTCTCCTTCAGCACGGCCTCGACGGTCTCGATGACCTCCTCGACGGAATATACGGTATTGTCCCTGCCCTTTATGTCGAAGTTCCCGGCGCAGTACTTGCACTCTATAGAACGGTTGAAGAAATCGCACCTCGGGGACGGCGTTATGACCGTGTAGCTGCCGTGAGAGGCGCCTATATTGGAAAAATGAACGCCTGTAGAGGTCTTTTTATTGTAAAAGGCGGGCCTCTCAAGGAGGCTTACCCCGACCTCGCCCTTGCCGTCGGTTATGGCATAGCCGCTCCCCTTCTTCTTTATGATATACGGCGAGCTGCCCGTGAACTCCTCGCTGCACGGGATGTTCACAGGGGTGTTCTGAGGGAGCATTATGTCTATGCCCGAAGAGCCGCAGGCCCAGGCCTTGACGACCGGGTCGTCTATCCTTATCCCGCGGAGCATGAGGTCGATCTTCAGCGCCCCGGGGGTATTCAGGTAATTTTTCTTCATAGATCAAAGGCCTCACCCCAAGCGCCGGGAGCCGCCCCTCCCCTCACGGGAAGGGACTGAAAGACCATTACCGCACCGGCGATGGCGGGTTTTAATAATTATAAATTTTAAAGGAGGTTACGGGCTTTTCTTAAGACGGCTTATATTTATTATCAGCTCTCGCAGGTCGCCGCCTTGAACTCGCACGCCTGCTCCTCGTAGGCCTTCAGCTCTTTTATCGTGGCGTCAGGGCCGCAAAGGGCGCACTCCGGGTCTTTCATGACCTTCACCTTCCTGAACGTCATCTTGAGGGCGTCGAATATCATCAGGTACCCGGCAAGGGTCTCGCCTATGCCGAGCAGCTCTTTTACGGTCTCCACCGCCTGCAATACGCCTATGACCCCGGCAAGCGCCCCGAGGACTCCGGCCTCCTGACAGCTCGGCACGAGCCCCTTTGGCGGCGGCTCAGGATATAGGCACCTGTAGCAGGGGAAGCCCTTCTGCGGCTTGAAGACCGCGACCTGCCCGTCGAACCTGAACATGGAGCCGGATACGAGCGTCTTTCCCTCGAAGAACGCGGCGTCGTTCATAAGGAACCGGGTCGGGAAGTTGTCGCTCCCGTCGAGGACGACGTCATAGTCCCTTATGACCTCCCTGATGTTATCCACGGTGAGCCTGCCGTGGTGGGTGATGACTTTTATATCGGGGTTCAGCTTCTCGATCGTCTCCTTGGCGGAGAGGACCTTGGGCTTTCCCACGCGGTCGGTGTTATGGATTATCTGCCTCTGGAGGTTCGACAGGTCCACGCAGTCCCCGTCGGCCACGCCTATGGTGCCAACGCCCGCGGCCGCGAGGTACATTAGCGACGGAGAGCCGAGCCCGCCGGCCCCGAGGACAAAGACCCTGCTCTTTAATAGTTTTGCTTGTCCCCTCCCCCCTACCTCCGGCAATATTATGTGCCTTGAGTAGCGCTCTATCTGCTCTTCGGTGAAGTCCATCATTCCTCCAAAAAAATACCCGGTGAAAAACCTAATCAAACCGGTTACTTATACGTATAAGCTGATACGGTGGTTGAATCTCCCCGCAGCAAGCCGCGGGGAATCTTCGACACAAAAGGAAAAAATTTCGATTCGCTCGCTAAACCCCGCCGCAAGCAGCGGGGAATGCGCTCGCTGTGCGTGTTCAAACCATTTTGATCCCGCCCCATAAAAATATGCCCCTTTTGAGGGGGGCCGTACCGCCTGTTTTAAAGGGTCGAGGGGGTCTGCTTTTTAGCCTTTGAGAATATCAAAAGCCCTGCCGGGTTCCGGCCCCGGCCGAGTCATATTATCTTTATCTTTATTTCCTTGAACGGGTCGTTCTCTCCCTCAAAGGACCAGCACTTTATGGAAGTGTCCTTGCCTTTATTGACCGATACTATTATATATGAGTACCCCGGCTGGCCCCATTCACGGTCGGTGGACGAGGGCTTGTCCGGGTGGTCGGGGTGCGAGTGGTAGAACCCGAGTATGTCGAGGGACTGCATCCGCGCCTCCCTGTCAATCATGAAGAACTCCTTCGGGTCTATGATATACCTGTCGCTCGCCCGCTCCTTGTTGGTGTTCTCGGCCCTGTGGACGTACATGACCTTCGTGCCCTGCATGGTGCTGCCGACGAGTATGCCGCAGCACTCGTGGGGATAGGCGTCCCTTGCGTGCTCAAGTATCTGGTCGTAGGCGGACTGCGAGATATCGAGGGTCTTTTTCCCAAGCCCTAAAAAGCCCATATCGAGGTAGTTCTCCTTTTCCGGATTTATCAGCTCTCCCAGAGACGGGTGGACAGGTACTTGTCCCCGCCGTCAGGGAATATAACGACCACTACGCCTTTTTTAAGCCTTTTGGCCACTTCAAGCGCCCCCCACATGGCCGCGCCCGATGACTGCCCCACCAGGAGCCCTTCCTCCCTGGCGAGCCTCTTGGCCATCACGTACGACTCTTCCGTGGGCGCCGGGACCTTCTCGTCGAGCTCCTCTTCGTGGTAGATGCCGGGGACGATCGATGAGGCCATGTGCTTCAACCCCTCGAGGCCGTGGAATGCCGTGGCCGGCTCAACGGCTATGACCCTTATATCCTGATTGTAGTCCTTGAGCTTCCTGCCGGTGCCCATTATGGTGCCGCCGGTGCCGATGGAGGCCACGAAATGCGTGACCCTGCCCCCGGTCTGCCCGATAATCTCGGGCCCCGTGGTATTGTAATGGGCGAGCGGGTTTGAGGGGTTATTATACTGGTCGAGCTTGCAGTATTTATCGGGGTTGTCGACGTAGAGCTTCCATGCGAGCCTTATCGCGCCGTCGGAGCCTTCGAGCGGGTTCGAGAACATGACGTGCGCCCCGAAGGCATGGAGTGTCTTCTTCCTCTCCTCGCTCACGTTGGCTGGCACGACCAGCTCTACGTGATAGCCTTTAACGGCCCCTATCCAGGCGTAGGCGATGCCGGTATTCCCGGAGGTCGAATCGAGTATTATCTTGTCCTTCGTCAGCCTTCCGGTCTTCTCGGCGTCCTCTATCATGGAAAGGGCCGCCCTGTCCTTTACCGAGCCGCCGGGGTTATAGCTCTCGAGCTTCGCGTAGACCTCGACCTCTTTGGGCAGGCCCTCGGTTATCTTGTTTATCTTCAGGAGCGGGGTATTTCCCACAAGCTCGAGGACGGATGACCTTGCGGTCAGGTTCATCGACGAGCCTTCGGCAGGCGGGACCTCCAATATCTTACCTCTCATCTACACCTCCCCATTGCAAGGGCCGGTTTGAAGCTGAAATTCGCACACCGGTCCCCGAATACCTTAGTAAGCTTATCAAGTTTATAATACCTTAGTAGCCTTGTCAAGATAATTTGAGGCTTCAAAAATTCAAAAATCCTTATGATTTCTAAGGTTATTCGGGGTTTCATTAAAGGGATTCAGGAGCTTCATCCTGGTCATTCTCAAAAAAAAACCCCGTCTTCATAGGCGGGGTTTTTGCTCTCCAGTAACCTTAAACCGGGGTTACTCGATGATATCGAGCTCAATGGGCTCTACCTTGACGCCCTTTTCAACGAAATATTTAATAGCCTTGTCTATCTCTTCCTCCTCGCCCTCGAGCTCCAGGGCGACAAGGCCGATCTTGTCCGACACGCTCGCCTGCCTTATGTTGGTCACAACCTTGAAAAGGCGGCCGACATGGTAAAGGACCGGCTCCTTGACCTGCTCCTTCGGATAGGTGAGGTAAACCCTTTTCTTCAAATTGACCCTCCCGCTATGGCCGGGATTATCGATAGCTCGTCGTTCTCCTTCAGCTCGGTCTCAAGGTTCTTCTTGAACCTGATATCCTCGTCGTTAAGGTAGATGTTCACGAACCTCCTGAGCTTACCGTCGCCCTCGCATATCCTTTCCTTCAGGCCGGGAAAGCTCTTCTCAAGGTCATTTATTATCTCCCCGATGTTCCTGCCCTCAGCGAAGACCTCGTCAGAGCCGTTTGTAAGTTTCCTCAGGGGGGTCGGTATCCTCACCTTTATAGCCATTTCCAAAACCTCCGAACGATATTTGGTCAGCCCTTCTGTATCTTGAGCCTGAAAAAGCCTTCCTTCTCTTTCTTTACCTCTACTATCTTATGCCCCTCTTCCTTTATGGACTTGGGCACGTTCTGGATCGGCTCTCCGTCGTCGATGACAAGCTCCAGGACCTCGCCCTCCTCCATCGTCTCGAGCTTCAATTTGGTCTTTACGAAGTTTATGGGGCACATCACCCCGCGAAGGTCCAGTAATGCGTCTGACTTTATGTCGGCCATAATTATCCACCTTTTAAGGAAGCTCTGATTAGTTATCTCTTACTGTCATTCCGAGGGAGCGAAGCGACCGAAGAATCTCGCAACTTGCTGATTTTTCGGACATGAGATTCTTCGCTACGCTCAGAATGACATGCGATTGCGAGTTAATCGGAGGTTGCTTAAATCTTTATTTTCCGGGGGCCTTGAACAGAGGCGCTTCCCCGCTCTTGAACACAGGCTCCATGAAATCGAGGTAGTTCTTGAGCCCAACCCTCTTCAGCGTGTTCCCTATCCTTTCGCCCCTCTTGCCGTTGGCGTTATACCACTCGACGGTCTTCTCTATGGCCTCGGCCACCTTCCCGTCCGGGAGGAACTGGCAGACCTCCACGGCCTCCATGGGGTGACGGCCGTGCTTCCCGCCTATCCTTACGGTATGGCCGTAGCGCTTCGCCTTCCATGATTCGGTCGGGCACGCCCTGATGCAGTCCCCGCAGAATATGCACTTGCTCGGGTCGAATATGGGCTTGCCGGAGTCCGGGTCGGAAACTATCGCGTCTTCCTTGCAGGCCTGCGCGCAGATCGTGCAGCCGGTGCAGAGCGGCTCGTCCCATACGGGCTCGACCACGCCCTGGAAGCCGAAGTCCATCTCCTTGGTCCTTGCGCAGTCTATCGGGCAGCCGGAAAAAGACGTCTTGAACTTATGGGGCGTCGGCGTGCCGAAGAACTTCTGGTCTACCATCTCGGCCATCTTCTGCGTGTCGGTGAGGCCGTTCGGGTTGTACTCGCACCCGCCGCAGGCCGTGGGGACCCTCACCCTCGGGCCGCAGGACGCGACCTTCTGGCCGATCTTCTCCAGCTCGGCCACGATGTTCGTGAACTCCTTGTAGTCAACGTAGAGTATCTCAAGGGACTGCCTGAAGCTGAAGTGGACGACGCCCTTCTTGCTGTACTTGTCGGCTATCTTTGATATCTCCACGAGCTTCTTGGTGGAGAGCCTCCCGCCGGGGCACCTGAGTCTTACGGCGAACAGGTCCTTCTGCCTCTGCTTTATGAACCCGCCGGATTTCAGGTCGTTGAAATTGACCTTCTCCCCCATGCCCTCCAGATTTACCGCTACCTTCGTCGATTTGTCCTCTATGAAATGGTCTGCCATCTGAAAACTTCAGCTCCTTTACGATGCCTCCGCTTAAGAAAGGGACGGCCATAATTTATCCAACAGAGTGCTGAAAAAGTCCATCTGCACGGGTGCTTCATAGCCACTCTCGCTCGTTATTGGGTGAGTAGCGGCATTACTAAGCTTCCCGACGCCTTGCATCCGGAGCTTTTTGAGCAGCCTGATGTGATTTTAAGTTTTTTAGCAACCTGCTATATATTAACAAAAACAGGCCCCGGATTGGTAGTGAAATCTTCTTACGACTTCAGGGCGTACTCCTTGCCGTTGGCTCTTACCAGGTCGTCGAACTCGGCAAGCCTGGCGTTTATTACCGTCACCTGGTTCAGCTTGCCGTACAGTGCCTCCTGCGTCTTGAGGCCGTTTCCGGTTATCGACACCACTATCGATTCGTCCTTCGGTATCCTGCCCTGCTCTATCAGCTTTTTAGTCACGCCGAGGGTGACGCCCCCGGCCGTCTCGGCGAATATGCCCTCGGTCTCGGCCAGGAGCTTCATCGCGCTTATTATCTCATCGTCAGTGACGCACTCGCCCCACCCGCCGCTGTCCCTCATTACCTTTGCCGAGTAGTACCCGTCGGCGGGGTTGCCGATGGCGAGCGACTTGGCTATGGTATTGGGCCGCACGGGCCTTATAAGCTCCGAGCCTTCCTTCACGGCGTTTACGATGGGCGCACACCCTGCCGCCTGCGCGCCGTATATCCTTGAATCGAGGTTTTTGGCAAGCCCGATCTTCTGCAGTTCGTTGAAAGACTTCCATATCTTGGTTATAAGCGACCCGCCGGCCATGGGGACCACGACGTGCCTGGGGAACCTCCAGCCGAGCTGCTCGATCATCTCGTACCCGAAGGTCTTCGAGCCCTCGGCGTAATACGGCCTTATGTTGATGTTGACGAAGGCCCAGCCGTATTTGCCGGCTATCTCGCTGCAGAGCCTGTTCACCTCGTCGTACGTGCCCTTTATGCTCACGACCGTGGCCCCGTAGATCAGGGTGCCCATAATCTTCGTCTGCTCGAGGTCGTGCGGGATGAAGACGTAGCTCTCCATGCCGCAGGCCGCGGAGTTCGCGGCGACGGAGTTGGCGAGGTTGCCGGTGGAGGCGCAGGCGATTATCTTGAACCCAAGCTCCCGCGCCCGAGATATGGCGACGGAGACGACCCTGTCCTTGAACGACAACGTCGGGTAATTGACCGCGTCGTTCTTTATGTACAGCTCGCGCACCCCGAGAGCGTTGCCGAGGTTATGCGCCCTAATGAGCGGGGTAAACCCGACCTGCGCGCCCACGCTCGGGTCGGATTCGAGCGGCAGGAGCTCTTTATACCGCCACATGTTCGGCGGCCTCTTCTCTATCGTCTGGCGGGTCAAAACCTCTTTTATCTTTTCATATTCGTAGTTCACCTCGAGAGGGCCGAAACAGAGCTCGCAGACATGGAGAGCCTCCTTCGGGTACTCTTTTCCGCACTCCCTGCACTTCAACCCCTTCATGAAACTCATATCTTTCCTCCTGTATGCGTTTGCCCTAACGGCTGCTGAAAAAGTCCGTCTGCCGCGTTATCTTCGTCTTGTCACAACGTAAGGAGAGTACGTCTCATTCCTCGCTCCTTGCCGCCTCGCATCTGGAGCTTTTTGAGCAGCCTCTTCGATTTCTGAATTTTTCAGCGCTCCAAGTAAGATTCCAATCAGTTAGATGGCAAAAAAAAACCCCTTCTTGTCATGAGATAAGAAGAGGCTGTACCTTTTCTTATCTTCCAAGGCCTTTTGAGCCTTGCTGGATTTAGCACCTGACACGCCGTTTTTCAACGGCACCGGTTGCTGTGGCTTCTAAGGGCCAGTCCCTCAGCCACTCTGGATAAGATCATCCGATATTAAATTGTATATTGATTTATAATACAACTTGCCTTGCCTGTCAAGGCATTTTTCTCCTTTGTTTTCAGGGGGGTCTGAAAAAGAGCTACCGGACGCGCGGGAGGAGGGCCACCACGTGGCAGGAAACGCAGAGCTGGTTCCTGCGGTTGTCCATCACTAACATGGGGTCCGGGGAGCCCTGCTGGTCGAGGCGCCAGATCTTGCGCTCCGAGGAGAGCGCCAGGTGGTCCGCCTCCGTGAACCGGACATGGCAGGTCGGGCATCCCATGAGCCTGCCTTCCATCAGCCCTATCTCCGGGGGCAGTTCGTCCGGCGGGAAAAGGCCCCTGTTCTTCTCCGAAATGGCGGCATAATCCACGGCGAACGGGTGGTCACAGTTGAGCTGGGCGCAGAACCTGCTCTCGTCAACGGAAATCTCCTTATGGCAGCTCAGGCACTCGGAGGTCTGGGAATCGAAGGTAAGGGTTGCCCGCGCCAAAGACGGGATGAAAAGTATCACGCATAAAAACAGGATATATTTTTTTATTCCTGACATTGAAGGCCTCCGGGTACGGATTTGACGCATAATCTGAGGATACCAGCGCGTCCTCCGGAGTCAAGAAGCTTGGAGCGAGCCTTTGTCATGTGGATGGATGCGGATAGATATGAGCGTAGAGGCCTGAAAGGGGCCTTATTTCGCGTGGCAGGCAGAGCAGAGCGCGCTGGCGGTATTGTCGATCGAGAGCATCGGGTCCGGGATGGCGGGCATGAGGCTTCTTTTCCGGGAAAGGGCCTCGTGGTCGTCTATCGAATAAGGCACATGGCAGGTGACGCAGGATATCTTATTGCCCACGAGCCTTACGCCCTGGTTCAGGGAGGCGGGCTTTACAAGGGCCGGGTTTTGGCTGGAAAGGAGCGCGTAGTCTACGCCTATCGGGTGGTCGCAGCCCCCGGCATGGCAGACCTCGGTGGGTACGGCCATGGATACTATTGAATGGCAGTCTATGCACTCCATAGACGCCGGGTCGAGGAGCGTCTGTGCGTTCAGAGCGGCCGCGAAAAAGAGCGTGAGAAAGAGGACCGAGCCGGTCCCGATAGCTTTAGCTGGATTAATTTTAGAGGTGTTCTTAGAGGTGTTCATGGGCGCCCTCCTTATTGCATATGATAATACAATTCGCTCACCTCTTCAACTTCCTTGCGGGCGGAGGCTCGCCGGCTCCGGGATTCTTCGCTACGCTCAGAATGACAAACTGAGGAGTCAACGAAGCAGATGGACTTATTTGAAGCCTGTCAGCCCCCTCAGAAGCTGTACCTTACGTCAACCATCAAAGCCTCGGAGGTCCAGTTGACCTCGTTGAGCTTCGTCTCCGCTATCGACCCGTCGGAGAAGAAGGTCCTGTCGGTCCCGTCCTCGGCGCGCCAGTCCTGGTAATCGAAACTTCCCCCGACTGCCCACTCCTTGCTTATCGCATAATCCCCGCCGAGGGATACGACCACCCCGGTGCCGTTGGCCGTGTGCTCGAAGCTCTTGGGGTGGGCGAAGTCGGTCCTCAGGTTCCAGTCCGCCTCGGCGAGATAGGACGCGACGTGGTACTCGAAGGTCCCTGAGAGCGTGAGCCTGTCGAACCTGTAGATGAGGTCAACGCCCGCCCACGGCCCGGTCCACCGCGCCTCGTAGGTGCTGTTGAGGCCCCCGAACGGCCCTGTGGCAGGTATGGTCTGGAAGCCGTCGGTTATCGTGAGGTTCTGCCTGTGGTAGGAGAACCCGGCCAGAGGGATTACGTCGAGGGCGGCCCTGCTCGAAGGCGTAAGCCGGAATACGTAGCCGACCCCGCCCGAGATGTCCCAGACGCTGCCGTCGTCGGCCCTGTTGTTCGAGCGCGAGAACTCGAGGGTGCGGTTGTCGCCGTTGTAATCCGAGTCCTGGTTCACGCCGTTGTAGATAAGCCCGTACGCGAGCGAGCCCCGGATATAGACCCTGTTAGTCTCAACAGCGAGCTTGCCCCTTATCTCGTATATGTCGAGCTCCCTCCATGAAAGCTCTGAGAGGACGTTCGGGTTCGCGCCGCTCGAATCCCCGGCTATGTTCCAGTCGAACTCGTCGCTACGAAGGCCCGTGGACAGCGTCAGGTTGTAGCCGTCCTTGCCGAAGGCCGGGCCTGCGATAAGGGCGGCGCAGCATACGAAGGCCGCAAAAAGAAGTTTTCTCATCCTTATTTCCTTTTGTCTTTAGGTTACGTATGGGGCTCGACTATCCCGAACTTCATCTCTTTTATCTCCTCGGCCTTGCAGATGGGACACCGGGAGGGTGTTTTGAGCCTCTCTCTTTTCCTGAACGAGAAGCCGCATTTCCGGCACTCGGGGCTTTCGACGACGAACCTGCCGGACTTATTTCCTGAGACCGACCTTTCGATATGGGGCAGGTGCTCAAGCACTTCCTTTTCCCTTATGCCTACTTCGCCGGATATCTCGCGGGCCGTGAGCATGTTGCCCTTGAGCGCCTCTATTATCTTTTGCCGGATTGTAAGTTCTGAAGGAACGGTCACTCGCGTTTGGGATGCCATCGCCCTGAAATGGGTCCGGCAATTTTAATAGAGTTTAAAACTCTCTTAAAAATTTTTCAGAGTATAACACAGAAATATCGTCGGTTAAAAATGATTTAAATCACACGGCATCTGGAAGTAGGGTGCCTGAAAACAGAACAGGCTCGAAGGATAACGGCTCGATATATAAGGATAGCATAAACCAAAACGAGTCGGGTCAGGCACGGCGGGATACGATCCTTTTCCGGAGGTCCATGCATGGCCTGTCAACGATCCAGTATATGACGCCTGACAGCACGGCAACGAAGATGAAGTAGATGAGGAATGCCGTCAAGAAGTTAAGGACGCTGCCGGGGTTTATCGGGAACCAGGAGGCGACAATATACCTGAGGAGTATCGCCGCAAGCACGTGGTACAGGTACATGGTATAGCTGAGTTTGGCGATGCCGCCTACCGCGCGCCTGAAAGGGAACGAGAAAGGGTTTATGGAGACGAAAAGCATCAGTGAGGAAAACCCCACCGATGTCGGGATGAACTCCCAGAGCGAACCGCGCCAGCTCATCTCAAGGCCCGCGTCGTAGGCATAGGACGCCCCGAGGGCGGCTATCGTTATAAGGACGAGGGCTATCTTAAGGACGCCTGATGCTCTTTCGAGCCTCTCCCTCCAGGTCAGGAAGACAAAGGCCGTTATAACGCCCGATAAAAGGCAACTGAGCCCCCGGATGTTATGGTCCATGAAGAAGTACCACCATTCATTCGAATCGTCGTACAGGAAAAAGGTTATGACGAGCGCCGAGACTATGACGGACAAAAGCCCAAGGGCGAGCGCCTTCCTCGCGTACCTTATAAGGAGGTACAGCAGCGCGGGTATCAGGATGTAGAACTGCTCCTCCACGGCGAGCGACCAGTATACGCCGCCGTACATCACGGGGCTGGAATAGTTCTGGAAATAAAGCAGGTGCGCGTAGATGTCGTTCAGGATGGCGCTATTTTGGAATACCCCTCCGCGCGAGGCGTACAGATAAACGAGGAAGAATACGAGGATGGCGAAGTAATAAGGGGGGAATATCCTCCAGAAGCGTTTGATATAAAAGGTAGTGAAGCTGAAGCTGCCCCGGAGGCTGTCCTCTATTATCTGCCCGCCAATGAGAAAGCCGCTCAGGACGAAGAAAAGGTCTACCCCGTGCTTGCCCCAGAAGAAGAACCTGACCGCATAGGAGTCCTTCGGCATATGATAGGAGCCCGCGAAGTGGAAGAGCATAACAAGTATAATGGCTGCCGCCCTTAAAAGGTCCAGCTCAGGCAGGCGCCTTTTAAAGTACCTCCCGGCGGCGTTATCGTCTTTCATGCTGAACACACACAGCGAGCGCATTCCCCGTTGCTTGCAGCGGGGTTTAGCGAACGAACCAAAATCGAAATTTTCCTTATGTGTCGAAGATTCCCGCAGAAAAGCTGCGGGGAGATTCAATATATCTCAATAAATGTCCACGGATTAAGAAACATCGGCGCAAGGGAAAGGATATCACAGATGGGGCTTTCTCTGAAACAGTTTTGGCTGCCTGCGGGCGCCTTAAAAAAAGGGCTGTAAAAACCAAACCCCGGCCTCTAAAAAAACATTAAAATATCTGTTGACATTTCCTGAGTTGTTTAATATACTAAAGGAATAAGTTTTTAGGCAGGTCTTGACGCGGTCTTTACCGGATTGCACAAAACCCCGGAGACTTATAATTCATGAAAGGAGGTTTGTGCTATGCCGGAAGGAAAAGTAAAGTGGTTCAACGAGGCCAAGGGTTTTGGTTTCATTGAGCGCGAAGGCGGCGAGGATGTATTTGTCCATTTCTCTGCTATACAGGGTGATGGGTTCAAGACACTCAGAGAAGGCCAGAAGGTCGAGTTCGAGATAACAAAGGACGCAAAAGGCTCAAGGGCCGTAAACGTGATCCCCCAGTAATCTAAGAACACACAAACCCAAAAAGCCCCCGGTGAGAACCGGGGGCTTTTTTTATTTCGCGCATACCTGCCAATTTCTATTCGGATATTAAAAGTATTTTGAAAAGGTTAATGATTCATTTCCTTTTCTTTGCATAAGCGATTGCTTTCCCCATCAAGGAGGTTGCAAAATTTCTAAAGCCAAGCTCAGGGGCGGGTTCTGAATATTCGCCTCTCAATCCTCCCTCTCTATTAGCCATCATGAAACAGGTTGCGTCATACAGCCGTTCACGGACAAGCCTTTCGCAAAACAACTGATACCGTCTTGCGTAGGAGGCATGGCGGAATTCTTCAAACGCCTTGAAATGCGGTTCGCTGACGGCCACAGGAGATGTCGATCCGGGCTCTTCCTCCAACAGCATGAAATAGCCAAGCCACGGAGCCAGGGATAAATTGAATGCACCCTTCTCATATGCCTTCCATATATCCGTTGCGCTGCCGAGGGCTTCTTCTATTCTGTTATTGAAGTTATTCCCGTACGAAGGCCCGGCCTGAGATTTGAATTCGATAGAGGCAAGCAGGTGTCCGTCCACAACTACAACCAGATCCCACTGTTTTGTCGGCCGGAAATATCCGGGAAGTACCGCCTGTTCCTTATGGATGGCAGCATTGTTAAGGCCGCTTTCCAAAAGAAGGTCCTTCATTAGGGCGATAAACCCGTTGATCTGTGCGCCGCCAGTGACCGCGCCCCTGTTGCCATAATCCCGGACGCCTGTCGTGGAGCCCTGTTTATCCTTTTGTTTCGTCCTGGTCTCCCAGAAGTACCGTATGGCCTCGCTAACCCGTTGTTCGATATCGATCATCAGATTTCCTTTGCAAACTGAAAGAGCGCCGTCTTGCTGAAAAGTCCTTCCGTTTCTCTCGAAAACCGCTGGCTAGCCATATTGAAGTAGTGAGAGTCTATTTCGACTCCAACGCTATTTCTGCCCCACCTGGCTGCAGCTATATTGGTAGTCCCTGTCCCCATAAAGGGGTCAAGAACCGTATCTCCTACAAAGCTGAACATCCTTATAAGCCTTTCAGCCAGTTCAAGCGGATAGGGTGCCGGGTGATTTTTAGTTGAAGCGCCGGTCAACCCTGTCCATATCTGCTGAAAAAACTGCCTATACCTGTCCTCCGGGATTATGCTAAGGATACGGGCTGCATTTGACGGCTTACGATAGCCGCCGGGCTTACGTTCCATTAGAATGAACTCAATGTCATTCTTAATAACAGCATTGGGTTCATAAGGCTTGCCGAGAAAGCCGCCCGCTCCCTCAACCTCGTACCTGGCATTAGCTATTTTATGCCATATAATGGTGGAAAGATTTTGGAAACCGATGTTCCTGCAATGCTCCTGAATGGAAGCATGAAGAGGAACAACGGTGTGTCCGCCGCTGTTTTTCCGTCTGGACAGGCAAACATCCCCGACTACGCATATAAGGCGGCCTCCGGATACAAGGGCATCATAACACTTCCGCCATACCCTATCGAGTTCTCCAAGGAATTCTTCGTAGTCCTTTATGAACCCCATTTGTCCGTCAGATGGCCTGTATTCTTTAAGTATCCAATAGGGAGGTGAAGTGAGGACGAGATGGACGCTTTCAGGCTCAAGAAATTCCATCTTTCTGGCATCGATGTTATGGAACTTATGACAGGTCGGCACTCTCTGAATGGCTTTTTCGATTTCAGAGGTCAGCTTGCGGTCTTTGGCTATCTTCGGTATTTCTATCTGAGCGGTTTTGTAAACATCTATAGATTTGGGCAGGAAGGGGGCCAGACCAAAGCCCTCTTCTTCGCAAGTTGACATGGTTGCCTGGACAGATTCCATATTAACATCGCCTCCCGGCCGGGTGCTAAAAATTTATCTTATCCAAATGGGGTTGGCAAGGAGATTTTGCTGAGTATGGGAATTATAAGAAAACAAGCCCCCCGCAACCAAAAGGTTGCGGGGGGCTTTCAATCTGGTCGGGGCGAGAGGATTCGAACCTCCGACCACTAGCACCCCATGCTAGTGCGCTACCAGGCTGCGCTACGCCCCGAAAATCCCTGATGTTGCCTTACCCCTTTGGGGCATCAGCGCCTCAGGTCTCAAGCCCCCGGCAGTTCAGCCGGGGGCCGTATGAATATAATAAAAAAAACTTCTATACGCCAGCTAAATGCGCGGCTACGCGCTTTCAACTATCTTTCTTATGGAGTGGAGCTCTTTTTTTATGGCCTTCAGCGCGCTCTGGAACTTCTCGTCGGTGAAAGTGAGGTTGAGCTGCCTTTCGGCCTGAAGCTCCTTTATCCTCTTCTTCGCCCCTTCGAGCGTGAATTTCTCCTTGTATAAAAGCCTTTTAATCTCGAGTATCAGGTCTACGTCTTTCCTGCTGTATACCCGCTGCTTGGTTACGGACTTCTTCGGGTTGATTATCTTGAACTCGGACTCCCAATAACGCAGGACGTACGGCTTTACTTTCGTAATGTCCGCGACCTCTCCGATCTTGAAGTAGAGCTTATCAGGTATCTGCGCCATGAGGGGATCTTTCTTTTTAGGGTCCGAATTCCCCTTGAATTTTTTCCTGCTGCTGAAGCTCCTGTCTTAAAATCCTGAGTCGCTTTATGCCGACGGCTGGGAGTTGATCGACTTCTTCAAGAGCTGGCTCGCCTTGAAGGTCATCACCCTCCTCTGGTCTATGGTAATCTCCGTGCCTGTCTGGGGGTTCCTTCCCCTTCTTGCCCTCTTCTGCCTTATGTTAAAGTTGCCGAACCCGGATATCTTGACCTTCTCGCCCTTCTCAAGCGTGCCCTTTATGGTCTCGAATATCTCCTCGATGACCGCCGCGACGTCCTTTTTGGAAAAGCCGACCTTCTCGAAGACAATCTCCACAATATCAGCTTTAGTCATAGTGAACCTCCTGTCAAAAATCGGCTTTAGGATTACACGGTCATTGCACGGTCGGGGCCTCACCCCGGACCTCGGCAGCGAACATCGAAGAGAGCACGCCGGCAACCCTTGAGTGCATCTCCTCCACTTCCTCGGCGGTCAATGTCCTCTCCATGGACCTGTAGACTATCCTCAATGCCATGGAGCGCTTACCCGGAGGTATGTTGCCAGCATAGTATACATCAAACAGTTCAACCCTTTCAATAAGTTTCGCATCAAGCATTTTTATGGCCCCGATGATGTCCTTATAGGGCACGGACTCGTCTACTATGAAGGCTATGTCCCTTGTGGATTCGGGGAACCTCGGAAGCGGGCTGTACTTCCTCTTCCTTTCTCCGGCCTCCGTTACCGCATCGACATCTATCTCAAAAAGGTACGCGGGCCTCTTGAGGTCGAGCTTCATCTTAAGCTCCGGGTGTATCTCCCCGAAGGCCCCGGCCACTTTGCCATTTACGGTTATAACGGCCGATTTGCCGGGGTGGAAGGTCTTCTGCCCGGCATCGCTCATGGCTTTAAGGTCGAAATTCGCGCCAAGCCCCTCGAAGACCGTCTCGACGACCCCTTTTACGTCGAAGAAATCAAACCCTTCTTTAGGATAGCACCAGGACTCCTCGAACCGAAGGCCGTACATGACCCCGGCAACCTTCCATTCTTCCTTGGGAAGTTTATCCTCGCCGGCGATAAAGGCCGGGGCGAACTCGAATATCCTTACCTCCTCGTTCTTCTTCGCAAGGTTCCGCCGGAGCGTGTCGAGGAGCGACGGGATGAGGCTGTCCCTCATTATGACCTGCTCCTCGGTTAAGGGGTTCAGTATCGTAACGCCCTTCTTATCAACAGGCCCGGTTAAACCGAACAGCTCGCGCGAGATGAAGCTGTAGTTTATCGCCTCGCAGAACCCCTCGTTCGTGAGGACCTCCGCGACCGTCTTTTTTATCCGCGTGTGCCTGCCGGGCTTGCCCGGCGTCAAAGCCGCCACCGGCATTACCGTTGGTATGTTGCCGTACCCGGAGAGCCTGGCGACCTCCTCCACGAGGTCGGCCTCGTTCTTGAGATCGACCCTGTACGTGGGCGGGGTCGCCTTGATGGCCCCATCTTTCTCCGTTATTTCAACCCCGAGCCTCTGGAATATATTTTTTACGGTATCTACCCCGACGCTTATGCCGAGGAGGTCCTCGCACCTTTTTACCCTGAAAGATATCTCGGGCTGTTTCATCTCCTCGGGGTATATGTCGATCACGCCTTTTGCGGTCTTGCCGCCCGCGAGCCTGTTTATGAGGGCGGCGGCAACGTCGATAGCATTCCTCACTCCTTTGATGTCGACGCCCCGCTCGAACCTGTAGGAAGAATCGCTCGAAAGCCCTGTTTTACGCGACGTCCTCCTTACGCTCGAAGGCTCGAACCACGCGCTCTCAAGGAGGATGTTGCGGGTCGAATCGCTCACCTCGCTGAATTTTCCGCCCATGACGCCCGCAAGGGCCACCGGCGCCTTCGAATCGGCTATCACTAACATTGCTGGGTCGAGCTTCCTAACCTTGTTGTCGATAGTCTCTATGGTCTCGCCCTCGGCCGCGAGCCTTACGTCTATGGTCCTGTCCGAGAGCCTGTCGAGGTCAAAGGCGTGGAGAGGCTGGCCGAGCTCAAGCAACACGAGGTTGGTCACGTCGACGACGTTATTTATGGCCCGGACGCCGTGGGCTTCGAGCTTTTTCCTTATATCGTCCGGGGAAGGGGCTATACTTACATTTTCTATGACCCTCGCGCAGTACCTCCTGCAAGGCGCGCCCACCTCGATATTGACCGAGGCGATATCCGCGGCATCGGTCTCGCCTTCAACGGGCTCGATACTTTTGTCCTTGAAGCCGAGGCCCAATACCGCGCTTATCTCCCTTGCCAGCCCCCTGATGGAAAGCAGGTCTGCCCTGTTCGGGGTTATGCCGACTTCGAGGAGAAAATCCGGCGGCCCGAGGACCTTGTTTATATCCGCGCCGAGGGGCGTGTCCTCCGGCAGTATCATTATCCCTTCCGAGGTCTCCTTTATGCCCATCTCTACCTCTGAGCACATCATGCCCTCGGACTCCACGCCGCGTATCTTCGATTTCTTTATAATGACCCCGTTGGGCAGCTTTGCGCCCGGCAGGGCGAGGGCGACGCGGTCGCCCGCCTTCATGTTCCGCGCCCCGCATACAATAGAATATTTCTGGGAGTCCGTCGCTACCTCGCAGAGCTGGAGCCTGTCGGCATTCGGGTGGGGCGCGCAGCTCAGTATCCGGGCCGTGATGACGTTATTAAGCTCGGCGCCGGTCCGGGTAATAGACTCGACCTCGACCCCGGCCATGGTAAGGGCGTCCGCAAGCTCCTTCGGGGAAGGGAGCTTCTCCACATATTCTTTTAGCCAATTGTAGCTGAAAAGCATCGTACTGCCTTTTTATAATTATAAGGATGGAACAAGGGTTTAAGGATTATGAACCGCCGGCTACGCTGTTAAAACTGGCGGAGGAACTTCAAATCGTTCTCGAAAAAGAGCCTCAAGTCGTCTATCCCGAACTTCAACATGGCTATGCGCTCGATGCCCAGCCCGAAGGCGAAGCCCGTATACTCCTCCGTGCTGTAGCCAACGGCCCTGAAGACCTCCGGGTGTATCATGCCCGCGCCCAGTATCTCCAGCCAGCCGCTCCCCTTGCAGACCCTGCACCCCTTGCCGCCGCATATCACGCACTCTATGTCTATCTCGGCGCTCGGCTCGGTGAAAGGGAAAAAGCTCGGCCGGAACCTTATCCCGGTCTTCTCGCCGAAGAGCTTATGGAGGAAGAGGGTCAGCACCCCCTTCAGGTTGGAAAACGTGACGTTCTTATCTACCATGAAGCCCTCGACCTGGTGGAACATGGGCGTGTGGGTAATGTCGGAGTCCCTCCTGTAGACGGTCCCCGGCGCGATGACCCGCAGCGGCGGCCTCTTCTTCTCCATTACCCTTATCTGTACGGGGGATGTGTGGGTCCGCAGGAGCACCTCGTCGTTTACGTAGAAGGTGTCCTGCATATCCCTTGCCGGATGGTCCTTGGGCAGATTCAGCGCCTCGAAGTTATAATAGTCAAGCTCGACTTCGGGGCCTTCCTCAATATCGAAGCCGAGGCCGTAGAATATCTCCCCGACCTCTTCCATCACCTGCGTCACGGGGTGCTTCGTGCCGCGCGATATCCTCCGCCCTGGAAGCGTTATATCGACGCGCTCTTTACGGAGGTTCTCTTCCCTTTCCCTCTCCTGGAAAGAGGCAATGGCCTTTTCGACCTCTTCCTCGAGCCTGTCCTTCGCCCTGTTTATCGCCTCTCCGGCCTTTTTGCGCTCTTCCGGAGGGAGAGCGCCCATCTCCTTCAGAAGCGCCGCTATCCCGCCCTTCCTCCCGAGGTACTTCGCCTTTACCTGGAGGACGGCATCCATCGCCGGGGCTTTGGAGAGCTCCTGGAGGGCCTCTTTCAAGAGGTCAGCGAGCCTCTCGGTCATGCAGCGAGGCTGGACTTGGCGATGGTGACGACCTTGGTGAACCCGGCCGGGTCGTGCACAGCCATGTCGGCGAGCGTCTTCCTGTCCATGGCGACGTTAGCCTTGGTAAGTCCGCTTATGAGGCGGCTGTAGGTTATGTCGTTCATCCGCGCGGCCGCGTTTATCCTCGCTATCCAAAGGCTCCGGAAGTCCCTCTTCTTGGCCTTCCTGTGCGCGAACGCGTAGGCCATGGCCCTGTCTACGGCCTCGGTGGCTATCCTGTAGAGCTTGCTCTTTCCGGCCCTGAAACCCTTGGCGGCCTTTAGTACCTTCTTCCTCTTTTTCTTGGCGTTCAAGCCTCTTTTGACTCTCGGCATGACAACTGCTCCTTCCTGCTCTTGCGATTGATATATGATGCACTGCCGGGGCCAGGCCCGTGAAAGGCGGCCCCGCTTTTTAGCTATAGGGTATAAGCCTCTTTATAGAGCGCTCGTGCGTAGGCGATATGAGCGCGGGTTTTCCGAGTACCCTCTTTACGCTTTTCTGCTTGCTCGTGAGGATGTGCCGCATGCCGGCCTTCCTGCGGAGCACCTTGCCGGAGCCGGTGATCTTGAACCTCTTCGCCGCTCCCTTGTTCGTCTTTAGCTTCGGCATCTTTTTTTCCCTTTCGTTTTATTTCTGCTGGGCCGGGGAAATGAGCATGCTCATGCTCCGGCCTTCGAGCCTTGGCGCGGACTCCATGGCAGCCACTTCCTTTAGCTCTTCCGCCACCCTTTTGAGCATCCCCATGCCGAGGTCCGTGTGCGTTATCTCCCTGCCCTTGAAGACTATCGAGACCTTCACCTTGTCCCCCTCTTCGAGGAACCTCCTGATGTTGCGGAGCTTGAACTGGAAGTCGTGCTCCTCGGTCTTGCCCCGGAGCTTGACCTCCTTGACATGGATGACGGTCTGCTTCTTCTTGGCGTCCTTCGCCTTCTTGCTCATCTGGTACTTGAACTTGCCGTAGTCCATTATCCGGCATACCGGCGGCGCCGCCGTGGCCGCGATCTCCACGAGGTCAAGCCCCACGGACTCGGCGGAGGCCAGCGCGTCTTTCGTGGCCATAACGCCAAGCTGGTTGCCGTCGGCGTCGATGACCCTGACCTGCGGTACCCTGATAGCCCTGTTTATCCTTACCGTCTCTTTCGCTATAAAAACTCACCTCCCTCGGGTCTATTCTCTTCCTTTATAATACCTATGAAATCCTCGACTGAAAGCGGCGACAGGGTCTCCCCTCCCCTTTTCCTCGGGGCCACCCTGGAGTCCTTCTCCTCGTTGTCCCCTACCACGAGCTGGTAAGGTATCTTCCTCAACTGCGCTTCCCTGATTTTAAAGCCGAGCTTTTCGTTCCTGATGTCGAGCTCGGCCCTGATGCCCTCGGCCTTGAGCCTCTTTACGACCCCTTCGGCGTAGGCGTCGTTCCTCTGCGTGACCGTCAATACTATCGCCTGCACCGGAGACAGCCACACGGGGAACGCGCCCGCGTAGTGCTCTATCAGGCAGCCGAAGAACCTTTCGAGCGAGCCCATGAGCGCCCTGTGTATCATTATGGGCCGGGCTTCGGCGCCGTGCTCGTCCCTGTAGGTGACGTCGAACCTCTCGGGGAGGTTGAAGTCTACCTGGATGGTCGAGCACTGCCAACTCCTTCCTATGACGTCCTTTATCTTTATGTCTATCTTCGGCCCGTAGAATACGCCCTCGCCGGGGTCTACGCTGTATTCAAGCCCCTGCGACTCGAGCGCGCCCTTCAGTGCGGCCTCGGCCTTCGCCCAGTTCTCCAGCGAGCCGACGTACTTCTCGGGCCGGGTGGACAGGTATATGTCGAACTCCTTGAACCCGAACGATTTAAGGATATAAAGCGTAAACCTCAAGACCCCCTTTATCTCGTCTTCAAGCTGCGAAGGGGTCATGAATATGTGGGCGTCGTCCTGCGTGAACCCGCGCACCCGCAGGAGCCCGTGCAGCACCCCTGAGCGCTCATACCTGTAGACCGTGCCGAGCTCGGCGTAGCGTATGGGGAGGTCCCTGTAGCTCTTAAGCCTGCTCTTGTATATCTGTATATGGAAGGGGCAGTTCATCGGCTTTACGATATAGTCCTGCCCCTCCACGTCCATCGGGGAGAAGAGGTTATCCCTGTAAAAGTCCCAGTGGCCGCTCGTCTTCCAGAGGTCTATCAACGCTATATGGGGGGTATAGATGATGTCGTACTCGCCCTTTACGTGCTCCCCCTTCCAGAAGTCCTCGATGAGTCTCCGCACCGTGGCGCCGTTAGGGTGCCAGAGGACAAGCCCCGCGCCGACGGATTCGCTCATGGAGAAGAGGTCGAGCTCGCGCCCGAGCTTCCTGTGGTCCCTCCTCTTCGCCTCCTCGATCCTGTCGAGGTGCTCCTTCAGGGCCTCCTTCGAGCCGAAGGCCGTGCCGTAGACCCTCTGGAGCATCTTGTTCTTCTCGGAGCCCCTCCAGTACGCGCCGGCCGTGCCCGTGAGCTTGAAGGCCTTTATCCAGCCGGTGGAGGGCAGGTGCGGCCCCCTGCAAAGGTCCGTGAAATCAGCCTGCCTGTAGACGCTCACGGTGTCGTCTTTAAGCTCGTTTATTATCTCTACCTTGTAGCCCTCGCCCATCCCGGAGAAGAGCTCGACGGCGTCTTTCCTGGGGATGACCTCGCCGATAAAAGGGAAGTCGGCCTTTATTATCTCCCGCATCTTCGCCTCGATCTTATCGAGGTCCTCGGGGGTGAACGGCCTTTCGGTGTCGAAGTCGTAATAGAACCCGTCCTCTATGGCAGGGCCTATCGCGAGCCTTACGTTACTATATAGCGCCTTTACCGCCTGCGCCATTACATGGGAAGCCGAATGGCGGCAGACCTCAAGGCCCTCCTTCGAATCGAGCGTGACAGGCTCGACCTTTACGGGGCGGCCCGTGGAGTCCTTAAGAGAGCTACGGAGGTCCCTCATCTGGCCGTCGACCTTTACGGCAACGGCCTTTTTCGAGCTCCCCGCCGCGTGTCCTTTAAGGACCTCGAAGAAGGACACCCCCTCGTTAAAGCTCTTCTCCTCCCCGTCGGGGAAAACAACGTTTACCAATTGCAAACCTGCCTTGTTTTTAAATCAATAAAAGGCATCATCCACCGCGGATATCGGGAACGTGCATACCGGCCCGACAGTGGCATGATACCTTATCGGAAACAGATGGTAGGCACGGGCGGTTTCGAACCGCCGACCTCTACCGTGTCAAGGTAGCGCTCTACCCCTGAGCTACGCGCCTGAAGTATCAAAAACCGCTTGAAATCCACATAGTTGCAATTAAACAATTGTACCGGAAATAATAAAAAAACGCCTCTTCAAAGCCCGTCCCGGTGGCCGGTCGGGAAAAGCCTATCCGATAATGGCTTTATGGAAGGCGTTGAAGCAGCATTGGATTTTATCACAACAGTTTACACTGTCAAGGATAATTATTAAGGAATTCAAAGGGATATTTTAAAAAAGGAGGGGGGCTTCCTGTCCCATAATTTTCCGAGCCTGCGGAACTCGGCCATGCGGCAGGCGAGGAACGCCTCGGCAAGGCCGCTACCGCCGCTCATGAGCGAGTAATACCTCGAAAGGCCGGAGGCCGCGCCGCTCAGGTCCAGCATCTCAAGCTGCGACCTGTGCTCGGCCAGCGCCCTGTCCTTAAGCGCGCTCATGGGCGTTATGTCTACGAGGAGGTTGAAGGCGGGCAGAGGCGTCCAGATGCCGTAGGAATAGCACATGGTGGCAGGGGCAGACCTTGCCCTCGACGCCAGCAGGAATATGCGGCTTGCCGCCATGTGGTCAACGTGGTTATCCATGAAAAAAGGGAGGAAGACCGCCTCCGGCCTTATCTCGGCGAGGATATCGGACAGCTCCGTTACGGTCTTGTATGTCGGGGCGAGCTCGCCGTCCCTGTTCTGGAGGAATATGAGCCTGTCTATGCCGACTATTCCGGCGGCCCTCCTGGCCTCTTCCTTCCGGATAGCTACAAGCTCGTCTCCCGTCGTCTTCCTGCCGCCTTTTCTCCCGTCGGTCATGTAGACCGACGTGACCTTCGCGCCGCGTCTCTTATACAACTGCAGCGTCCCTCCGCAGCTGATGATGTCGTCGTCAGGGTGCGGGGAGAGTATCAGGACCTTTTTTTCGTTCAACCCCTCCGGCCTCGAAGCGCGTAGACCCCGGAACGGGTCCAGGGAGCGCTTGATACATTCGGGCGCAAACCGTCTGTACAGGTTCCGCAGGAACATGGCCGCCTCCTTGGCTGGCTGCTAAAAAACTCAAAATTCGAAGAGGCTGCTCAAAAAGTCTAAGATGCAAGGAGTCGAAAAGCTTGGAAATGAATCGTACCTTGTAGTCGCAATGGCGAATTTTGAAGACGACGCCGCAGATTGGGCTTTTTCAGCAGCCTCTTAATAGCCTTTGCCGTAGACCCCCCTGTAGCCGCCCCTTTTAAGCGTCTCTATGAAGTTAGCGTAATTTACATCGGTGTCAAATTCGGTATAGCACCTGCCTACCTCGTCCTTGCTGTGCGAATCGCTCCCGCCCGTGGTGGGCAGGCCAAGGGCCCTGGCCGCGCTCATGGCCCTGTGGTTATCGTCCCTGCTCGTATGCCCGTTGCATGCCTCTATGGCTGATATCCCACCGACCTTGCCTATCTCGGCCTGGAAGAGGAGCCACTCCCTGAAGGGGTGCGGCACGACCACGGCCCCGTTCCGCTCGTTCACGAGCCTCACTATCTCTATGACAGGCAAATGGAGGCCGAACTGCCGGAGGTCGTCCTCTTTTATGCCGAAGAGCAGCACGTGCCCCTCTGCCGCGGTATACTCCGCCCCGCTGAAGACCATTATCCTGTCCCTGTACCTGCGGCGGAGCATCTCGACCCTCCCCTGGTCGGTAAAGGACTGGTGCTCGGTAAAGGCGATGCCGTCGAGCCCGGCCTCTATGGCCTTCTCCACGGACTCCTCCGGGGTAGCGGTGCTGTCCGGGCTGAAGACCGTATGGTTGTGCATGTCTATAGTTGTCATTCGCGCCGCCTTATTACGCTGAAAGTTTGAGTATCTCACTTTTAAGCATGAGCCCGTAGCCTTCGAGCAGCGCCTTGAAGCGAGGCCCGTCGGGCGTGGCCCTCATCTCCCTCTCCGCGAACGTGCAATAGCCCAGCCTGTACGCGAGGTAGGCGAGCGAGTAGAAAGGCAGCCTCGCCGCAACATCCTTATCACCGGTAAGGGAGATATACCTGCCCATGAGCCGGGCGGAGCTTGATCCGTCGAGCCCGAACTCGACAAAAGCCCCGGCCACGTCCCACGCGATATCCTGCGCGCACGGGAAGAACTGGTCTGAGTAATGGTCGAAGCCGTCTGCCTTTATGTACCCATGCCCGGTGTCTATCCACTCATGCGGGAGCATCCTGCCGTCCACCTCCGAAGGGGGGCTGTCCTCCACAATTTTGCGGAACCCCCTTAAAGGACTCAGCCTCCCGGCCCACTCCTGCCCGAGGCCGAGGAGGGTATTGCGCTCGGCCATGCCGTACAACTCGTCAAAAGCCATGTCCTTGCGCGCCGGGAGATTATTCCTTATGAAGGCGAGGTACTCGCCCATCCTGTCGAGCAGTTCCGGGCGGATACTGCCTTTCGTTACGGGCCTGCCTTGCTCGAAGCCTACATCGAGGAAGCCGTTCTTAAGGCCGTGGACCTTCTGGACAAAGCCCGCCCCGGAAAGCCTCCCGGCCCTTGAAAGCTTTATCCTCCCGTAGCGCCCGAGCCCCGCGAACCGGAGCAGCCTTTCCCCCCCTGAGCCGTCGTCGAAGAGGTACTTCCTCTTCTCGTGATACGGGTCCACGGCCGGATAGTCGGAGCTGTCCTCGAAGAAACGCCCCCTCCAGAAACCGGCCGAGACGTCTATTGGGGCCGAAACCCCGGCCAAATCGGCAAGCCTTCCGCTTTTTACCCAGATATCCCCGAAGCTCCCTGTATACTTCCTGTGCCTTTGCCATCTCCGCCTGGCGGACTCTGAAAAAAAATTCGCCCCGTCCGGCTCCCAGCTCGGGAAGATGACTATCCTCTCATCCGGTATCCCGAGAGAAGAGAGGCAATCGGCAACGCTCGACAGGGACGTGCCGCTAAGCCCCGGCCCCTCGTCGACTATCAGGTAATAATCGGCGCGCGTCACTGGAAGCTCGCTGGCAAGCCCGCTCGATAATATCACCCTGCGGTTGAAGGGGTGCTCCCTGGGCCTCAAGGTAAAGGGCGATACTGCGCACCCTCTGTCCTCAAGGACGGCCGCGACAACCGATGAAAGGCTTACGCCTATTGAACGGAGCCCGATGCAGGCCGCCCTTTTCGGCCTGTTCTCGGCAAAAAACCTCCTGGCCGCTTCAAGATACGTCTCCGGGTAGAGCCCGTAATGCGCGAACCCTTCGGGCTCGCGGAGCGTTATGTCGCCGGGCAGGTCGAATCTAAAGAGCCCCTGTATAGCATCCCTCAGCATGGAGGCCCACTTCATTGGGCCGTCTCCGTCCCCGCCCCTTTCCACCTTCTCCCATGAAGAGCGGAGTATATGCCCTGCAATCACCCCTGCCTCATCGAGGGCGCGGGTCATATCGTTCCGGGTGTCCTCCTGGGGGCATACGGCGTCCATGACGCCGGAGGCGAACTCCCCCCATTCGATAAGTGCCTCTACCGCGTCCCCGTGGCAGAAGGCGCCTTCATCAAAACGCCTCAGGAGCGCCAGCAACCTGCTCATGCAACCGCGCGTCGTTGCCGTGCTCTCGGCCTTTCTGTAGACTATCACCGGGCCTCCAGACTGAAAGATTGGTGGGTTATCGTCAGCCTGTAATTCAACCTGTCCCTCGCGCCCCAGCGGTATTTGTGCCCCTCCCTGCCGCGAAGGAGGTCGGCCTCCCTGAGCCCCTCCCTTATCGCCTCCTCGATGGCGTGGAGGAAGATAGACCTGCCGGGGCTCAAACTCTTGAGTTCAGGGTTGAAGCCGCAGAGGTAAAAGTATTTGCGGCCTGCCCACACAAAGGAATAGAGCGCCGCCGCGTCCGTCCCGCCGATCCTCATGCGATAGAGCCTTAAAAGCCCCTCTTCGAGAAAGCCTTCGGCAACGCGCCTGTTGAAAGACCTTAGACTTTCATCCGACAGTACCCCGGCTTGTCCCTTTGTCTCCCAGCGCGAGCAGTGGAGCTTGAAGAGGCAGTCGATGTATTCTTTAAGGGTATCTTTATTTGCGGCGTCTATCGATACGCCCGGCCTTTTGAGGCAGTTTTTCAGATAGCGGAGCCTTTTCCTCGGCCTCGTGGAAAAACTTGAGTAGAAATTCCCGGACGACCCGGGAAGGTCGATCACGGGGCAGGCGTCCATTTGAAAGGCCCTGCGGAAGACCCCTTCGGGCATATAAACGGAAAGGAGCGGCGAGGAGGGCCTCAGCTCCTGAAAGTCGCATATGTCCCAGCTCTCCTTATCATCGAGAAGTGTATCGAACAGTAGCCTTACGCACGCGCCCTCGCTGCCCGGCTCGGCGATAATGTCGAGGTAATCGGATACGCCGTTGCCGGCGATATAGAGCCCCCTTGCACCGTCCTCCCCCGTATGGCCGTAGAGCGGGGCTATGCAAACGACCCTCCCCTCAGACCTTATTACGAAGACGCGGAGGTTACGCCCCGAGAAATGGCCGCACCACGGAAGGAGCCACCACGGCGACTGGAACGGGGTCGAGGAAGGGCACCTCTTCCAGAGCCCGGCCCACTCGGACTTTAACGCGCACAATCCATCGGGCGAATTTATCTCGTCTATGGATAGTTTCATGGCTTCCGCATGCATATCTTTTTATACGCCTCTATATACTTTGCCGCCATGACGGCGGAAGAGAACCTCTTGCGGGCCTCCGCCATGCAGACCTCCGGGGAGATGCCTTTAGCGTCATTTATCGCCTTTGCCATATCGTCCGTATTTTTTACGAGAAAGCCCGTCCTGCCATGCTCGATGATCTCTTCGAGCGCGCCTATGCTGTTAGCGACCACGGGCGTGCCGCAGGCGAGGGCCTCCATGGCCACGAGCGAGCTCGTCTCGGGCACAAGGCTCGGCACTATCAGGCACCGCGCGGCCGATAAAAGCCTCCGCTTCCTTTCAAACCCCACGGGGCCGATGAACCGGCAGCCCTTCCCGAGTTTTGGGGCCAGCACCTCACGGAAGTACCTCTCGTGCTCAGGGTACGGGTAGACCTCGCCCGCTATTATAAGAGGTATGTCCGCTTCGCGCGCGGCGTCTGCCGCTATATGGAAACCCTTCTCGGGGCAGACCCTCCCGATGGATATGGCGAAGGACCTTTTAGCCGCCTTCAGCCTGAGCCTTTCCACCGGGACGCCGTTTTCTATGAGCGGGATGGACTCGAACCCGTGCATAGCCCTCCTCTGCGAACCGGATACGCAGTTGAAGTACGTACCGGGCCTCAACAAGCTGAACGCGTCTTTTCCGTACCATTCGAGCGGCAGGTGGAGGGTTACAAGCACGGGCACCCCCGGCTCCGGCAGATATGAGCGGAAATCCAGCCCGTGCATGTGGACGATGTCGATCGCCTGTCCCTTCAGGGCCTTTCCTATGGCGGCCTTGAAGGCCGAATGCGCCCTCCTCCGGGCCTTTTCGTCTATGACGCCCGTTGGGGAAGGCATTGCGATAAGCTCGCCTTCAACTTCCGACCCTTCCTGGGCTATCACTATCGAGCGGTTGCCCGCGCGCACGATGGCGGCATCGAGCATATGGAGGACCTGCTCAGCGCCCCCGGCTGAACCGGCCCTTACGGGCGCGAACGGGTACGCCACGCTCAATACCGTTATCGGCTTCAGCGCGCGTACCTTCTTACCATCCGCGCGCAGAAATCCGCGTACTCGCCTATGTCTTTCGGAGGGCTGGTGTGGTCAGGCCGAAGCCCCCTCTCATCCGGAGTAAAGCAGAACGTGACCGTCACCTCGAACCCTTCCAGCGCCTTCATCAATCTATCGAACCACGAAAGGGCTCCGGGGCGGAGGCTGTCGGCCCAGCTTATCCCGGTCCTCAAGTATCTGACCCCGAGCCTTTTAAGCCATTTTGCGGCGTCCTCCACCCTGTGGTCGTTGAAGTGGAACCACTGGCATATCCCGAGCTCGGGAGCGTAGCGGCGGAAAATCCTAAGCGCCCGCTTGGGCGCGCCGTCCTCCCGGATAAGCCCCATGTGGAAGTGCCTGTAGTACGACGACCCCTCGGCCTCGCGGTGCCTCGTCGTGGCGGGCCACGCGCGAGGCAGGTCGTAGAGGCTGTACCAGTGTATCCGCGCGGCCCGCCCAATCAGCAGCTCCGCGCTCCTTATAAGCCCGAACTCCTGCACCTCCTCGGCCCCGAAGCTCGAAACGCCCACCTCAGATACCCAGACCGGCAGGCCGGTCACGGCCTTTATCTCCTGCAACCTTTCCGGCCACTCGTGTATGGTCCAGTGGTTCCAGTCGAGCGGGAAGCCGTGGACGGCCACCACGTCGAGGCTGTCGAGCGCTCCCTTGCCCTTCATGTTCAAGATGAAGTCCGCGTCTATCGGGGAGATGCCCCCGAGCACGCGCTTGAGAGCCGGGTTCTCGGCCTTTACGGCGGCCGAGGCCTCCCTTACCATCGCGGCGTAAATTTTCCAGTCCGGGTCCATGTGGAAGTCCCAGTGGGAGAGGTTGTTCGGCTCGTTCCAGAACATCACCGCCTCTACCATTTGTCTTTCTCCCTGATATGCCCCGGCATTGTTGCCAGTAGCCTAATCGCCTCCCTGTAGCCGTGGACCGTCCCCACGTCCACATAGGCCGTGCCCGCCCTGGACCCGGTGACGGCCCCGCCGCCCCGGATATATTCGTTCACGAGCGTCCCGATATACTCGTCTTTTTTCCCGCGCGAGAGCCAGAGCCCGTACAGCTCCTTCAATACCCTGCACCTCATCCTGAACGCGCCCCACACCCAGCCTGTTGAGGCGTCCGTTCGCTTTACCTGGACTTCCAGCACCCTGCCATTTTTATTCGTGACGACCGCGTCAAAGGACTCGGGCCTGTCCACCTGGAAAAGGAGGAACGTGAAGTCCCCTTTCCCGATGGAGCGGAAGCCGTCCTCGGGGAACCAGATGGTATCGGGCAGCCCTATGGCCACGTCCTCATCGGGGCTGACCATCGGCAGGGCCCTGAATATCGCGTCGCAAAGCCCGAGCGCGCGCGGCTGCACCGTGTAGCAGACGTGAGCGCCTTTTATATCCGCCCCGTAATATCCGAGGATGTCGGATTTCCCCGGCGAGATGACAAAGCATATCTTCGTGACCCCGCCGACGAGCATCCTGTCGATAAGATACTCGCTTACGGCCCTCGGCTTCTCGGTGCCGCCCTCGAAACGGCTCCCTACTGGCAATAGCTCTTTCGAGAAGGCGAGCGGCTGTATCCTGCTGCCCGCCCCGGCCGCCGGTATTATCCCCCACATGGCAATGCCCCCTAATAGGCTGCTGAAAAACTCAGAATCACATACAGGCTGCTCAAAAAGTGGAATCTCCCCGCAGCAAGCTGCGGGGAATCTTCGACACATAAGGAAAAGTTTTCGATTCGCTCGCTAAACCCCGCCAAAAGCATGCGGGGAGTACGCTCGCTATGCGTGTACAAGATGCAAGGAGTCGAAAAATGAGGAATGAGACGTACTCATCTTGTACGCCGCAATGACGAATTTTGAAGACGACGCCGCAGATTGGGCTTTTTCAGCAGCCTGTTAACCTGAAAGTATCCTCTCGAACTCAACGGCGCGCCTCTCCGAGCCATGCTCCGCGAGCGCGCGCATTCGCGCCAGCGACGCCATTTTGGACCTTTCGGTTACTCCCATTGACATGGCGGCGATTATATCTTCGGTCGTATCGGCCACTATTATTTCTCTGCCCGGCTCGAAGAAGTCCTCTATCCCGGCCCACCGGTCGGTAAGTATCGGGCTCCCGCAGGCGGCGGCCTCGAAGAGCCTGCCCGAAGGGCACCAGCCCATATCGGCCATGGCCGCGCGGGTCACGTTCAGGGTAAAAAGGGCCGATGAATAGAACGCGGGGTGGTCTGCCGGAGACACGTGGCTCAGGTAATAGATGTTCTTTGTCCACGGGAAACCGTCGGGATAGAGCGACCCGCCTATGATGAACTTTTTGCCTTTGAGCCTTTTCGACGTCTCGATGAGAAGGGCGTTGAGCGCCGCCTGCCGGTCTTCGGCATAGGTGCCGAGGTAGGATAGATCGGCCCTATACGCGCCGGTCGGCTCCACGGGCCTGTGCGCCGCGGGGTCCACGCCGCCGTAAAGAGGCTCGACCCTTTTCGCGCCGAGCAGGTCTTTAAGCCCGCTTAACGCCCGCCCGCCCGTGTAGCTGAGGACAATGTCGAAGTCCCCGAGCCCCGAAGGCCCTATGTAACCCGTACCCGCGCCGGAACTCACGTTCTTGAGCGTTACCGGGGTATCGAGGTCATAGAACGCCTTGACCCCGGCCCCGGAAGAGAGGAGAAGGTCAGCCGCCTCTATCGCGTCCGGGCAGTACGACGTCACTATGCCCGCGTCCGCCTTCGACACCTCGGCCTTCGCCTCTTCAAAGACCTCGTCCCAGCACCTGTAAAGGCGGAGCCTCACGCCGGGCGGTTCAGTCATGTCCCTGTGCGCCGCGTAGTATGGGACGTCCTTCTCAAAAAAGGTTATCTCGTGGCCGCGCTCAGACATGGACTTTAAGAGCCCCCTCCAGATGGTCGCGTGCCCGTTGCCCCATGACGAGCTGATGGTCAGGCCGAATATCGCTATCTTCATTCGGAATTTTTATCAGGGTTTAAGGACCGCGTGCTTTTGGTCCCGCTTATACGCTCTTTCGCGTCCGTTCATGCCTCTTCTTTTGAGCGCTTCTCTCATGTACCCTTCGAGCTGATCGACCCTGTGGGCCGCCGTGTGGCCGGATAAGACCTTCATGCGCGCCCGCTCGCCGATCTTCCTCCGCTCGTCTTCCGTTATTTCGTTAAGGTATCTGATGGTGTCACGGGGGCCGTTCGAGATGAGTATCTCCAACCCCGGCCTGAAGAGCCTGTCGAGCCCCTCCCAGTAATCGCTTATGATGGGGGTCCCGCATGAGGCGGCCTCGAAGAGCCTGACGCTCGGCGAATACCCGGTCCTTACCATATCGGCCCTTGTCACGTTGAAGGCGAACCTCACCGAGTTGTAAAAATCCCTGTGCGCCGAAGGCGGGAGGTGCTCGACCCTCCTCACGTTATGCGGCCACCTGAGGGCCGCGGGGTAGAGCGCCCCGGCCACGATGAACCTCCTGTCCCCGAGCTTCCTGGCGGGATCGAGCATGAGTTTCTCGAGTATCGGCTGGCGGTCGTCGCTGTATGTGCCCAGATACCCGATATCCCAGTCCTTCTTCTTTTTGCACGGGTAGTAGACCTCCGGGTCCGCCGAGCAGTAAAGGGGCCTCGACATCGGGGAGCCCCACCTCTTTTCTATGTACTCGGTTATCGGCCCGCCCGTGAACGAAAGGTACAGGTCGTAGCGCCGTATAAGCTCGGGCGAGATGTATTCGCAGTCACCCCTTTTTATCTTCGCCATGGTCACGGGGGTGTCGATGTCGTAGAAGGCCCGCGCCCCGTTCGCCGTATCGAGGACCCAGCGCCCGAGGGCGCAGCCCTCGGGCACGTAGGAGCCGACCATCACGAACGACGCCTCCCTCACATCGTGCGAAAAGCGTTCCTTCAGGTCATTAAGGTCACGGTACAATTCGGCGTGGCCGTGACTCGCGCACGGCCACAATAGGTCCCTGTTCGCCCTATACCAGGGCGTGTCGCGCTCCAGGAAAAGGACGTCGTGCCCCCTCTTTGAAAGCTCGCGCACGAGGCTCCTGTACGTGGTGGCGTGGCCGTTGCCCCATGAGGACGTTATCGACAGCCCGAAGATTACTATCTTTAGCGGCGGGGTCATTCAAACCTCCTGCGGTTTTAACAGGTTGCTAAAAAACTCAAAATCATTAAGGCTGCTCAAAAAGCTCCAGATGCGAGGCCCCGTTGAAATAGGGGAGCGAGGAATGAGACGCACTCTCCTTACGTTGTGACAAGACGAAGACAACGAAGCAGATGGACTTTTTCAGCAGCCTGTCGGGACATTTGCGCGGAACTCCGTTGAAAAAAGCCGATCAAGCGCCTTTGCCCTGTGTGCGTAAGTGTGCGAGCCGAGAATCCTCTCGAAAGCGGCCCTACCGATGGACGCCGCCTCTCCGGGGGTAAGCCTCTTGAGGCACTCCGCCACCCCGTGCCCGTCCTTTGCGACGAGCACCTCCTTGCCGGGCTTGAGGAAGAGCTCTATGCCTTCCCATTCGTCGGTTATTATGCAGGCCCCTGCCCCGGCCGCCTCGAATATCCTCGTGGGCGGCGAAAAGCCGTACCTTGCCATCGATTCCCTGTTCACGTTCAATACCGCCCTTGCGCTGCAGTTGAAGGCGTTATGGTCGCGGGTGTAGACATGGCCGATGTACTTGACGTTCGGCAGCCCCGTGCCGTCCCAGCCGTTCCCGCCGAGGATGAAACCGCGGTCGGGAGATCCGGCGGCGGCGTTGAAGAAGAACTCCCATACGCGGGACTCCCTGTCCGGCAGGCGGTTTCCTATGAAGCCGAGGTCGCACCTGTAACGCTCTTCGGCCGCAACCGGATAATGCGAGTCCGGGTCGAGCGCGTTGTATATGGGGACGCACCCCTTCGCGCCTAACATATCGTATGCG
This sequence comes from Deltaproteobacteria bacterium, assembly GCA_016219015.1. GTDB lineage: Bacteria > Desulfobacterota > GWC2-55-46 > GWC2-55-46 > GWC2-55-46 > JACRCL01. The sequence goes on from JACRCL010000012.1 coordinate 178,144, forward strand.
TCGATGACGGGCCTGCCGCCGCCGTACGTCAGGATGAGGTCGTACTCGGGGATGAGCTTCAGGAACGGGTCGTTGCCGTTGCCATTGACCCTGTCGAGGGTGGCGGGCGCGTCCACGTCCCAGAATACAGCCTTCACACCCGGCCTCCTGAGCTCAAGGACAGCCTCTTCCAAAAATTCATCGAATACCCCTACCCCGCTCGCCTTTATTATTATGTCGGCCTCGGACGCCTCTTTCAATGCCTGGAGGACCCCGCCCCTGTTCGCCTCAAAGACCCTGACTTTGGCCCACGACGGGCTTAAAATGTCCCTGTGCATCTGCCTGTCGTAAGCGTCCGGCTCGAAGAACGTTATCTCGTAGCCGAGCGAATCGAGGGCGCGCGTTATGCCCCTGTAGTACGTTGCCGCCCCGTTCCAGTAAGCCGACACGAGGCTCGATCCGAAAAAAGACACCCTGATACGCTGCTTCATCCGGCGACTCCTCCCTTAACTCCCCTTAAAGCCCTGCGTAGACGGCCATAAGCTCATCCACCCTGTGGCCGCACGTATGCCTTTTTAGTATCGTATCGAGGCCGTGAGCGGAAAGCTCCTGCCTCAATCCCCCGTCGTTTAAAAGTTCCTTCAAACGCTCTTTCATCTCGGCCCCGCTCCTCGCCACGATGAAGTCTTTGCCCGGCGTAAAGAGGCCTTCGGAGTCCTCCCACGGCGCGGACACAAGCGGGATGCCGCACGCGAGCGCCTCGAAGACCCTTATCGTCGGTATGCCCGGCAGGGCCCCGGCGTACGGCCTTCTCGGCACGTGCACCGTGAACTTGTACCTGGCGAAGATATGCGGCACAGCGTAGTTCGGCAGCCATCCGCCGTACTCCATGCCCGATTCCCTCAGCGTCTCGATGGCGCTCGCCGGGTACCTTACCCCGTGTACTCGCGTCTTAAGGCCGAGCGCTCTGGCGGGTCCGTGGAGGAACTCGCGGAGCTCGGACGTCCTCTCACCGTCCCCCCAGTTCCCTATCCAGACGAGGTCCCCGGCAAGGATCAGGCCCGGAAAAGGGCGGAATAGACGCACGTCGGCGGCCTCGTGCCAGACCCATGCCCTCGCGGCCCAGCCCCTTGAGATATATATCTCCCTTATGACCTCGCCGAACGCGAGGACGCCATCGTAATTGGAAAGGTCGTACCGCTCCATCTCCTCCGGCTTTGTGATTGACCGGTGGTGGGTGTCGTGGAAAAGGAGCTTGAAGCCCCCGGCCGACCTCCTGTATTCCCCTATCTTTCTGACAAGCTCGTGGTCGTTCCACTCGTGGACTATGACGAGGTCGGCCCCGTCGAGCGCCTCTCCGAGGTCGAGTCCGTCCAGGTCGTAGCGTACGCTTTCGAGCCAGGGACAGACCGATAAGAGCCTCCGTACGGGCGACATGCCGTAATCGGCCAGGAGGTTTTTAAGGCTCCACGCCCCCCTCGGTTCATACACCGTGACGACGTGCCCGCGCGACAGAAGCTCCGATACTACACCTCTTAAGAAGTGGGCGTTCCCGTGGTTCCAGTCCGAAAGGACGGAGTGGCAGAAGATCACAACGCGCATCTGCCCTCCTTTACCGGCCTTTCCGGCTTGAACCTGCCGGAGGCAAGACCCTTGTATATCTCCATGTAACCCTCGGCCATGCGCGCCGTGTCATATTCGAGCGCGCGTGCGCGGGCCTTTTGCGCCGCTTCACGGAGCAGCAGCGGGCTTCTTATGAGCCTGTTTATGGCTACCGCGAGCGCGCCGCTGTTCCTCGGAGGCACGAACACGGCGGCCCCGTCCCACAGCTCCCTTAAAGACGGTATGTCGGAGATGACGAGCGCGCAGCCGGAAAGCCCCGCCTCAAGGACCGACAGCCCGAATGGCTCGTACAGGGCGGGATGCGCGTATATCTTCGCCCTCGAGAGATATCCGGCAACCGACCTTGCGGGCAGCGGCCCGAGCCTTTTCAAGGCACTCCCCATCCGCTCCCCGCCCTCCCCTGCCGCGTATACGGGCCAGGGGATGAGGTGCGCTATCTCGGCTATTGCCGAGACGTTCTTCGCCTCGTCCCAGAGCCTGCCCATGGTAAAGACCATCTCCTCTTTTTTGCCGGGGCCGAATGGCTCCCCGCTCCTTCCGTTCGGCAGGACCGCGCAGAAGGGGCGTATGAAATAATTCCTGTAGAGCGACGAGAGCATGGCGTTCGTCGGGGCCACTATCGCGTCCGCGCCGTTTAGCCCATTCCCTGCCTCGCGCCTGTACCTGTCCCACTCCGGTGGCAGCGCCTTGCCGTGGACGGCCTCCCACCACGAGACGACGCACGAATGGGCGGCGATTAACTTCGGGGACTTCCAGCCCAGTCCCCCGTGGCAGAAGCCGTTGAGGTGCACCACGTCGGGCCGAAGCCGCTCCTCGACCGAAAGAAGCCATTCCCCGGCCTTCCTTACGTCGTCCCACGGGTCTTCCATCCATTCGAGCTTGAAGCCGCCTTCGAGGACCTCGAGGTCCGGTATGCGCGCGGCGTCCTCTTTTTTGTCCTCCGTAAGAGGCGGGCCCATGAGCGCCAGAGTCACGCGCGCCCCGTGCGCCCCTATAGCCCTTGCCAGCTCAAGGGAATACGTCCATACACCTCCGGCGCAGTCGGCCGTCATAAGGATGTTGAATCTCCCCGCAGCAAGCTGCGGGGAATCTTCGACACATAAGGAAGATTTCGATTCCGATTCGCTCGCTAAACCCCGCAGCAAGCTGCGGGGAATGCGCTCGCTATGCGTGTTCATCGAACTAACGCTCCTCGTTCAAGCGCTCCAGCTCGTTTATCTTAAGCGGCCTCTGCTCCTGTATGTCGCTGAAGGCGCTGTAGGCGTTCAGATAGAAGTCGTGCGCGCGCTCCCACGCGGAGCCGTCCGGCAGGCCCCAGCGCCTCCTGTACTCCTCGCTTCCCGGGTAGGGAAATAGCGGCACCGGCTCGTTCGACCATACCCCGCGCCTTAAAAGCCGCTCCCTCCACCTCTCCACCTCTTCGCGGCAGTCGATGCCGGAATCGAGCAGGGTCGCCTGCACGAAGGGGACGTGCTCGCGCGCGAATACGAGCAGCCTTTCGATCTCTTCGGTGGAGGCGCGGCAGTTCTTATTGAGATGCGCCCTCCCCTCCACGGAGACGCTCTCCACGCCCGCCTCAATGGAAACGCACCCGGCCTTGCCGAGGAGCCTCAAGGGCTCCTCGTCCCACAGGTCTATGCGCGTCTGGATGCCGAACCTTATCTCCCTCGTTGACAGGGCCTCGAGGAGTTTTTTGTCCGGGAGGAATATCTCGTCCGCGAAATAGACGTAGCCGGCCCCGCTCTCCATAAGGTTGTCGAGCTCTTTCAATACAGTGGCAGCGGGCCTTTTGCGGTACGCGTTCCTGAAATCGTTCCTGGCGCAGAAGGAACAGGAGTAGGGGCAGCCCCGAGACGCCTCCATCTCGGCCCCGAACCCGCTTACCTTCCCGTCGAAGCGGTGGTGGTGATGCGGGTGCCTTCTTATGGAATCCGTTGTCCATGAGAGCGGAGGGAGCAGCGCCATGTCCGATTCATGCGGCGAGCCCTGTATATGGATAGAGTTGTCCTCCCTGTAGCAGACCGACGGCACGCCTTTCAAATCCGTCATCTTCCTCCCGGCGAGCTTTAAAAGGGCCTCCTCGCACTCGCCCATCACGACGATATCCGCGCCGAGCTTTTTCAATACCGCGACCGGCGTCGTGGAGCCGTGCGGCCCTATTACCGTTATTATCCCGCCGCGGCCCTTGAGCGCCTCCACGGTCCTGCGCGCGTGTTTAAGCTCCGGCGGGGGGCACCTCCAGAAAAGGTACGTCGGCGCGGTAGGCACCACGGTCATGCCGGGCCTGAACCCTTCCACGGCCTCTATCATTTCATTCTCGGTAAGCCCTTCGGCGTGGCAGTCGATTATAACTGCGTCGTGCCCGGCGGCCTCGAGCAGGGCCTTCGCGTAACCGTACTCGAGCGGCAGGTGCGGCTCCCTGCAGCCGAAATATATGCTCCCGCTGAAATCCCACCTCGGGTTTACAAGCGCGTATCTCATCTGATCCTTGTCGAAAAATCCAATTACGGTTCTAAAAGGTTGCTGAAAAACTCAAAACCACAATTCAGGCTGCTCAAAAATCCGAGATGCAAGGAGTCGAAAAATGAGGAATGAGCCGTACTTGTCTTGTACGCCGCAATGACGAATTTTGAAGACGACACAGCAGATTGGGCTTTTTCAGCAGCCTGCTAAAGTGTCAGCCCCCGCCACGCCAGCTCCGCGCTCGCCTCGGCGACCCTGTCGCTGGCGACCCTGCCGTCGAGCCACATTGATAGCTCAAGGAGCCCCTCTTCGAGCGCCACCTTAGGCTCGTAGTTAAGTACCTTCCTTGCAAGCGATATGTCGGCGAAGCAGTGGCGGATGTCCCCCATCCTGTACTTCCCGGCCACCTCGGGCGCGAGGTCCGGCGCCCCGAAGACCCCGGCCATGCGCTTTGCCACGTCGATTACCGTGTGCCTGGCGCCGCTGCCGACATTGAACGTAAGATTCGCCGCGTCCCTTGCCTCGAGGGCGAGGACGCAGGCCGTTGCCACGTCGCGGACGCTCACGAAGTCCCTCTGCTGCATGCCGTCCTCGTAGACGAGCGGCGGCTTGCCGTTCATGAGGCGCGCCGCGAATATCGCGAGCACCCCGGTGTACGGGTTGGAGAAGGCCTGCCGCGTGCCGTAGGCGTTAAAGAACCTTAAGGCTACCGCCGGGATGCCGTAAGCCCTGCCGGTTATCATGCACATCCGCTCCTGTCCGTACTTGGAAAGGGCGTAGACGGAGGAGATGGACGGCGGCTTTTCCTCCGGCGTCTCCACCGGCGTAAGGCCGCAGCCCCCGCTGCCCCTGGGCTCCCATTCGCCTTCTTTAAGCTGCTCCAGAGAGCGCGCGACGCCAGTCGCCATTGTCCCGTCTGATGTCCTGTAAAGGCCCTCCCCGTATACGCTCATGCTCGAAGCCACTATAAGGCGCTCGACCGGCCTTTTCACAAGGGCCTCAAGCAGCACGGCCGTGCCCCTTGAATTTATGTCCGTGTACTTCTCAATCTCGTACATGCTCTGCCCGACCCCTACGGCGGCGGCGAGATGGAATACCGCGTCGATGCCCTTGAGGGCCCTTTCCACGGCAACGGGGTCCCTGACATCGCCTATGATAAGCTCGGCCTCGGGGTTAAGGTAATCGGGCCTGCCGGCCTCCGGGCCGTGGACCTGGACGGAGAGGTTATCGAGCGCGCGCACGCGGCAGCCGCGCCTTATAAGCTCATCGGCGAGGTGCGAGCCTATGAAGCCCGCGCCGCCGGTTATGAGGACGTGCCTTTTCAATTTCGCCTCCTTGAAACCCGCGCGGGCAATAGCTCTCCGCAAGGCCCGAAGGCCTCAAGAAATCAAAGCTCCGCTGGTTTTTTACGGGCAGGGGCCGGGCGCTTTTGCGGTTAATCAGCGCGATAAGGTTATAACGGAGCGAATCGACGGTATTTTTTGAGTCCGGTCTTGACCGGGGTAAAGCCCGGATGGGATCAAGCCAGGCAATGTACCCCTTGGTCTAAACTTATATCAGGATTTGAGTTTGTCAAGGGAAGGCGCGGGCGGTATACAAAGGTGGAGCGGGTGCTATAATCTAAATGGCCGCTGAAGGACTCAAAATTAAAACAGGCTGCTCAAAATCGAGTCCGCGAGGCGTCGAGAAGCTTAGGAATGAGGCGTACTCTCCTTACGTTGTGATAAGACGAAGACAACAAAGCAGATGGACTTTTTCAGCAGCCTGCTGGCAAAAACAGCTTCATGCTTGAGAAAGTAGGCCGTTAGCGTGTATAATATGTATGTTTTTCTTTTTGCCAAATGGACTCGAAAAGGACTTTACGCATCATGACCTACAACGTCCACAGCTGCTTCGGCAGGGACGGAAAGGTCTCTACCTACAGGGTGGCCGACGTGATAGCGCGCTACGACCCTGACGTCGCCGCGCTGCAGGAGCTCGACTCAGGCAGGCCCCGCACCAACCGCTCGCACCAGGCCCGTGAGATAGCGGAGCACCTGAAGATGGACTTCCACTTCCATCCGGCGATGGAGATAGAGGACGAGAAGTACGGCAACGCCATATTGAGCCGCTACCCGATAAGGCTCGTGCAGGCCGGGCCGCTGCCTACCTGTAAAAGGCGCAGGGCCCTCGAATCCCGCGGCGCGCTCTGGGCGGAGGTCCATTTCGGCGGGAAAGAGATACAGATAATCAACACGCACTTCGGGCTCAACCGGCGCGAGAGGCTCCTGCAGGCCGAGGCCCTGCTCGGGGACGAATGGGCCGCGCGCGCGCAATGCCGTCCGCCGCTTATAATATGCGGCGACATGAACTCCATGCCCATATCCCCTGTCTACAGGAGGTTCCGCGAGCTCTTGAGCGACGTACAGGTCTCGTCCGCCGGGATGAGGGCGCTCCGCACATACCCGAGCCTGTACCCTATCGCGAGGATAGACCACATATTCACCGGCCCGGGGTTCGAGGTCGTCAACACAACCGTCCCCCGCACAAGGCTTACCAGCGCCGCGTCAGACCATCTCCCGCTTATCGCGGAACTGGCCCTTATTTAATCTAACAGGGCGCTGAAAAACTCAAAATTCGATATAACCCGGGGGCACCTATGCCGACGACGATCCTACAGCCGGGCCGTAACTGCCAGGAGTTCATCGAGGCCGGGACCTCCGGTGTGCTGATTGACGGGAGGGACTACTACAGGGCCTTCTACCGGGAGGCCTGCCGTGCCGAGAGCTACATCCTCATATCGGGCTGGCAGTTCGACAGCGAGGTGGCGCTGCTCCGCGGCCCGGACAGGAAGGCCGCCTGCGGGGAGATAAAGTTCCTCGATTTCCTGAACCAGCTCTGCGGCGCCAACAAGGACCTGAGGATATACATCCTCGCGTGGAACTTCTCCATCATCTTCACGCTTGAACGGGAGTGGGTGCAGGAGTGGGTCTTCAACTGGTCCACGAACGAGCGTCTTCTCTTCCGCTTCGACGACAGGCACCCCGTGGGGGCGAGCCAGCACCAGAAGTTCACGGTCATAGACGGCCGCGCGGCGTTCCTCGGCGGCATGGACATATGCGCGGGAAGATGGGACGACAGGACTCACCTCGCTAAAAACCCTGAAAGGACAAACCCCGACGGCAGGGCGTACGACCCGTACCACGACGTGCAGGCGTACTTCACGGGGCCGGTGGCTGTCCATCTGTCAGGGATATTCAAGGAGAGGTGGCGCGACCTGACCGGGACCGAGATAGAGCTCAAGCCTCCGGCGAAAAAAAACCATGCCCCCCCTGCCCCATCTGCAATGGCCGACGCCGGCGGCATACCCATTGACGCAAGGCGCCTCAGCCTGAGCCGCACACTCGGGCAGACCTTCGTGGCGATGCAGGACCCCGTAAAGGAAATACGCCAGCTCTACATAGACGCCATATCCGCCGCCGAAAGCCTCATATACATTGAGAACCAGTATTTAAGCTCCTACGCGGTATTCAGGAGCTTGAAGCAGAGGATGGAGGCGAAGGGGCGCCCGAGGATCGAGGTGGTTATCATGCTTCCGAAAAAGCCGCAGGCGTTCGTGGAAGAGGTGTCGGTGGGCGTGACACAGACGCATATACTGAACACTCTAAGGAAGGCGGCGCGGAAGAACGAACATTCGCTCGGCGTATACTACTCCGCCGCCGTTGACGAGTCCGGCCGGGAGGTCCCGGTCTACATACACTCGAAGCTGTTAATGGTGGACGACCGGTTCATGACGATAGGGTCGGCGAATACGACGAACAGGTCGCTGGGGCTCGACAGCGAGCTTAACGCCTCGTTCGAAGCGTCCGGGGACCGCGCGCTTATTGAAAGCATCAGGAATGTAAGGGCAGAGCTGTTGTCCGAGTTCTGCGGGACGGAAAAATCCGGGCGGCTCTATGGGACGGAGGGACTGGTCGGCTACCTCGACGCCCTTGCCGGGAGCAATGAGCACAGGATACGGTTCCATGAACCCAACGCGGTATTCGAGAACAGCGACCTCATAAAGGCCCTCGATGAGGCGGTCTTCGACCCGGAGAGGGCCGTAATAGAGGAGAACGTCTTCGAGATGGTCTCCCCTGACATACGGGCCCTCTTCGCCGAAGGGATAACCGCCCTCAAGAAGTGGATTGCCGGGAAAGAAGGCTGAGCTACTTTGCGCGGGGCCGTGCCGGGGCGACCGTGACCTTGCGCCCCGAGATTATCGACTGGTGCATGAACTCTATCACCTTCTCGGCCGAGTCCCTCGGGACCTCCACGAAGGTGAACGTGTCGAAGATGCTGACCTTCTTTATCGCCGCCGGCGGGATGTTCACTTTCCGCGAGATGGCGTTCACTATGTCGTTTGCCCTGACCTTCTGCTCCTTGCCTATGGTCATGAACAGGCGCGCCATGCCCGGAGGGGCCCCGGTGTCGTCAAGGGACGCGCCGTCCTTCTCGGCTATCTCGTAGCCCTGCAGCTGGAACTTAAGCAGCGCCGCCAGCGCATCGACCGGCTTCATCTCCTGCGTCAAGTCCTCCGCCATCTTAAGGAACTTATCAAAGCTCTTGTCGTCGATGAACTCCTCTATCCTGTCCTTGAGCCCGGAGAGGCGCGACTCCATTATCTCCTCGTTGGTCGGGAGCTTGCCCCTCTTTATGTCCGCCTTCGACACGGCCTTTATGAGCCTTAACTGTCTTTCCTCCCTCGGGGTGACGAACGTGATCGCTACCCCCGCCTTGCCGGCCCTGCCGGTCCTGCCTATCCTGTGCACGTAAGACTCGGGGTCCTGGGGAATGGAATAGTTGACCACGTGGGAGATGTCGCTTATGTCGAGCCCGCGCGCCGCCACGTCGGTAGCCACGAGCACGTCTACCTTGCCCTCCCTGAACTTCTTCAATACCGCTTCCCTCTGGGACTGGCTGAAGTCACCGTGCATCGAGTCCGCGCCGTAGCCGCGGAGCTTCAGGTTCGAGGAGACGTCGTCGGCCTCTTTCTTCGTATGGCAGAAAATGAGGAACCTGCCGCCGTCGTCGGAGTCTATGAGCCGGGAGAGCGCCTCGACCTTCTCATCGTGCCTCACCTCGAAGAATATCTGGCTTATCTTGGGGGCCGTCAGCGTATCCGACTGGACCTTGATCTTTTCAGGCGACCTCATGAACCTCTTGGATATCTTGAGTATCTCCTCGGGCATGGTGGCCGAGAAAAGGAGCGTCTGCCTCTCCGCCGGTATTTCCTTCAGGATCCTCGTGATGTCGTCGACGAAGCCCATGTCGAGCATCTCGTCGGCCTCGTCGAGGACGGCGATCTTGACCTCTTTAAGGTTGAGGGTCTTCCTCTCTATGTGGTCGAGGACCCTGCCGGGCGTGCCCACCACTATGTGGACGCCCTTCCTGAGCGTCATTATCTGCCGCTCTATGGACGTGCCTCCGTAGACCGGGAAGGCGCGGAGCCTCTTGAACTTCCCGAGCTTGTTCATCTCCTCGGCGGCCTGTATGGCCAGCTCCCTTGTCGGGGCGAGGATGATGGCCTGCACGCTGTTGGAAAGCCGGTCTATCTTTTCGATTATCGGGATGCCGAATGCCGCCGTCTTGCCGGTGCCCGTCTGCGCCTGTCCTATCACATCCTTCCCCGCGAGCAGCGCCGGGATGGTCTTTTCCTGGATGGGTGTGGGCTCCTCGAAGCCCATTGAGGATACCGCCTTCAATAATTCGCCGCTTAACCCTAAATCATCGAACGTCTTCTTCTCCAAATTCATCGTCTCCTTGTTTTGTGGCTGGAATTTATTTAATCACATAGCATAGCACAAAAAAAACAAAAGGTGTATAAAAATAACCGGGGCTGCACAGCCTCCATGCACGGGGTTGGCATCAAAATTCTCCGCGATAAATGGCGGAGAATTTTGATTTTGAGTTTTTAAGCGCCTTGCAAAGGGTTTCGGGAAAGGGGGAGGAAGGCCGGCAGGTCAGATGAAGGCGAGCGAGAAGACCATGGCCAGGGCCGCGGCGATGCTTATGAGTATGACGAGCAGCTCGCCCGCGGCGTTCAGCTTGTTCCTCAATGGAGACTCCTTGGGCGCGTCCTTTGGCGGCGGGGCCGGGGCTATATGAGCGCGGTCACCAGCGTTACCACTATGATGTTCACCAGTATCGCGACCGTCTCGAACGTGCGTAGAGTTCTTGTATCCATCGTATCCCTCCTTCAGTATGTCCTTTATCGCCATGTCCTTTATCGCCGTCTTCATGGCGCCATTATTACATCCGGAGTATTAAAAGATTATTAGGAAACGGCCTTTTTTAAAAAAACCGGGAGCATTCAGAAAACTTCAGGCTGCTCAAAATCGAGTGAGCGAGGCGTCGAGGAGCTAAAGAATGAACCGTACTCCGTAGCCGCAGTGAAGAGCTTTGATGCCAACGAAGCAGATGGACTTTTTCAGCAGCCTGTCAAAAAAAAAGGAAGAGGGGGAGGCATTAGCCTCCCCCTTTTTTTTTGCGGGAATGTGGGCGGGATTAGAAAGAGCGGGTGAATGTGGTGAAGAGGGTGAAAGCTATCATCGATACTATCACTAAGTTTGAGGCTACTATCTCGAACAGGCCGCTTAAGGTCGCTGTCTTTTCCATTTTTAAGCCCTCCTTGTTTCTACGTTAAGTTGCTTCCCGCCCTCATTACGCCCACATTATATAAAAACGAATATTAAAGGATTATTAGACCGGGCGTGTCATACGGGCGGGATTTTACATGGCGCGCAAATAGTTTGCGGTGACTTTAATCCCGCATACTTGTCCGATAATACAGGTAAAGCCTGTTCAAGCATATTTTTTCCTTTAAATCCGTGCCGTTATGCGATTTATTTCTAAGGATGATATAATTATCACAGATCAATACCCAGCCATGAATGGCGGGGATGTCTGCAAGGTGCCTGCCTTTTAGTTCTTTGACGCGCCCTTAAAAGGGCGTACCTTCCACCGAGCACCCGATTAAACATTCCACTTTGATATTCCCGGTCAGTGATGGCGGCGGTTGAAAATTCGATGAGCCAACCGTAAGGAGGATAAATGTCCATGAAGATATTTAAGGCTCTCATCGGTGACGGCGGCCGGCGGGCGGCCGGGAAGGTTACTGGCGGAGGCGCGGCATGGACCGTCTGAGGGCGTACATGGATTTCGCGGGTAAATTGTTCGGCGCTGACGGCTTCATGCCGCACGGGGATTGCTACCTGTGGAAACCGGGCCTGCTCTGGCTGAACGCGGTCTCGGATTTACTGATCGTGATGTCGTACTACTCCATCCCCGTGGCGCTGGTCTATTTCGTGTACACCCGCAGGGACCTGGCCTTCCGCTGGATGTTCGTCATGTTCGGTATTTTCATCCTCGCGTGCGGTACGACCCATCTGATGAGCGTTTGGACCATATGGACGCCGATTTACTGGCTTGACGGCTGCATAAAGGCCTTTACCGCCGCGTCCTCCGTAGTAACCGCCGTGTTGCTGTGGCCGCTTATCCCGAAGGCCCTGGCCATGCCGAGCCCGGAAGAGCTCCGCCATGTCAACGCGCAGCTTGAGACGCGGACGGCCGAACTCGAACGGTCCAATGCGGCATTATGCGCCGAGATCGCCGAGCGCAGGCGGGCGGAGGAGGAGATAAAGATACTTGCGAAGTTCCCTTCGGAGAACCCTAACCCGGTGCTCCGCGTCGCGGGGGATGGGACGGTGCTGTACGGGAACGGCGCGAGCGCCCTTTTGCTGGATGAATGGGGCTGCGAGACAGGGCAGCCGGTGCCGGAGGCCTTGAGGCAGACCGTCAGGGAGATATACGACTCTCAAAAAAACAAAGTGATCGAGTTAAAGAATAAAGACCGGATATTCTCGATGGTATTCGCGCCGGTGCGGGACAGCGGCTACATTAACATTTACGGCACCGATGTCACCGAGCAGAGGCAGGCCGTGATCGAGATCAAAAAGCTTTCCACGGCGATAGAGCAGAGCAGCAACGTCGTGTTCATCACTGACGGCGACGGGGTCATCGAATACGTAAATCCGGTTTTTGAGCAAGTCACGGGCTACGCCAGGCAGGAGGTCCTGGGCCAGACGCCCCGGATCCTTTCTTCCGGGGAGACCCCGGATACCCTTTACCAGGAGCTCTGGGGGACCATCAAAAGAGGCCAGACGTGGCGCGGCGTCCTGAAAAACAAGACTAAATCCGGCGGGCATTACTGGTGCAACACGGTCATAAGCCCGGTCAAGGACGAGAACGGAAATATCATAAATTTTCTCGCGGTCCAGGAGGACGTCACGGAAAAAAGGGCCTCCGAGGAAAGGATCGAATTCCTGGCCTTTCACGACGAGATGACCGGCCTTCTTAACAGGTCGCGTTTCATGGAGCTTTTGGGCGAGCGGATTTCACGCGACCTGGAAGAAAGGGAACCCGGCGTTTTGCTGATGCTCGACATCGACCACTTCAAATTCATAAACGACTCGTACGGCCATGGCCTCGGCGACGATATACTGAGAAGCGTATCCATGCTGCTTAAGAGGGTCCTGCATGGCGGGGAACCCATACTGGCGCGGCTTGGCGGGGACGAGTTCGCGGTCTATTTGCCCTCAATGGATGAAAGGAAGGGGATGGACATGGCCGAAAGGATAAGGGAACAGATAGAGGGGTTCCGTTCAGGGAACCTTCCTTTCCGTTTGTCCGTAAGCATAGGCGCGGCCCTCTATCCGGTTCACGGGGCCACCGTGAGCGAACTCTTCACCAGGGTTGACGCCGCCATGTACCGCGCCAAGGAACTTGGACGCAACAGATGCCACCTCTACTATAAGCAAGACCATATCCTGGAAGACATGCACTCAAGGCTCAAGTGGAAGGAGCGGATACTCAAAGCCCTCGAGGACGACCGCTTCGAGGTATGGGCTCAACCCATACTGGGGCTTGAGGACCGCCGGATCAGCCGCTATGAGGCGCTGGCGCGGATGCGCGATGAGGAAGGCAACGTCCTTCTGCCCGGCGCCTTTATCGAAGTGGCCGAGAGGTTCGACATAATAGGCGCCGTTGACAGGCGGATCATTAAAAAGACGCTTGAACTCATGTCGGAGGCAGGCCGCAAGGGCAAATCTTTCACATTCAGCATAAACCTGTCGGGAAAGGACATGATGGATGAGGACCTCATCTCCTTCATTCAACACGCGGTATCGGAGACCGGGGCCGACCCCGGCCGTATAGTCTTCGAGATCACGGAGACGGCGGCGGTCTTCGACATCGACCGGGCCGTAAAATTCGTCAAGGCTCTGAAATCGATCGGATGCCATTTCTCCCTCGACGATTTCGGCGTGGGCTTCACGTCTTTCACCTATCTGAAGGAACTGGACGTGGACTATATAAAAATAGACGGCTCTTTCATCCGCGACCTCAATAAAAACAGGAACGATCAGCTTTTTGTCAAGGCCATAGCCGACGTGGCGAGAGGCATGGGGATAAAGAGCGTTGCCGAATTCGTGGAAAGCGATGAGACGCTTAAGCTCGTTAAAAAGCTTGGCGTCGATTATGCGCAGGGATATTATATCGGCAAGCCGGAACGCCTGATGTTCTGATAATCCCCGGCCCGGGGAGCCGCGAGACCTGATTACCTTACATTTACCCTCTTTACCCCTTCCGGTCTCCACGCAGGGGAGATAACCCCCGGCCCGGGGTCGTCGTCCTCAAACAGGGCCGCCCATGTAAGCGTAAAGTCCCCGAAGTGCCTGTTCACGAGGTCGACCGCGTTTACAAGGCGCTCCCTCTTCCGCTCCCCCTCGAACAACGGAAGCTGGCGGCATCCCCCCGCGATATCCGAGATCGTCACGCCCACAAGCCTCACGGCCGAGCGGAGCCTTATAGAGCCGAGGATATCCGTCGCGAGCGAATATATTACGCGCGTGTCGTTCGTCGGCTGCTCCAGCCCCTTCTGCCTCGTGAACGTGAAAAAATCGCCGTACCTTATCGTGAGGCTCACCTTCCGGCCTTTAAGGCCGTGCGCCCTCGACCTTGCCCCGACCATCTCCGAAAGCTTCAGCAGATACCTCTTTAAGACTTCCTTATCGGCGATGTCTTTGGGCAGGGTCGTCGAATGGCCCACGCTTTTGGCCGCCTCTTCCTCACCTATCGGCACTATGGGGCTATCGTATATACCCTGCCCCATGAGCTTGAGCCTCTCGCCGATTATCCCGAAACGTTCCCTCAACACGCTCGCCGGGAAGGCCGCGAGCTGGCCGCAGGTCCTGACGTTGAGCCCGGAGAGGTGCTCTGTCAGGCGCGGTCCTATGCCCCATAGCTCGCCTACGGGCAGGTCATTTAACAGCTTGCTTACATCCTCTTCTCTTATTATCACCAGCCCGTCGGGCTTTTTCATGTCCGAGGCGAGCTTGGCGAGGAGCTTGTTCGGCGCTATGCCTATCGAGCACGTAAGGCCGGTATCCTCCCTTATCCTTTCCTTTATCCTGCGGGCCACCTCTTCAGGAGGGCCGAAGAGAAGGTCCGTGCCCGTAATGTCCACGAAGGCCTCGTCTATGGAGTAGGCCTCGACCTTCGGGGAGAAGTCCTTGAGTATGTTAAGGACCCTTACGGAGGTGTCGATGTATTTCCGGTTGTCGCCGATTACGAATATGAGGGAGGGGCACTTTTTCTTAGCCTCCCATTTGTTCATCCCGGTCTTTACGCCGAATTTCCGGGCCTCGTACGAGGCTGTCGTGACCACGGTCCTCTTCGAGGAGCCGATTACGGCTATGGGCTTGCCCCTCAAGGCCGGGTTGCACCTCTGCTCCACGGAGGCGAAAAAGGCGTTCATGTCCATGTGCAGCACTATCATGCCTGGACGCCCTCCAGAGACCACTTGAGGGCGGACGAGTCATAGGTGATCTCGTACAGGGCCGCACCGTCGCTCACGGAAAAATGCATTATGCGGCTGTCGCCCTCTTTCGACGTCCACGCGTAGGTTATCTCCTTTACGGGGTAGACCCTCCCCTTCCACTTGAACTTCACGGGCTTGACGCCGTTGTCGAAGACCGCTATTACCTTGATAGGTTCCTTTAACACTGTTGACATAACTGCCTTGAAATGAAGGTTATTTACGCGGCCGTGGTAATCGTATCGCTAAAAAGGCGGGGAAAGAACGCAGCCTGCCGGTTACTTCTCGACCTTCTTTATTATGGATATCACCTTGCCTATTATGGAGAGCTCCTTGCCGCCCTCCTTCACGTGGATCGCCTCCATCCAAGGGTTCTCGGGCCTCAGTATCACCATGCCGTCTTTTTTAAAGAACCTCTTTACCGTCGCCTCATTCTCGACCATGGCTACCACGATGTCGCCGTCCACCGCGTCGGCCTGCGGCCTCACGAGCACGTAGTCCCCGTCGTCTATCCCGGCGCCGAGCATGCTGTCGCCGACTATCTTGAGGAGAAACCCTTCCCTGCACCTGAAAAAATCCGGGTCAAGGGCCACATGGCCTGATATGTCCTCCACGGCAAGGTGCGGCACCCCTGCCCTCACCCTGCCTGCTACCGGTATCAAGACCGCGCCTTTGGCGGACTCGCCGAGCACCTCTATGGCCCTCGAGATATGGGCCGACCTCTTTATGAAGCCCTTCTTTTCGAGGGCGTCGAGGTGCTTCCTTGCGTTATTAGGGCCTTTTATATTGAACCGGGCGCAGATATCCCGCAGGGACGGCGGATACCCGCTCGCCTCTATGAATTCTTTAAGATATTCGAGTATTTCCTTTTGTCTTGATGTAAGCCCTTTGTTCATAATAATTAGGGTAACGTTTGTTATCCAAGTAACATTTGTTACCCTATAATAGCCCGGCTGGCCCGGGAAGTCAAGCGTGTTAAATTAACCACAAATTCCGCCGATATATAGTGAACGCGTAAGTATGCGACAATACTAAAACTTATTTAATAAGGAGGAAGACGATGGCGCTTACATGGTACAAGTCGCTGGAAACAGGGGTGGAGTGGCAGGATAAACAGCACAAGGAGCTATTCAACAGGGTAAACAGGCTCCTTTGCGCGATGGTCGAAAAGAAGGGGAACGAAGAGATCGCGGATCTCCTTAATTTCCTCGATAACTATGTGGTCGTGCATTTCGATGCGGAGAACCAGGCGATGAATAAATTGCAGTTCAAGGACAGGGCCTCACATATCGCCGAGCACGCGGACTTCAAGTCAAAGCTCGCCGATATCAAAAAAGCGGTCGAAAAGGGGCTGGATTCAGCGCTCGTGATCCGCATCCAGAAGCAGGTTACCGATTGGCTCATGGAGCACATAGGCAAGGTCGATAAGGTGCTCGGGAAGTTCATAACAGAGAGCAGCCAGGCGGCGGCAAAAATAGCGTAACCCGTTGAATCTCCCCGCAGCAAGCTGCGGGGAATCTTCGACACATAAGGAAGATTTCGATTTCGATTCGCTCGCTAAACCCCGCAGCAAGCTGCGGGGAATGCGCTCGCTATGCGTGTTCATGAGCTATCATCCGTAACTGCTTGTCGTTCCTATGTTTTAAGCGTGCCCCGGCCCGCCGTGGGCAACGGGGCTGAAAACAAAAAAAGGGGCCCTAACACAGGCCCCTTTTTCTATTATGTCCAGCAAATCTTACTTCGCGTGGCAGGTCCTGCAGACCCCTGAGCCTGTATTGCCCCCTACCCTCCTTAAGAACAGGCCGCCGTCACTGTAAGAGTTGGGTGTTGCTTCAAGCTCGTTCCAGGACTGGTTGAAGAAGTGCGGGTCATGGCAGGATGAGCACTCTACCCTGTTATTTCCCGGCCCCCTCAGCAGGTCAGCTATGGTCGCGTCAGGGTTTATGAACCCTTTTACGGCCCAGAGGTTCTTTTGAAGGTTCGCGACTCCGCTCGTCATATCGAAAGTCGTCGAGCTCACGGCAAGATTGGATGTGAGGTCAATGGTGCTTATCGTTGTATTTGAGGCCCTGAGAGAGGCCCTTGAGCCGGTGTAGTCCGTTGCGCTCGCGGCTCCGTTATACACGACGGATACGGGGTGGTCGTTTGAAAGGTTCAACCCGATATTGAGCCTCCCATCGACGGCCCCGATAGTGATGCTGGCACCGAGGTTTGTGCCTTCCTCAACGAAACTCCAGCCCTGGGCAGCGCCTGAGGAGTTGATGCCGCCTTTCCCGGGGGCGTTCACGATGTTGTCAAGCGCCGTTACGCCGTCATGGCAGCTTAAGCAGGCTAACGAGGTTGAGCCGATATCGGCATCGGCTATGGCCGTCCCCCCGATGGTAGTGCCGTAGGCCGTAAAGCTCGTGGGGGCCGAAGTGCCCCTGTTCCACATGGGCTTTAGATTGTTCGGCGTATTGGTGAAGTGCGGCGTATGACAAAATACGCAAATCTCCGTGGTTGAGCTTGTGCCGAGGTGTTTGGAGAGGCTGCCGAGGTTGTGCCTTGAGGCCACTATGCCGTTGGCGGGCGCGCCCGGCACATAGGATACGTTGATGCCTTTTAGCGGGTCACCGGGGCCTGCGAGAACCACAGAACCCGTAGAGAGCCCGAGGAAAACGGAAGTTGCGACGGCGGCCGTGAGCAAGAGTCTTTTCATGGAATTTCTCCTTTTATATTTTTAATTGTATTTAAAAACGATTGCCTTCCGAATAAAGTCACTTATATGCGCGGCATTTACTGGAGCAGAGCCGTTTAAAAAAAGACCTTCAAACTGCCTGTCATAGGCGGTACGCGGCATCCATAGCCTGCAAGCCTGAAACCCGGCACGATTTTCAGGCTTAAAAAAAAATGCCGCAATCGACTCTCGCAGCCGATGCGGCGCCATAACCGAAGGCCTGAAGTACCCTCCGTGAGTTTCAGGCCTGAAAAAATTTAGGACATAATTACCACATATATTGGAATAATGCCAAAAAATAAGCGGGGGATCGGCATATTTCTTCTATCGCGGCCCACACTCTGAATGAATAGACCGCCCGAAAATGCTCCGCCGCGCTCTCAATGGGCGGGAGATAGGCAAAGCCAAGCCTCATGGAGATGACCGGAACGAAATATACCCGGCGCTCTTTATTCGGCCTTGCGCTCTTGAGAAGGATTTAAAGACGGCTCAGGGGCCGGGGAAATTACGGAAGCGTCTATCGGTGAGGCCGCGTCAATGTCGGCCTTTATCTCCTCGAACTCGGGGACCACGATCCCCCTCCTGACCATGATATCGTAGATGACGTTGGCGCGGTTGTTAACGTAACGCTGGTCGCCGGAGGCGTCGAGCCTCCGGGGGTTCGGGAGCACCGCCGCGAGGCGGGCGGCCTCCATGGGCGTAAGGTCGGCGGCAGGTTTTCCGAAGTGATGGCGGGCCGCGGCCTCGATGCCGAAGACCCCGTCGCCCCACTCGGCGACATTGAGGTAGAGCTCGAGTATCCGCCTCTTGGAGAGCGCGCGCTCCAGCCTCCATGTGATGACGGCCTCCCGCAATTTCCTCAAGAAGGACTTCCTCGGGCTCAAGTAAAGGTTCTTGGCGAGCTGCTGGCTTATCGTCGAGCCGCCGGACTTGAACTTGCCCGCCTTCAAGTCCTTCTCCATCGCCTTCTGCATGGCCTCGAAGTCGAAGCCCTCGTGAGTCCAGAACTTGTCGTCCTCGGCTATGATGACGGCCTTGGCCATGTACGGCGAGACCGACGAGAACGGGACCCAGATGTGATTTACCGTCCTCTTCCTGCCCTTCGCCTTCCACTCGGCCTCCCGGAACTCCATGAGCGCCGTCTTCTTCGGGTTCTCTTTCTTGAGCCTTGCTACATCCGGGACAAAGGCGAGGTAGAGGATGGAAAGGGCCAATACGAATATAAGGAGGTAGACTATCTTCTTCATTATCCCGTCAACTAAAAAAGGCCCGTATAAATCCGGGCCTTATCATAACATTATTCGGCTTATCGCGGCAATAACTGCGCCTTACAGGTCGCAGACCTGCTCGGGCCTGCCGAAAAACTCCTCTATCAGCACCTTGCAGTCCTCCACAAGGAGCCCTGTCTCGCCCGCCTCGCGCTCGCAGAACTTAGCGCTCCCCCTCTCGCCCTTCTTTGCGCTCTTCGTGCATAGCACGAAAGGAACGGGGTCGGGGGTGTGCGTCTTAAGGGATACGGGCGTGGGGTGATCGGGCAATACGAGCACCCTGTATTCGTTGAACTTCTCAATGCCCTTCAAAACCCTGCCGACTATTTCCCTGTCGAAGTCCTCTATGGCCTTCAGTTTGTCCTTCAGGTTTCCGTTATGCCCCGCCTCGTCAGGCGCCTCGACGTGGACGCAGACGAAGTCCTTTTCCTCGAGGGCCTTCAAGGCGTACTCGGCCTTGCCTTTGTAGTTAGTGTCGATATACCCGGTTGCGCCGGGGACGTTCAATACCTCGAGCCCCGCGTAGATGCCTATGCCCTTCATGAGGTCCACGGCCGAGATTATAGCGCCATCGAGGCCGAACCTCTCTTTCAGGGTCGGCATCCTCGGGGCCTTGCCCTGCCCCCAGAGCCATATGGAAGTAGCAGGCTTTTTCCCGGCGGATATCCTCTTCCCGTTGACGGAGTTATCCTTGAGTATCTCCTGAGAGCGCTCCATGAGCCCTATCAGCTTCTCCGCGCCCGCGCCCTTCGGCAGGTAATCGTCTATCTTCTTGTCAGAGATATCGTGCGGCGGGGTTGTTTTGAGATTCCCGCCGCCTTTTATGACCATCAGGTGCCTGTAGCTTGTGCCGGGGTAGAACCTCACGCCAGTGCTTGAGAGCTTTTTGTCCAGCTCAAGGACTATCTCCCGCGCCTCGTCTGTCGTGATATGTCCGGCGCTGTAGTCGTCCATTATGGTCGCGCCGTCCTTCTTCGCGAGCGTTACGAGGTTGCACCTGTATGCCATATCGTCCGGGGCGAGCTTGACGCCTATGGAGGCGGCCTCAAGCGGGGCCCTGCCGGTGTAATACTTCTTGGGGTCGTAGCCGAGCACGCTCAGGTTGGCGACGTCGCTGCCCGGCGGAAAGCCCGGAGGCACCGTCTGGAAAAGCCCGAACCTGCCTGTGCCCGCGAGGGAATCGAGGTTGGGGGTTGCTGCGAACTCGAGCGGGGTCTTGTTGTCGAGGGAGTCTATAGCGTAGTCGGCCATGCCGTCGCCGATGAGGATGATGTATTTCATATTCTATTCCCTTTAGCAGGTTGCTGAAAAAGTCCGAGAAGCCGTCATTCTGAGACGCCGGAGGCGGCGAAGAATCATGTACTTGTTGATTCCATCATCTCCGGGATTCTTCCCCTTCACTTCGCTCAGGGCTTCGGCTCACACGCTCAGAATGACATCATATTAAGCGTAGATCAACTTTCTTGAATTATCCTATGGGTTACGCCTTTTGTCAAAAACGCTCCGCCGCTCCCCCTCCGGGGCCTGAAAACGGGCGGGGCAACGGGTTTTAAAAGCCCATCACCTTCAATATCTTTTTGAGGTCAGCCGGTACCTTGGTCGGCTTCGGCGAGGAGTTCATCGCGGTATCCGGGTCCTTGAGGCCGTGGCCCGTGAGGGTGCATACGACGGTGTCCCCGTCGTTCAGTATGCCTTCCTTCTTCATCTTTATCGCCCCTGCGACGGACGCGGCTGAGGCCGGTTCGCAGAAGACCCCTTCCATCGAGGCAAGGAGCCTGTAGGCCTCTATTATCTCTTCGTCGGTGACGAGGTCAATGACACCGCCGCTCTCTTCCTTGGCCTTCAGGGCACCTTCCCAGCTCGCGGGGTTGCCTATCTTTATGGCCGTGGCCACGGTGTGCGGGTCTGCCACGGGATGGCCGAGCACTATCGGCGCCGCGCCTTCGGCCTGAAAGCCCATCATCTTCGGCAGGTTCGAGATTATGCCCTGCTTATGATATTCCCTGTAACCCCTCCAGTAGGCGGTGATGTTGCCCGCGTTGCCCACCGGGAGGAAATGGAACGTCGGCGCGAACCCCAAATGCTCGCAGACCTCGAAGGCCCCGGTCTTCTGCCCCTCTATCCTGAAGGGGTTTATCGAGTTGACCATCTTCACCGGGTAGCTCTTCGTTACTTCCTTTACTATGTTAAGCGCGTCGTCGAAGTTGCCCTTTATCTGCAATACCATCGCCCCGTGCATCATGGCCTGCGAGAGCTTGCCGAGGGCTATCCCGCCGTCGGGCACAAGGACGTACGCCTTCATCCCGGCCTTGGCCGCATACGCGGCAGCGGAGGCGGAGGTGTTGCCGGTGGAGGCGCATATGACGGCCCTGCTGCCCTCTTCCCTGGCCTTCGATACCGCCATAGTCATGCCCCTGTCCTTGAACGACCCGGTCGGGTTCAGCCCCTCGAACTTCAGCAGGAGCCTCAAGTTGCCGAATATGTGCTTGAGGTTCGTCGTCTCCACGAGCGGGGTGTTGCCCTCAAGTAGAGTCGTCACCGCTTCATCGCTTATGGCCGGGAGAAAATCCCTGTACTCCCTTATTATGCCTGACCACAGGCCTTTCCTAGTTAGCTGCACCGAGGTTCTCCTCAATCCTGATATATACGATCTTATCGTGTATTATGTCCATCTTCTGTATCTCGTCCACGGCGGCCCTGAGCGATTTCTCCGAGGCGTTATGGGTGAGTATCACGAGCGGCACCGCGCCGCCGATCTTCCTGTCCTTCTGTATGACCGAAGAGATGCTTATGTTATGCGCGCCTAACACGCCGGATATCTTCGAGAGCGCCCCCGGCTTATCTATGGCGAGGAACCTTATGTAATAAGGTATCTCCAGCGAATCTATGCGCCGTATCTTAACGTCCCTGACCGCGTCTTCGGTGAAGGCAAGGGGCGTCAATCTGTTCGAGATGTTCTTCTTCAGGTTCCTCGCGATGTCCATCAGGTCCGAGACGACCGCGCTCGCCGTGGGCATCATGCCCGCGCCGAGCCCGTAGAGCATGACCGAGCCCACGGCGTTGCCACGGAGGTGTATCGCGTTATATACCCCTTCGACCGTGGCCAGGGGGTGCGCCGCCGGTATCATCGTGGGGTGGACGCGGGCCTCTATCTCGCCGTCTATCGCCTTGGTGATGGCAAGGAGCTTTATCCTGTAGCCGAACTCCTTGGCGAACTTTATATCGTGCTGGCTTATGCTCGAAATCCCTTCCGTATATATGTCGCTCAGGTTTATGTAAGTCCCGTAAGCGAGGTTTATGAGTATCGCGAGCTTATGGGCCGTATCGATGCCGTCCACGTCGTAAGACGGGTCCGCCTCGGCGTAGCCCTTCTCCTGCGCCCTCCTCAAGACGTCCTCGAACTTACCGCCGTCGTTGGTCATCTTTGAGAGGATGTAATTGGCCGTGCCGTTTATTATCCCGTAGACCGACTCTATCCTGTTGGCGGAAAGGCCTTCCCGAAGCGCCCTTATTACCGGGATGCCCCCGCCCACGCTCGCCTCGAAACCTATGTCGAGGGCCTTGTCCGCGGCATGGCCGAATATCTCCTTGCCGTGGGTCGAAAGGAGCGCCTTGTTGGCCGTGACCACGTGCTTGCCCTTATCGAGCGCGTCCATGATGAACGTCTTCGCTATGCCGGTGCCGCCGACGAGCTCTATAACGATAGATATATCAGGGTCGTTTATAACGTCCGCGGCGTCCGTCGTAAGGACGCCGTCGTCGAGCTTTACGCCCCTGTCCCTGACGATGTCCTTGTCGGCTACCCGCTTAAGAATAAGCTCGCAGCCGAGCCTGTCTTTAATGAGCTGGGCGTTCTCCTTCAGGACTTTCGCTACACCGGTACCCACGGTGCCGAAGCCTATGAGCCCGACGTTTATCCTCTGAGCCTTCTTGAGGGCCGCACCCGATGGATGCCTTTCAGTCTGTGTGCTTGTCATATGGTCTGCTAATCGTTCCCGGCCTTTTTTACAGGCGACTCAAGCGCCTTTTTTATGCACTTGGCGGCCTGCCTTATCCTGTGCTCGTTCTCCACGAGGGCGAGCCTGACGAAATCGTCCCCGTACTCGCCGAACCCCACGCCCGGAGAGACCGCGACCTTCGCCTTGTTGAGCAGGAGCTTCGAGAACTCAAGCGACTTCAACGCCCTCATGTGCTCCGGTATCTTCGCCCAGACGAACATCGTGGCCTTCGGTTTTTCTATCTCCCACCCGGCCTTCGAGAAGCTCTCTATGAGAACGTCCCTCCTGTCCTGATAGACCCCGCATATCTCATTAACGCAGTCCTGCGACTCGTTCAGGGCTATGATGGACGCTATCTGTATGGGCTGGAACATCCCGTAATCGAGGTAGCTCTTTATCCGAGTCAGCGCGCCGATGAGCCTTTTGTTCCCCACCGCGAACCCGACCCTCCAGCCGGGCATGTTGTAGCTCTTGGACAGGGTAAAGAACTCCACCCCTACGTCCTTTGCGCCCGGTATCTCAAGGAAGCTCGGCGCCTTGTAGCCGTCGAAGACGATATCGGCGTACGCGAGGTCGTGGATGACGAGTATGTTGTTCTCTTTCGCGAAATCGACTATCTTCTGGAAGAACTCCCTGTTGACGACCTCGGTCGTGGGGTTATGCGGGAAGTTCAGCACGAGCAGCTTCGGCTTCGGCCAGGTCTGTATCGTCGCCTTCTGAAGCTCATCGAAGAAATCGACCCCCGGCAGCAGCGGTATGCTCCTTACGTCCCCGCCCGCGATGATGACCGAATACTTGTGTATGGGGTAAGTCGGGTCAGGGACGAATACGACGTCGCCGGGGCCGAGTATGGCGAGGGCGAGGTGGGCTATGCCCTCCTTTGAGCCGATGGTCGCGACGGCCTCCGTCTCCGGGTCTATCTCGACGTTGTAGCGCCTTTTGTACCAGTCCGAGATGGCGAGCCTGAGCTTATATATGCCGCGGGAGGCCGAGTACCTGTGGTTCCTCGGGTTCTGGGCAGCCTCAATGAGCTTGTCGACTATGTGCTTGGGCGTGGGCTGGTCCGGGTTGCCCATGCCGAAGTCTATTATGTCCTCGCCCCGCCTGCGCGCCGCTATCTTCAGGTCTGTCACGATATTGAAGACGTAAGGCGGCAGCCTCTTTATCCGGTGAAATTCTTCCATTGGCCCCTCTTATCCTAAAAAAATATAAAAAATGGCTACCTCTAAAAATTGTTCTTTTTCCTGACCTCTGCGTCAGGCGCGAAAATAAAATTGCTCACATATTACATATATGCTGCGCTTTTTATTTCCGCCCTTCCTTGACTTCAGAAAAAATTCCTAATTTTTAGAGGCATCCAAATACAAAATCCACACTCAAAACGCAAAACGCTCAGCATGAACCGATAAGCTTCTCGGCGTTATAAGAGCTACGAACAAAAGTCCCTGAATATACGTGCTTAATCCCTATCTCTTTACCGTATCGTTCATAATCGAGAAAAACTTGAGGCTCTATATACTCCTTTACCTCAAGACTCTGCCTCGTAGGCCGGAGGTACTGCCCGATGGTGACCGCGTCGCAGCCAGATGCCTTCAGGTCCGTCAGGACTTGTCTAACCTCTTCCGTCGTCTCCCCCAGCCCGACCATTATGCCGGACTTGGTCATGACCCCCGAGGCCTTCGCGTTACTGAGGACTCCTAAGGACAGCCGATAGTCTGCCTGCGGCCTTACGGCGGGGTAGAGCGCGGGGACGGTCTCAAGGTTGTGGTTGAATATGTCCGGGCGGGCGTTAAGGACGGTATTAAGCGCCTCCTCGCCGCCCTTGAAATCAGGCGTCAAGACCTCCACTAAAATGCCGGAAATCGTATCCTTTATCGCCCTGATTGTCAAGGCAAACTGTTCCGCCCCGCCGTCCTTCAGGTCGTCCCTCGTCACCGAGGTGACGACTACGTGCTTTAGCCCGAGTTCCTTGGCGGTTATGGCGATATTCGACGGCTCGTCCGGGTCTACATTGAGCGGCCTTGCCCTCTTGTCAACGGAGCAGAACCCGCACGTCCTGGTGCAGACGTCCCCGAGTATCATGAAGGTGGCCGTAGGCTTCGAGAAGCACTCGCCGATGTTCGGGCAACGGGCCGACTCGCAGACCGTATGGAGGTTACGCCTCCGGAGGACCGATTTCATCTCGTGTATCGGTTTTGCTGGCCCGAGGGTCTTTTTAGCCCACGGAGGGAGTCTTTTCATATAAGAGCCGGTCTTAAAAGGATTTTTCAGCCAGGCAGGCTACCCGCCGTACTTTAAGCAACCTGTAAAAGATTATCATTTTGCATTAAAATTTACAATATTTGAAAAAAATAACGGGGCCTCAAAGGAATTTTTTATCAGAGTCCCTTAAGGGTTCAAGGGAAGCCCTGATTTTAAAAGGAAATTCGCGGTCAAAGGCGCGGCCTTACCATTCAGCCGCGTAAGGTCATGGACCGTATCGATGTCATGCCAGGGTTTGAGGAGCTTAAAAGGTATCGCGGCCCCTTTGGCCCTTTTTACGGTCGCTTCCAATACATCCCCGGTCGACCAGGGGATATCCATAAAAGGCTCGTCCATCAGCCTTTTCATGGCCACGAGGTAATAGCCGCCGTCCAGGGCCGGGCCCAAAACAAGCTCCGTGCCGTCAAGCAGGCCGAAGGCGTCTTTTATATTTTCCGCCGGGAGGTCGGGGCTGTCCGAGCCGATTACCACGGCCCTCTCATGGCCTTTCAGGAACAATGCCCTGAACACGTTATATATCCTCTCGCCGAGGCCAGTCCCCTCCTGCTCGAACAGGCTGACTCCGTATACCTCGCCATCTTTAATATTACCCGCGAAGGCCCCGTAGATATCGACTCCCTCAAGCCCTTTCGCGGTATTCAAGACGTCTTTGATAAAACAGCCGTATAGCTTCGCGGCCTGCTCATAAGTCAGGGGCGGCACGAGCCTTGTCTTTACCTTGCCCGGCTCAGGGGCCTTGAACATCACGGCAAGGGCGTTTTTTTCTTTCCGCATGACAGCCTTATTTTCCGGCTTTCGCCGTCTTTGTCATAGCCTTCCGCTCTTTTTCCTTTTTCTCGGAGCACTCCTTGCAGGCGTACCTCTTCTCGTGCCTTACGGTCAGCCTGTCGTAGTCCGCGTCTATTGCCACGCGCGCCACGGTCTCCGTTTCCTTGCCGCAAAAATCACACCGCAACATACCCTTCTCCTTCCTTCCTGTATATTTTCTTAGGCCCTGCGCCGCCCTCTTCAAGGGAATTCCTTGCCCGGCCGAGGGAGCCTTCGTCTATCGAGATGACGAGGTCGCAATACGCCGCGAGCGCCTTTGGCGCGGGCAGGAGCCTCATCGGTATGCCGGCGTCCTTCAATATCTCCTCGGCCTTCAACGCCTTGTGCGACGAGCCGAAGGCCATGATCAGCTCCATCAAATGAAAGTAACAGATTTCAGGAGGCTGCGCAAGGATAGGGGATGTTTCGCCCTGTCCTTCGCGAATAAAAAAAGCGCCTGCCGCGTTGCGGCAGGCGCTTTCAAGCTCTTTCTGTTTTTTTAAACCGTCGCCCTTACGAGCTTCCTGTAGAACGGGAACCTCTCGCAGAGGAGCCTCACCTCGTTCTTGATGGCAACAAGCGTCTTCTCGTCTGACCGGCCCTTGATGGCCCTGTCGATAAGCCCTGCTACGGCCTTCATCTCGTCCTCTTTCATGCCCTTGGTGGTCGCCGCGGGCACGCCTATCCGTATGCCGCTTGTGACGAAGGGGCTTCTGGTCTCGAACGGGATGGTGTTCTTGTTGACGGTTATCCCGGCCTTGACAAGGGCCTCCTCGGCCTCTTTGCCGGTTATATCCTGTTTCGTGAGGTCCATGAGCATCAGGTGGTTGTCGGTCCCGCCGGATACGAGGTCGTAGCCCCTCTTCATAAGCTCTTCCGATAGGACTTTCGCGTTCGCTATGACCTGCTTCTGGTAGGTGACGAACGACGGCTGCATCGCCTCCTTGAAGGCCACGGCCTTGGCAGCTATTATGTGCATCAGCGGGCCGCCCTGTATGCCGGGGAAAATCTGCTTGTCTATGGCCTTCGCGTACTCCTCGCGGCACATTATCATGCCGCTCCTCGGGCCGCGTAGAGTCTTATGAGTGGTGGTCGTGACGAACTCCGCGTGCTCCACCGGGCTCGGGTGGAGGCCCGCCACGATAAGCCCCGCGATGTGCGCTATGTCGACCATGACGAAGGCCCCTATTTCGTCGGCCACTTCCCTGAACGCCTTGAAGTCGATTATCCTCGGGTAGGCGCTCGCGCCCACGACTATCATCTTAGGCCTGTGGGCCTTCGCGAGGTCGCGGACCTGGTCCATGTCTATCCTGTGGTCTTCCTTGCGTACGCCGTAGAATACTATGTTGTAGAGCTGGCCGGAGAAGTTCACGGGGCTGCCGTGCGTCAGGTGCCCGCCGTGCGACAGGTTCATGCCCATGACGGTGTCGCCGGGCTTGAGCATGGCCATGTACACGGCCATGTTCGCCTGCGAGCCGGAATGGGGCTGGACGTTCACGTGGGCGGCGCCGAAGAGCTTTTTCGCGCGCTCTATGGCAAGCCTCTCGGCTACGTCTACGAACTCGCACCCGCCGTAGTAACGCTTGCCGGGATAGCCCTCGGCGTATTTATTTGTCATCACGCTCCCCGAGGCCTCGAGCACGTCTTCGCTTACGAGGTTCTCGGAGGCTATGAGCTCGAGCTTGTACTCCTGCCTCTCGGTCTCAAGCCTTATGGCCTCGTGGATCTCAGGGTCGAATGTTTTAAGGGACATTGTATCCGCCTTTCGCGAATGTTAAGGAAGTATGATTAATTCGGAACTGCATGTCATTCTGAGCGTGTGAGCCGAAGCCCTGAGCGAAGCGAAGGGGAAGAATCTCGCAGTATACAAATCAGCAAGTTACGAGATTCTTCGGTCGCTCCGCTCCCTCAGAATGACAGGAAGGCATATTTAATCAGAGCTTCCTGAAAACTCACTTGCCGTTGTTCCTCTTCTCTATCTCGGCGATCTTGTCGAGCCTCCTCTGGTGCCTCCCGCCCTCGAACCGTGCCTCCAGCCACGCCCTGGTCATCTCCCTGGCGAGCCCCTTGCCCGATATCCTGCCGCCTATAACGAGTATGTTGGCGTCGTTATGCTCCCTGGCCATGCGCGCGGTGTAGACGTCGCTTACGAGCGCGGCCCGAACATTCTTGAACTTGTTCGCCAGTATGCTCATGCCCACGCCAGTGCCGCAGACGAGTATCCCCCTGGCGACCTCGCCCTTTGAGACCTTCTCGGCAACGGGCGAGCCGTAGTCCGGGTAATCGACGGCCACGTCGTTATTGACGCCCATGTCAATGACCTCCACGCCCATGCCTATCAGGAACTCCTTGAGGTCCTCTTTAATCTCCCTGCCGGCATGGTCGCTGGCTATCACGACCTTTTCGATATTATTTTCCATCAAAGCGCCTGAAGACGAGGACCCCGTTAGTGCCGCCGAACCCGAAGGAGTTCGAGAGCGCGGCCCTTATCCTGCCTTCCCTCGCGACGTTAGGGACGTAGTCGAGGTCGCACTCCGGGTCCGGGGTCTCGTAATTTATCGTCGGGGGCATTACGCCCTCCTTGATGGCCAGCGCGGTGAATACGGCCTCGATGCCGCCCGCGGCGCCAAGCAGATGGCCCGTCATGCCCTTCGTGGAACTTACGGCTATTTTTTTAGCCCTATCTCCCAAGACCTTCTTTATGGCCATCGTCTCGTAGAGGTCGTTGTAATAAGTAGAAGTGCCGTGGGCGTTTATGTAGTCGACCTCGTCCGTGTTGATCTTCGAATCCTTCAGCGCGAGCGACAGGCAGCGCGCCGCCCCCTCGCCGTCGGGCGACGGTGTGGTCATGTGGTAGGCGTCCGAGTTCATCCCGTATCCGCAAACTTCCGCGTATATCCTGGCGCCCCTCTTTTTGGCGGCCTCCATCTCTTCGAGCACCAGTATACCGGCGCCCTCGCCTATGACGAAGCCGTCCCTGTCCTTGTCAAAAGGCCTGCTCGCCCTCTCGGGGGAGTCGTTCCTCGTTGACAGGGCCTTCATGGCGTTGAACCCGGCCACGCAGAGCGGCGTTATCGTCGATTCGGTCCCTCCGGCTATCATCGCGTCGGCCTCCCCGCTCCTTATGAGCTTGAAGGCGTCGCCTATCGAGTGCGTGCCGGACGCGCAGGCCGTGACGGTGCAGCCGTTCGGCCCCTTCGCCCCTGTCCTTATCGATATCTGCCCGGCGGCCAGGTTTATTATCGTCATCGGGATGAAGAAGGGGGTTATCCTGTCGGGCCCCTTCTCCTTTAATACGTCATACCAGCGCTCGATCGCCGGCAGGCCCCCGATGCCCGCGCCTATGTAGACGCCCACGCGCTCGGCGTTCTCATCGGTTACCCTGAGCCCGGAGTCCTCGAACGCCTCCATGGCGGCCGACACCGCGTACTGGATGAAGAGGTCCATCTTCTTGACCTCTTTTTTCTCAATCCTCTTTTCGGGATCGAAGTCGGGCACCTCCCCGGCTATGCGCACCGGGAAGTTGCTCACGTCGAAGCGGGTGATCCTCCTTATCCCGCCCCTGCCTTCCTTTGCCCCGCCCCACGAGGCCTTAACGCCCGTGCCCAGGGGGCTTATTATGCCGACGCCTGTTACGGCTACCCTTCTCATCTTTTTCAGTTTGTCCTTTTCATGCGCTTGTAAAAAAATCGGCCGTAGCAGGCCGCTGGTCGGTCGTCCGGGGCCTCTACGGTCAATTTTGAGCCGGTGTCTTTTGTAGCGGACTACCCGGCCTGCGACTTTTTAAAAAGCCCCGCGGTCATGCCACGGGCTACTTGCCGGCCTTTTTCTGTATGTAATCGACCGCGTCCTTCACCGTCTTTATCTTCTCCGCGTCCTCATCGGGTATCTCTATGGAGAACTCCTCCTCGAACGCCATTACCATCTCAACGGTATCGAGGGAATCGGCCCCGAGGTCGTCGACGAACGAGGCCTGTGGGGTCACCTCATCCTCGGTGACGTCGAGCTGGTCTATTATTATCTTTTTTACCTTATTTTCAACCGAAGACATTTGCTACCTCCTGAACGATGAAATTAGGGCCGGAAAAGTTGCCCCTCCAGCGGCCACGCTATAAATTCTGTATAACACCTTAATCGCCCTTTTGTCAATTTAAAAGGGCCTTTTTACATCGCCATGCCGCCGTTTATGTTAAGTACATGGCCCGTTATGTAGTTCGATGAGTTGGAACATAAGAAAAGGATGCCCATGGCCACGTCGCCCGACCCGCCGAGCCTCCCGAGAGGTATCTTTGAAAGCAGCTCCGTCTTTACCTGCTCGGAGAGCCCCTCGGTCATGGCCGTTTCTATGTAGCCCGGGGCCACGGCGTTGCAGGTGATGTTACGCGAGGCGAACTCGCGCGCCACGGACTTGGTAAGGCCTATGAGGCCGGCCTTGCTCGCGGCGTAGTTCGCCTGCCCGGCGTTCCCCATGACCCCCACGACCGAGGCCACGTTCACGATGCGCCCCCAGCGCATCTTCGTCATAAATTTAAGGGAGGCCTTGGTGCAGTTGAACGCGCCCTTCAGGTTCACGTTAAGCACGGCGTCCCAGTCCTCTTCCTTCATCCTCAGTATGAGCCCGTCCCTTGTTATCCCGGCGTTGTTCACGAGGATGTGTATGGCCTCCAGCTCCTTGAAGACCTTCTCGGCCATCTCCTCTGTATCCTTGGCGCTGACCACGTCCACCTTCAAGGCCATCGAGCGCCTGCCCATCTGCTTTATCTCGTCCGCGGTCCGCTGGGCGTTCTCCATGTTTATGTCCACCACGGCCACGTCCGCGCCGTAAGAGGCGAGCTTCAGGCATATCGCCTTGCCTATGCCCTGGCCGCCGCCGGTGACCAGCGCAACCCTGCCCGATACGTTCATATTATCCTCCTTGGTGATGGGGTAAGCCGGGGGGCCGCCCCGGCTAAGACTTTAAGGCCTTATCGCCGTCAAAACCCTGTCGAGGTCCCCCGCCTCAGTAAGGTTGAGGGTCTCGATATCCTTTTCTATCCTCTTTATGAGGCCGGAAAGGACCTTCCCCGGCCCGACCTCGATTATCCGTGTCACGTCCCGTTTCCTCATAGCCCTTATTATATCGACCCACCTGACGGGGCTCGTAAGCTGGCTCTTAAGGAGGCCCCTTATCTCGGAGGCCTTTTCAACCGGCGCGGCGGTGACGTTTGTTATAACCGGTATAAGCGGGTCTTTTATCTCTATCTTGCCAAGCTCCTCCGCGAGCCTTTCGGCCGCCTTTTCCATGAGAGGGGAGTGCGACGGGGCGCTCACCTGAAGCGGCACCACCCTTTTCGCGCCCCTTTCCCTGGCGTAGTTGGCGGCTATGTCCACGGCGGCAGCGTGGCCTGAGATGACTATCTGCTCGGGGCTGTTTATGTTCGCCGGGACCGCGACGGCCGCGTCTATGGAGGCGGAGTCGCATATCACCTGGACCGTATCGAGGTCGAGCCCGAGTATGGCGCACATCTTTCCCACGCCCTGCGGCACGCTCTCCTGCATGAATTTGCCGCGAAGGCGCACGACCCTCACGGCGTCGCTGAACCTTATCGAGCCCGCGGCTACAAGGGCCGTATACTCTCCGAGGCTGTGCCCCGCCATGCAGGAGGGGGTTATGTCGGCCTTTTCCCTCAAGACCTCCAGCGCGGCCATGCTCGCGGCAAGGAGCGCGGGCTGGGTGTTCTCGGTCTTATTCAGCTCGTCCTCCGGGCCTTCGAATGAGAGTTTCCTTATGTCGAACCCGAGGGCGTCGTTTGCCTCGTCAAATATCTTTTTGGCGGCCGGGAAGGCCTCATAGAGGCTCTTGCCCATGCCTGCCGACTGCGAGCCCTGTCCCGGGAATACGAAAGCGAGTCTGCTCATTGTTTACTCTAAGTAACCTCTGATTAATTGAATCTCCCCGCAGCAAGCTGCGGGGAATCTTCGACACATAAGGAAGATTTCGATTTCGATTCGCTCGCTAAACCCCGCAGCAAGCTGCTGGGAATGCGCTCGCTATGCGTGTTCACAACTGCATGTCATTCTGAGCGTGTGAGCCGAAGCCCTGAGCGAAGCGAAGGGGAAGAATCTCGTAGTAGTAAATCAGCAAAACAAGTTACGAGATTCTTCGGTCGCTCCGCTCCCTCAGAATGACGGCAACACATAATTAATCGAACTTCCCTAACGTGTTCTATTACCATCTCACCGCCGCGGACGCCCAGGTAAGCCCTCCGCCGAAAGAAACGAAAAGGATTATGTCGTTGTTCTTCACCCTGCCCAGCCTTACGGCCTCGTCGAGGGCTATGGGGATCGACCCGGCGGAGGTATTGCCGTACTTATCCAGGTTGGTGAAGACTTTGTCTTCAGGCAGCTTTAGCCTCTCCCTCGCGGCGTTTAT
Organism: Deltaproteobacteria bacterium; assembly: GCA_016219015.1. Lineage (GTDB taxonomy): Bacteria > Desulfobacterota > GWC2-55-46 > GWC2-55-46 > GWC2-55-46 > JACRCL01. The sequence goes on from JACRCL010000012.1 coordinate 210,566, forward strand.
TATCCGTAAGTTCGCCTGGTGGGGGATCAAAAGGCTTATGTCCTCGGGCTTCAGGCCCGTTTCTTCCATGACTTCGTTTATGGCGCTGCCCATCGTGCGCACGGCTAACTTGAAGGTCTCGTTGCCGTTCATCTTCAGATAAGGGCTCCGTGGGGCCCTGGACTCGAACGGGCTCGGCGGGCACGGGCTGTCCGCGTAGAGCATCTCCCAGTGCTTGCCGTCCGAGTGGACCCGGCAGGATAGCACGCCGTGGCCGCCCTTCTCAGCCGAAAGGACGACCGCCCCGGCCCCGTCCCCGAAAAGGACGCAGGTGGCCCTGTCGTTCCAGTCCACGAGCCTTGAGAACCTGTCGGCGCCTATTACGAGCGCCTTCCGGGCGGCCCCTGACGTTATGTATTTATTGGCTACGTCGAGCGCGTAAAGGAAACCCGAGCACGCGGCCGAGACGTCGAAGGCCGCCGCCCCGCTCCTTACCCCGAGATGGGACTGGACGAAGCAGGCCGAGGAAGGGAAGGTCATGTCGGGCGTGACCGTGCCCACCACTATGAGGTCGATATCTTTGGGCGCCACGCCGGCGGCCTTCAGGGCGGCCTTGCCCGCCTTTGCGGCCATCTCGGAGGTGGAGTCCTTGGTGGCTATCCGCCTCTCCCTTATCCCCGTCCTCGCTGAGATCCAGGCGTCCGAGGTCTCGACCATCTTCTCCAGGTCCAGGTTCGTTAGGACCTTCTTCGGCACAAAGGAGCCGGTGCCGACCAGACGCGCCTTTACCATCCGTGCCTAACTCCCGGAGACCGCTTCAGAGCGCCCCCTGCTGCCGTGGGCGCAGTTCTTCTCGATCTCTTCCATGACATGTGCGTTGACCCTGCCCTTGGAGTACTCGTAGGCCCTGAATATGGCGTTCTTCATGGCCTTGGGGTTGCTCCTGCCGTGGCTTATGATGCAGACGCCGTCTATGCCTAATAGCGGCGCCCCGCCGTACTCGGCGTAATCTATCTTCTTCTTCAATTTCTGGAACGCGCCCTTCGCGAGGATGTAGCCTATCTTCGAAGGGAGGCTCGCCATTATCTCGTTCCTGAGCATCGTTGTCACGGCCTCAACGAGGCCTTCGCTCAGCTTCAATACCACGTTGCCCACGAAGCCGTCGGCCACGACCACGTCGACGTCGCCCCTGTAGATATCGCGCCCCTCGACGTAGCCGATGTAATTCAGCGACGTCTTTTTTATGAGCGCGTGGGTCTCGCGGGTAAGCTCGTTCCCCTTGGCCTCCTCCTCGCCGTTGGAGAGGAGCCCTATGCGGGGGCGGTCTTTTTTAAGCGCGTACTTGGCGTAGACCTCGCCCATTATCGCGAACTGGAAGAGGTGGATGGGCTTGCAGTCGACGTTGCCCCCCACGTCGAGGAGCACCGCCGAGCCTTTCATCGTGGGCACGCTGACGGCTATCGCCGGACGCTCGACGCCTTTAAGTTTCTTGAAGAGGAATATGCCCGCGGCCATCGCCGCCCCGGAATTTCCGGCGCTCACGACGGCGCTCGCCTCACCGCTCTTGACGAGGTCGAAGCAGACCTTGAGGGACGAGTCCTTCTTTTTCCTTATGGCCTGGGCCGGGGACTCGTCCATGCCCACGATCTCGGACGTGTGCCTGATGGAGATGTTCGGGTCGGAGCACTTGTGTTTCCTGAGCTCCTCCTCGACGCGGTCCTTGTCGCCTACGAGTATGATGGGGATATCGAGTTCGGCGGCGGCCTGAATGGCTCCTTCAACGACTACGGCTGGGGCGTAATCCCCGCCCATTGCATCTACGGCTATTTTCATATTATGGTTTGGACGGAGCCTTTTGGAAGACGCATGGTCGAAGACCGGTCAGCCCGGCTGAACGCGTCTTCCAGAAAGCGGCCTCAACGGCGCCTTATAACGCCTCTTCCTTCTTAAGGATCGCCCTTCCCTTGTAAGTGCCGCAGTTGGCGCATACGTAATGGGGGCGCTTCGGCTCGCCGCATTGCGGACAGGTCGATACGGCGGGCGTCGTGAGGGCGTCGTGGCTCCTCCTCTGCATCCTCTTGCACCTTGAATGTCTTTTCTTCGGGTTCGGCATCTGAGTACCTCTCTTTTCTGGTCTGTAACGCTGCTATTTTACCTTAAAATCCCTGAGCCTTGCAAATCTCGAATCTGTCTTCTCGTCCTTCGGGCACTTGCACTCGCTTAAGTTCAGGTCGGCCCCGCACTTGGGGCACAGGCCCTTGCAATCGGGCGAGCAGAGCGGCTTCATGGGGGCCTCGAGGGAGAGCTGGCCGAGGATTATTTCATCGGTGTCGAGCTCGGGACCTGTCAGGTAGTTGACCTCCAGGTCCTCCTGCCTCAATTCCTTTTCCTTCTCTTTTTCCGAGCCCCTTACGAAAAAGTCGGTGAAGCTCGTTGTCAGGGGCTCCTCGAACTCCTTGAGGCAGCGGCTGCAGTTGAGCCTTATTTTCGCCTTAAGGTCGCCCGCCACATAGACGTTCCCGTCCGTTTTGGTGAACTCGAGGTGGGCGTCCACGGGGGAAGGTATGGAAAAATCGAGCTTGCCCCCGGCTATGGCCTCTATTTTATTCCCTTCCTCGGAAACATCGACCGACAGGCCGTTGTCCGTTATATCCTCTATCTTTATCTTCATCTATGCGTATCTATATAAAGACTTAAAAGTATACAGGAATCAAATAAGATATGTCAACAGAATTTACTTGACTTGAGTTGGCCCGGCTATTATATTAAGTTTAAATAATCGGCCTTCCGACAAGTTTTTACCACTGGGGGATCGTCTAACGGCAGGACAACGGGCTCTGAACTCGTTTATCTAGGTTCGAATCCTGGTCCCCCAGCCACATTTATTTTAGGGGCGACTATGCTGAGAAGTCCGGCATAGTCGCCCCTTATTTCTGCCTCAAGATATCCCTCCTTAGGTATCAGCCTTATCTCATCCCCCAAGAGCGTTCTAAGCTGGGTTCTGGCCT
>JACRCL010000014.1 GCA_016219015.1 Deltaproteobacteria bacterium
CTCTTGGGGCCTGAGGTTGGGCACAGGTTCATCTCCCCCGTATTACCCGGGCGTCCCAGGGTAACTTTTACCAAGTAGCGGCCTTGAAATCCACTGTCTATAATATACAAGGGTGGGTTAGCGGAGCGTAACCCAACTATTTTAACGCTACTACCGTGCCAGCCGGGTAGCTGCTGCATCACCCGCCAGTCCGGGCTACGGGCGTGTTGCTTGCTTTTAACTTTTTTTTTGATATCCTATATAGGAAAACATCTTTAAGACCCACTCACATCCCCGCACCCCGTCCTGCGCACCTCGTTAAACCAGTTCAAACCGGGCTGTCCGATGAGCAAAGTCCTTATAGTAGACGACGAAAGCGACATAAGGTATATCCTTTCGGAATTACTCAGAAAAAAGGGGTTCTCCACGCTGGAGGCCTCTGACGGGCCTTCGGCAATAGCGGCCTTCAGGAAAGAGCGGCCCCACGCGGTACTCCTCGACCACAAGATGCCCGGCATGGACGGGTTCACGGTATTCCTTGAATTTAAAAAGATAGACCCGTCCGTCCCGGTGATATTCCTTACGGCTTACGGCGACATACCCTTCGCCGTGGAGGCGATAAAGACCGGGGCGTATGATTTCATCACAAAGCCGCCGGATATCGACTCCCTCGCGCTCATATTAAAAAGGGGCATAGAGAAGTTCACCCTCGAACAGGAGGTAAAGAGGCTCAATAACGCCGTAGGCGCGTCGGTCGAGGGGGTATTCGGAAAAAGCGGGTCGATTAAAAGGCTGATAGGGCAATTGACTCAAGTGGCGGTGAGCGACTTTTCCATCATAATACAGGGCGAGACAGGCACCGGCAAATCGACAGTGGCCGAGATAATACACAACATGAGCAAGAGGGTGGGCGGGCCGTTCACGAGGGTCGATATAAGCGTGATACCGGAGACCCTCGTGGAAAGCGAGCTTTTCGGGTACGAAAGGGGCGCGTTCACGGGCGCGGACAGGAGCAAAAGGGGGTACTTCGACGTCACTAACAACGGCACGATATTCATCGACGAGCTTGAGAACATGTCCCCGAACGTCCAGAGCAAGCTCTTAAGCGCCGTGGAGCAGAAAAAGATATACCCGATGGGCGGTACAAAGCCCGTACCGGCCGATGTGAGGATAATCTCGGCCACGAATACGGACCTTTTGAAGTTGGTGAGGGAAAAGAGGTTCCGCGAAGACCTCTTCTTCCGTTTGAACGAGTTCGCCATAAACATACCGCCCTTGAGGGAGCGGGCAGAGGACATCTCATTCCTCGCCAGGAGGTTCTGCAAGGAGGCCTGCCTCGAGCTCAATAAAAAGACGATGGAGGTCTCGGATGAGGCCATAAAGGTCCTTGAGCGCTACGGCTGGCCGGGCAACGTCAGAGAGCTTAAGAACGCGGTGCGCCGGGCCGTCCTGCTTTCAGCCGACCGCGCGATACTCCCGGGGCATATAGAGTTCCTCACGGGGCGCAATAACGACTTCAAGGATATGCCGTTGCTGCCTTTGAAAGAGGCCGCGGCAATAGCCGTAAGGGACGCCGAGAGCGCGGCCATCAGGCACGCCCTGTCCCTTACGGGCGGGAATAAATCAAAGGCGGCCGTGATGCTCGACGTCGATTACAAGACCCTCCTTACAAAGATAAAGCAGTACTCGATAGCGGCCGTTGAAAAACAGCCCGAAGGTATAACCCATGATGGACCTCCCGGATAGCGGGACGGATGAGCCCGGCAATTCGTAAGATTTAAAAATGCACGGGCCGTGCGAAAAGAAATCAACCTCCCTTACGCTTCAAATCCCCCTTCAACAAGTCCTGACCGGCTTTTTCAACAGCCCCATGGAAGGTATGTAACCGGCTCCACAGGCACTATGGAACGGATTACATATTTTGACCCTCCTTTAAACCTCGCAAAAAAGAAAATCATGTGATATCAATCACTTAATTTGTGGCACTGGTCTTGCTATATATTCCTGTCGGAAGGGATCGAAGGTTTTTCTAAAGTTCCGGCTCAACCGTCCGATACAAGGAGGTATTAAACATGAAAAGACTCTCGCTGATAATCGAAGCCCTTTTCGTTATCGTTGCCCTCGCCTCATCCGCCTACGCGGAGGATGGCTTGAGGCAGAGACTGATCGAATCCAGCCATATAAACACACTCTACTCGATAGACGACTTCAATACTCTCGCCTCCGGCGACATGGCGATGATAGCCGGGGAGCTTATGAAGGCGTGCAAGGACACCGGGAGCGTCGCCGAGAAGGCCGAAGACAATTCGATAAAATGCCGCGGCTACTTCGAGGCGGCCGAGGTAAAACAGGACGGCAACTCCCTGGGGCTTTTCGCCATAAGGACCATTGCCCCCCAGCCCTTCGTTTACAAGACCCCGGCCCTGCCGTCCTTCAGCGAGATAAGGTTGCCGAAGACGGGCAGGCTCGCGGGCAAATACTCGAACCTGGACATGTACGAGTACATGTCGGCGCTCTGCAAAAAGAATAACGGCTCACCCGAGATAGTCATAACAAAGAGGTACGGCAAATACCTGAGGCTTACACATGTAAGCACGGCCGAGGGCTCAAGCTACATTATCTCAAACGGCAAGGAAAAGGACCCGTGGTTTTTCGCCTGCAACGGCAGCCGCAGGTTCGTCGTGGAGAAGGACTACCAGTACAAGCCTGACGAGGACAACCTGTACTTCCGCCTGAACCGCGGGCTAGAGGGCATTGACTTCGTAAAATCCGACGACTCTGAGGCCGTAGCGCTCCTGAACCTGCGCGGGATGGAGCCCGCCATGGACGAAGCCGGGCGGACGGACTTCGTGGAGGAGATGGCATGGGAGGTCGCCAACATGCAGATGAACTTCGTGAAGACCTACGCGGGCGAGAGGTTCAGCGGGCAGTTCTACGGGAGCAAGGCCGAGTGCGGGTACGTGATAATCAAGCAGAGCCAGCCCGAGGAGAAGCAAACCGTAGAGACAGCCTACAACTACCGGGTCTGCAACAACAGGGTCGCAAGCCTCGATGGCAGGGGCATAAAAGCGGACATGAAAGAGGTCTACGCGAGCGCAAGGTAAAAAAGGACAGCGGGAAAGAAAGAGGGGGGCCTTTTCCGGCCCGCCTCTTTCACTTTCAACAGGCATAGCGCCCCCTGCGGAAGAAACCGCAGGGTAGCGAGCGATTAAAAAGTTAAAACCCCTTACTTGAAATCTCCGAGCAAGCCGCGGAGATTTTTTATTTTCATCTCCCGTGGCATTTCTTGTATTTGTTGCCGCTCCCGCAATAGCAGGGGTCGTTACGGCCTGGCTCCGTGGCCTTGGTCCGGGGGGCGGGAGAGGCAAGGTTCTTCGAGCAGTAGTCCTTAAGCTGCGCTATGACTTTATCCGCCGCCTCCCCTATGGTATCCACCCCGTTGGCGAAATGCCTCCGGCAGGTGTCCTTTTCAAGCTCGATAGCCCTCATTACCCTCGTGCCGTCGGGGTCTTCCTTTGCGGCGTCTATTATCCGGCAGTAGCCCTTCTCCCCTGCCCGCGCCTCGAGCACCCCGAGGTAGCCGCAGTGCGGCGGCCTTACCTCCGCGTTTAAAAGCGCCGGGTGTATCGAGCAGGACTTGTCAGGTGACAGGAAGAGGCAGCGGAACGCGTACATCGCGAGGATGTTGATGGCCAGTGTCGTCCCGTTCGCCTTTATCTCCTTTATAGAAACGTTATACTTCTCCGGGGGGCCGAACAGCGGCCTCGGAGGCTCCTCGCCCGTGACATAGGCCCTTGATATCCTCTCCTCCCTCGCCTTTATACCCCTTATTATCTCGTCCCTGAAACCCTTTATATCCGACAGCCCGCCCTCTTTTACGACCGTATACGATATGATGCCCCACCACGGGTCGCAGCACATGCCCTTGCAAAGGGAGACGCAGACGTCCGAAAAAAACGACCTATTCTCTTCCATGCTAATTCCCATCCACTTATAATAATCTTGCGGTGCGATAATAAATTATAACTTTTTTCTCCTGCCACAGTCCATTTTTTTATGGAAATTTGACTGCGGGGCGCCCATGTGCTACCTATCTATCATGAAAACAGACCTGGAGATTGCCGCCTCCGCGCGCCTCAGGCCCATCACTGAGGTAGCTGGAGCTCTCGATATCCCCACTGGACATCTAATCCCCTTCGGAAGACACTTCGCCAAGATAGACGCCGGTTATTTCAAGGAGGTCGGGCAAAAGCCCTCCGGCAGGCTCATCCTCGTAACCGCCATGTCGCCCACGCCGGAGGGCGAGGGCAAGACCACGCTTACCATAGGGCTGGCCCAGGCGCTTAAACTGCTAAACAAAAGGGTGTCGGCCTGCATTAGGCAGCCGTCACTCGGCCCGTTCTTCGGGGCTAAGGGCGGGGCCACGGGAGGGGGCTACTCCCAGGTGCTTCCGCCAGAGGAGATATCGATACACTTTACAGGCGACGACCACGCCGTGACCGCGGCCCATAACCTCATCTCTTCGATGATGGACAACTCCATCCATTACGGGAACCCCCTTAACATAAACGCCCAAAGGATACTCTGGCCGAGGATAACCGAGGTGAACGACAGGGCTTTAAGGACAATAAAGGTCAACGCCGGGCTTACGAGCGAGAGGGGCGACCAATTCCATATCTCGGCCGCCTCGGAGCTGATGTCGGTCCTCTGCCTGAGCCTCGACATAAAGGAGCTTAGGTCGAGGGCCGGGGAGATAATAGTGGCCTTTGACGCAAAAGGCGCCCCTGTAAAGGTTGCGGACCTTAAAGCGCACGGGTCCGCGGCCGCGCTCCTTAAAAACGCCATCAACCCCAACCTCGTCCAATCTATCGAGGGCGTCCCAGTCTTTGTCCACGGAGGGCCTTTCGGCAACATCTCAATAGGCTGCAACAGCCTCTTATCCACGGCCATGGCATTGAAATCATCCGACTATGTCTTTACCGAGGCCGGGTTCGCAACCGAGCTGGGCGCCGAGAAGTTCTTCGACATAAAATGCCGCGCCGGGGGGCTTAACCCTTCATGCGTTGTGATAGTGGCGACGCTTCGGTCGCTCCGCTTCCACGGGGGCTCGAAGGACTATAAAGCCGGTGACGCCAGGGCCGCGCTAAGGGGGATAGACAACCTAAAGAAACATATCGAGAACATAACAAAGTTCAATCTCCCTTCGCTCGTCGCACTGAACCGCTACATCGATGACGACCCTCATGAGATGGATGAGGTTATGAAGGCCCTCCGGTCAGAAGGCATCAACGCCGTCACGGCGGATGTGAGGGAGCTGGGCGGAAGGGGCGGGCTTGAAGCCGGGGAGGAGATAGTCAGGCTATGCGAAAGAGAAAACGGCTTGAAATACCTCTACGATAACGGCTCGTCTATAGAAGAAAAGGTCAGTACCATCGCAAGGGAGATGTACGGCGCTGAAGACGCCGTATTTACCGAAGAGGCGAAGGACGAGGCCGCTGAATTGAAGCGTCTCGGCTACGGTGCCCTTCCGGTCTGTGTCGCAAAGACGCCGAAGTCCCTATCTGATGACCCGGCCCTGATCGGCAGGCCGAAGGGGTTCAGCATAACGGTCCGCAGGGTCCGTCCGGCGGCGGGCGCGGGCTTTATAATAGCCGAGTGCGGGAATATCCTTCTCATGCCGGGGCTGCCGAAACACCCGAGGGCCGAGTCTATCGACATAGACGATAACGGGAGGATAAGGGGGATATAAGGGGGGATTGGTGTTTTTTTGAAGTGGAAGTAAAACGTCGAGTTCTATGCGGGTTCAGGTTTGTAACCTGAACCCTAAAATTCATATACCAAGAAAGATTATTTTTTAGCCAAGGATTCTTTGCGCATTGCCATGCGCTTCGGGCATAGGGGCTCGCTCCCTACATCCTCCTGCCGCGGGCGAGCCCGCCGAACCTTCCTAAGAAATACGCCTTCTGCCCCGCTCGCCCGCCCAGCCCCCATCCCTACGGTCGCTACGCCCTATGCCCTGTGGGTTTTTGAAAAGAAAAAACATTGGTTAGGCGCGCTCTAGCGCGCAAGGGTTTTACATATCGGATTGTTTTCGTTCACCTTTTCCAATAACCCCTCCCCCTCTTCCCTGTGCCTTTCCTCACAGCCCCAAAAGCGCCTTCAAGGTTAGACTTCTTAATTGAGCTATACTTTAAACACCATTCCTTTTATAATTTTCTAAAAGCCTCTCACCAACAGAAACCCGGTCAACAATGGCGCTCGGCAGATACAAAGACCTCCTCAAGTCGTTAGGCTTCCAGTCCTTCCTGTGGACGCAGTTCCTCGGCGCGTTCAACGACAACCTCTTTAAGATAGTCCTTTCCATGGTCGCCGTGAACATGGAGGCCGGCTCCATGGGCGACGGAGGCCATGTATCCCTCGTCGGCGCGATATTCATACTCCCGTTCTTCCTCTTCTCGGGCTACGCGGGCTACTTCGCGGACGTCTACAACAAAAGGACCGTCCTCATAGCGGCGAAGTTCTTCGAGATCATAGCGGTAACGACAGGCCTGTTCGCCTTCCTCTTCGGCAGGTTCGAGGTCATGCTCTTCACGCTCTTCCTCATGGCCCTCCACTCCACGTTCTTCGGCCCCGCCAAATACGGCATAGTCCCGGAGATGCTCCCGGACAGGGAGCTTTCGAGGGCCAACGGGCTCCTTGAGATGAGCACCTTCCTCGCCATAATCCTCGGCACGTCCGCCGGGGCGATAATGTTCTCGGCGTGGAAGTCCGACCTCGGCATAATCGGCGTATTCCTCATAGTGATATCCGTAATCGGGACGGGTCTGAGCTTCGGCATAGGGCGGGTCGAGAAATCCGGCGCTGAAAAGGCCTTCAGGTTCAACCCGTTCTCCGAGATAGCCGGAGGCCTTAGGACGCTGCTCCGGGAAAGGCTCCTCCTTTTCACGGTATTGGGCATAACGTACTTCTGGTTCCTGGGCGCGCTCCTTCAGATGGACATACTCCTTCTCGGGAAAGAGACCCTCGGGCTTAACGACTTCTGGACCGGGATACTCATAACCTTCCTGGCCGTGGGCATAGGAGCGGGCTCGATAACGGCCGGGAGGCTCTCGGGCGACAAGATCGAGCCGGGGCTGGTGCCGCTCGGCTCCATAGGCATGGGCGTATTTTCGGTCCTCCTTGCCATGTCGCCGGACTACCCGCGCGCGTGCGCCTCCCTCGTCATGCTCGGGTTCTCTGGAGGGCTATTCATAGTGCCCCTGAACGCGCTTCTCCAGCAGAAGAGCCCTCCGACCGAAAAGGGCCGCGTAATAGCGACAAACAACTTCGTAAACACGGCGGGGATACTCCTGGCCTCGTTCGCGCTCTGGGCCCTCAAGGACAGGGCCGGGGTATCTCCCGACAGGATAATACTCTGGTTCGGGCTTCTGACCTTCCTCTGCACCGTTGTAATGATGAGGTCGCTGCCGGACTTCCTCGTGAGGTTCGTCCTGTGGATGCTCACCCACACGCTCTACAGGATAAGGATAGCGGGACAGGAGAACGTGCCCTTCAAAGGGCCGGCCCTGCTGGTCTCCAACCATGTCTCGTATGTTGACGGCTTCCTGATAGGCGCCTGCGTCCAGCGGTTCATCCGCTTCATGGTCTACGAATACTTCTACGGCCTCAAGGGGACGGGGTGGCTGCTGAAGCTCATGAAGGCCATACCCGTTGCGGACGGGAACAGCAGGGACATTGTAAAGTCGATCCGGAAGGCCCGCGAGGAGTTGAAAGCCGGCCACGTCGTCTGCATCTTCGCCGAGGGGGCCATCACGAGGACGGGCAATACCCTCCCGTTCAAGAAAGGCTTTGAAAGGATCGTCGAGGGGCTTGACGTCCCTGTCGTCCCGGTCCACCTTGACAGGGTCTGGGGCTCGGTCTTCAGCTTCAAAGGGGGCAGGTTCTTCTGGAAGTGGCCCGGCGCCTTCCCGCGCCCTGTCACCGTATCTTTCGGCGCACCCATGAAGTCCACGGCAACCGCGCAGGAGGTGAGGCAGGCCGTGACCGAGCTTGGGAGCGTCGCCTTCGACCACAGGACGCCGCAGACCGACATGCTCCACCTGAGGTTCATAAAGACGGCCAAGAGGCGCTGGCGGGACTTCTGCATGGCCGATTCCACAGGCAGGTCCCTTTCATGGGGAAGAGCGCTCGTCGGCAGCTTACTTCTCTCGAAATGGCTCTTGAGGAACAGGCCCGGGGAGTCCAATATCGCGATATTGCTGCCTTCGACAGTTGCCGGGGCGCTTTCGAACATCGCCTGCCTTATGGCCGGCAAGACCCCCGTAAACCTCAACTTCACCGCCGGGAAAGAGGCCATGGACTCGGCGATCTCCCAGTGCGGGATAAAGACCGTCCTTACCTCGCGAGCGTTCCTTTCAAAGACCGGCCTCGAAGAGGCCGGCTCCATGATATTCCTCGAAGAAATAATGGCCGTGGTAAGTCCTGTCGATAAGGCCCTTGGGGCCATCTCTGCTTTCGTACTCCCCCACTGGGCCATAAGGCACCTCTTGTGTCTCAAGAGAAGCGACCATAACGAGCTTGCGGCCATAATCTTTACCACAGGCTCGACAGGGGTGCCCAAAGGGGTGATGCTCACCCACCGTAACATCATCTCCAATATCGAGGGGTTCTCGGAGGTCTTTACACTATCAAAGGGTGATACCGTTTTGGGGGCGCTGCCGTTCTTCCATTCCTTCGGCTTTACGGGCACGATCTGGTTCCCGCTTATTTGCGGTTTTTCCGCGGTCTACCACCCCAACCCTCTCGACGCGAAGTCAATAGGCGAGCTGGCGCGCAGATACAAGGCCACCATCCTCATCGGGACGCCGACTTTCTATTCGTCTTACTTGAAGAAGTGCGCCCCGGAGGACTTCAAGACCGTCAGGTACGCCATAGCCGGCGCCGAGAAGCTGAGGGAGAATATCTCGAAGGAGTTCAGGGATAGGTTCGGGATAGAGCTGCTCGAAGGTTACGGCTGCACCGAGCTCTCCCCGGTCATTTCGGTCAACTTCCCGGATATCGAATACGGGGGCTTAAAGCAGAAGGGCTTCTTCCCGGGCACCGTCGGCCACCCGATACCCGGCGTATGCGCCAGGGTAGTGGACCCGGAGACAGGCTCCCAGACCGCCCCGGGCAAAGACGGGCTCCTCCTCGTAAAGGGGCCTAACCTCATGAAGGGGTACCTGAACCAGCCGGAGAAGACAGCTCAGGCGATCAAAGACGGCTGGTACGTCACGGGCGATATCGCGTCCATCACCGAGGACGGCTTCATAAGGATAACGGACAGGGTCTCGAGGTTCAGCAAGATCGCGGGCGAGATGGTCCCGCATATAAGGATAGAAGAGGTCCTGGCCGAGGCCGCCGGGTGCGACTGCGCGGTAACGGCAATCGCTGACGGGGCAAGGGGCGAGAGGATCGTGGCGTTCTACACGGCGGACAAACCCCCTGCAGAGGTCTGGGAGAGGCTCTGCGCGGCTGATCTGCCTAGGCTCTGGATACCGAAGAGGGATGCGCTTTTCAGGGTCGATTCGATCCCTATAACCGCTACCGGAAAGGTGGACCTCAAGAGGGTAAAGGCCCTCGCCCTCGAGATGACCGGGGTTTAAGGGAGGTTATTTTTTCATGGGCTCGGGCAGCCCGGGGACAGGGGCGAGGTAGACTACGTTCCTTGAAAGGTCCTTGGCGTGGTACATCGCCTTGTCGGCGATCTTCAAGAGCTCTTTCTTGTCCTTCGTATGGACCGGGTAGGTGGCGATCCCTATCGAGGCCGTCACCCTGATGCTGAGGGAATCTTCCTCGAGGAAGTTGTTCCTCTCTATCGAAGACCTTATCCTTTCGGCTACGCGCATGGCGACGTCATAGTCCGCGTCAACGAGTATTATGACGTACTCGTCCCCTCCGTACCGTATGACCGTGTCTACTTCCCTGACGCACTTGAGGAGAATCTTCCCCACCTCTATAAGGACCTTGCTCCCGATAAGGTGGTCGTTCGTGTCGTTTATCTTTTTGAAGTTGTCGAGGTCGAGGAACAGGACCGTCACCGGCATCATGAGCCTGTCCGCCCTCTTAAGCTCTTTTTCAAGGACGGTTTCGAGGTACTTGCTGTTATACAGGTTCGTGAGGCTGTCGATGAAGGCCATCTCCTTGGCCTCCGAATACTTCTGCGCGTTATCGAAGGCGCTGGATGCGTGCTCGACTATGAAGTCCGCGTTCTTTATGTCCCTTATCGTGTAGCCGTCCTTGCCGAACCTGCTCATTATTATCACGAAGCCGATCGTCGCCTTGCCCTTGGTTATGGGGGCCACGAGGAGGGAGTTGAACTCCTTCAGCGCGTCATTGCCGTTCCCCTTGATCTCCGGCTTCGCAAGGACCGTGATAGAGCCGAGGCCCTGCAGGTCTTTAGCGTAGCTCTCGGCAAAGGCCTTTACGACAGACTCCCCGGCGTCTATCCCCAGGTGCCTTATCGCCTTTATCTCGAGCTTTTTGACCTCGCCCTCGTAGAAGACTATTATCCCGGCCTCCCCGGGTATCATCTGCAGGAGCGCGTCGAGCGAGATGTTGTAGAGCTTGCTTATATCTATGGTGGCGGTGACCGCCCTGCAGACCTCGAAGAGCTTCAGGGATTGCCTCATCTCATGGTTCTCTTCGAGGAGCTTTTTTTTCTCTATGCAGCTGTTTACGGTATGGAGGAGCTCGTCCTCGTTGAGGGGTTTTCTTATGTAGTCGAAGGCGCCGCTCTTGAGCGCCTCGATGGCGGTCTCTATGGAGCCGTGGCCCGTGATTACTATTACGTCTATGAGGGTATTGTGCTGCTTGGTCCTCTGGAGAACCTCGAGCCCGCTTAAGTCGGGCATGACGAGGTCTGTTATGACTATGTCGACGGGCTCGGGCTCGCTCTCGACCACCCTTACGGCGTCCGCGCCCGTGGAGGCGGTCTTCACCGAGAAGCCCCCGGCCGTGAGTATATCGGAGCAGAGGACCCTGAAAAAGGCGTCATCGTCTACTACGAGTATTTTTCCCTTCATGGAATCTCCAGGTGACCCGAATTTAAAAATAACAGAATCGGCCGCTCAATGTCAATAAAGGTTTAACCAGCCGGAACGTTCTATAATAAAATGCGGCCTTTGGGCCTAAAACCATATTTTAATGTTTAATTCCCGCCTTGACAATGACTTTTTTTGAGCGATAATCCTTTAAATTTCCTTTTATGCTCCGGCAGGGTCCACCTTCATGAAAAAGTCTGCAATTTCCGCATTATTGACCCTATTTCTTCTGAGCGGCTGCGGCGGCGGGGGGGTGGAATCCTCCCCTTCGACCCCGGGCGTGAGCGCAACGGTCATCTCGGCCGGGGACTCGCACACCTGCGAGGTCATTTCAGGCGGCTCGGCAAGGTGCTGGGGCTTGAATACCTCCGGCCAGGTCGGCAACGGCACCTTCATTAACGCCTTGAAGCCCGTGGCCGTTACAGGCATATCCGGGGTAAGGCGCATCAGCGCGGGCGGGGCCCATTCCTGCGCGGCGCTATCCGACGGGGGCGTTCGGTGCTGGGGCGAGAACACGAGCGGCCAGCTCGGGAACTCGACTACCACCACTTCCACGACCCCGGTCGTTGTATCCGGCATCGCTGCCGCATCCGATGTCTCGGCCGGCGGCAGCCACTCCTGCGCTCTTTTATCCGACGGCAGGGTCTTTTGCTGGGGCAAGAACACCTTCGGCGAGCTTGGGAACGGCTCCAACTCCAGCTCAAGCGCCCCTGTGGCCGTCTCGGGCATCACGGGCGCCACCGAGGTCTCCGCCGGCGGGAACCACTCCTGCGCCCTCCTCTCCGACGGGACAGTAAGGTGCTGGGGCTTGAATTCCTTCGGCCAGCTCGGGAACAGTTCGATTTCCAACTCGAACATACCTGTTGCCGTAACGGGCATCTTTACGGCCACGCACATTTCGGCCGGTACAAACCACACCTGCGCCACCATCTCGGACGGCACGGTAAGGTGCTGGGGGGATAACAGCTCCGGGCAGCTCGGCTCCTTCTGGACGCTTGTAAGCCTCATCCCGCTCGTAAACGTCACGGTCTCATCGACCCCTGTGCAGGCCGCGTCCATCAATACCTCTGCCGATATCTCGGCCGGGTTCCAGCATACATGCGCCCTTGTTACCGGCTCCACTATAAGGTGCTGGGGCGAAAACAATTTTGGCCAGCTCGGAAACGGCGGGGTTACCGTCGGGTTTACACCTCCTGGCGCGGGCGCTTCTTTCACCTCTACCATTTCCCCGGTGACAGTAAGCAACATCTCGACCGCAAAGGCCGTGGACGCCGGGCTCTTCCACACATGCGCGCTTCTTACTGACGGCACGGTCAGGTGCTGGGGGGTGAACAGCTCCGGACAGCTCGGAAACGACACCGGGGTAAGCTCGCCCCTGCCCGTCGAGGTCGCCAATTAAAAAAAACCCCATTGAGGATGGAATATGAAGACAGGCTCCCTCTCCACAGCCCCTTTTACCGAGGTCAGGCACAACCCGAAGATAAAAAAGCAGGTCCTGCTCGAATCGATCTCCTGCGTCAGGCACATAAGCCACGCGGTACTGAAGCCGGGGGATATTGCCTTCGAGCACTCGCACGAAGGGGGCTATGAGGTATTCTACTGCGTAAGGGGGCGTTTGAGCTTCAAGGTGGCGGGCAAAGGCGTCGAGTTAAAAAAGGGCGGCGTCCTTGCCGTGGAGCCCGGCGAGGCGCACGCGATAACCGAAGTATTCGAGGAGACGGAGCTATTATACCTGCTCTCGCTCGCATAGCGCCTTGCAGCAGGCTTTAAAACGAAGGGCGCAGAAGCTGAAGTAGCTCGACTATAAGATTATAAAGTTCAGCATCATGACGAAGAGGCCTTTCCCCTCGACAGTCTCCCCGAATACGGGGAAAGGCTTATCGATAAGCTCCTCGGGTGAGCCCTACCCTTGTAAACCCTTCCCTTACAATGATGCTCTTCCCGTCGGCGTAGCCTGACGCCATCGTATCCGTGGTATGCGCTATAACGAACCTGCCTGAGCTGTCCAGGGCTATGAGGCCGGCCTCTCCGCCGAGCTTCAGGACCTTCTTCAACGATTCGACACCGGCCCTCTTTGCCCCTTTTCTCCCCATCTCCATGGAGACCTCTTTTGCGAGCGCCACCCTTATGATATCCTCGCCCTTCCCGGTGCAGGAGACCGCGGTATCCGCGTCAGCGTATATTCCTGCTCCGATTATGGGCGTGTCCCCTACCCTGCCGGGGAGCATCGTCAAGACCCCGCCCGTAGACGAGCCCGCGGCGACATCCCCGGCCATATCGAGCGCCACGGCGCCGACCGTGGAGAAGTGTTTCTTGTATAGGTCGAGTACGGGCCCTTTCTTTATTCTCTTAAGCCTCTCAAGCTCGGAAGGCGCGGGCGCCGGGAGCCTTTTAAGCCCGTGGGCCCTTGCCAGGACTGCCGCGCCTTCGTTCGTCATTATGCGGTGGGGCGATGACATGATTATCTCGGCGGCCTTTACCGGGTTCATAAAACCCTGCAGGCCTATGACGGAGCCCGTCCTCAGGGTGCTACCTTCCATAAGCGACGCGTCGAGCCTCCTTTTGCCGTCGAGCTGGAGGTTGCCGCCCCTCCCGGCGTTAAAGAGCCCGGAGTCCTCGAGGACGGCTATGGCCTCTATCACCGCCTGAAGCGCGCTGCCGTTCCCCTTTAATATCCGCAGCCCGGCCTCAAGGGACTCCCGCAATTTTTTTAACGCCTTTTTTGCCGGCCTCTTTGTCCCTGCCCCGCCGTGGGCGATTATCAGCATGGTTTCCCCCTTTGAGCCGCGGTAAATTTAATTATATTAAATCGGCGCGTCTCTATGCTAAAATATTTTTGCTCGTATCTTGGAGGAAGAAAAGCGGGGCGTAATGCTTAAAAACACATTCTGCCACATCCCGGGCATCGGCGCAAAGACAGAGCGCAGGATGTGGGACGAAGGGGTCCTGTCGTGGAACGAGGCCCTCAAGGGCGTCCCATTCGCCCTGAAGAGGGCGCACTCGCTCGAGGCCCGCGTTGAGGAGTCCCTCATCCAGCTTGAGCGCGGAAACCCCGCGTACTTCTCGAATCTCCTGTCCCCCAGGGACCAGTGTCGCATACTCGACGAGTTCCGCTCCTCCATTGCATACCTCGATATCGAGACGAACGGATACGCGGGCCCGTACGGCTACATAACCGCCATCACGGTCTACGACGGGAGCGCGATACGCTGCTACATAAAGGGAAGGAACCTGGAGGAGTTCAAAAGGGATATCCGGGACTACAAGGTCGTAGTCACCTATAACGGGAGGTGCTTCGACATCCCTTTCATCGAGGCCCACCTCGGCATGAGCTTCCGGAGTTTTGCCCATATTGACTTGAGGTTTGTCCTGAAGGACCTCGGCGTAAGGGGAGGGCTTAAAGGCTTGGAACGGCACTTCGGCATAGACAGGGGCGGCCTTACGGGCCTCGACGGCTATTCAGCCGTGCTTTTATGGAACGAGTTCAGGAGGAACAGGAACGAGAAGGCCCTTGATACCCTTCTGGCCTATAACATCCAGGATGTAGTGAACCTCGAGCCGCTGGCTGTCCTTTCCTATAACTTGAAGCTCAGGGGGACCCCGTTTGAGAACACGCACAGGTTGCCGATGCCGGGACCGACTCCAAAACACCCTTTCAAGGCGGACGCGGATGTAGTGGACATGGTCTTAAGCGCGCAGTCGAACGGCATGCGCGCAGCCGCGCCTTAAGCCGCCTAACAGGCTGCTCAAAAGTCCAATCTGCGGCATCGTCTTCAAAATTCGTCACTGCGACGTACTGAGTAGCCTCATTCCTCATTTTTCGACTCTTTGCATCTTAGACTTTTTGAGCAGCCTGAACGTGATTATGAGTTTTTCTTGACATTGTTTCAACATTTCGAAAAAATGCAAGTATGAAGAAGGAACTGTTCGAGCTCCAGGCCGAGGTCTGCAAGACACTTGCCAACCCCAAGCGCCTCGAGATAATAGCCGAGCTGAAGGAAGGCGAGCTCTCCGTGGGCGACCTCGTGGAAAGGCTCGGCGTGACAAAGGCCAACGTCTCCCAGCACCTCGCGGTATTGAGGCAGAGCAGGGTCGTCAAGACGAGGCGGGACGGTGTGAACATCTACTACAGCATCAACAACCCCAAGATAATCGAGGCCTGCGCCTTGATGAAGGCGGTATTGATGGAGCAGCTCGAGGAGAACAAGAGGCTCGCGAAGAAAATCAGGTGAGATGACGGCTTTAAAAGGACAGCTTGAGATATGTCATTTTTAGGCCGCCCTTTTTCAGGTAGAGTGGAATAGTCTTTAAACCAAAGGGGGGGATTTAACATGAAGAAGACCTTCCTGCCCCTCGCGCTCCTCTCGTTGACGGCTTTCCCGGCCTTTGCCGTCGAGCAGCATCACAATGCGGCAGCTGCTATCGATAAAAAAGCGGCGGCGGCCACGGCCACCGGCAACCCGCTCCTCGAGGAGATGTTCGCGCTCGATTCGGCCTTTAAGGAGGTAGTATCAGGCGTTGCGCTCGGGGACGGCCCGAGGGTCCTGAAGGCGATAGAAACGCTGCACGGAAAAAGGGAGAAGACCGTCGAGGCGTTGCATTCCGGAGAGGTAAAACCCCCGAAGAACGCCGACAAAATGAAGGAATTCGAGGGGCTCGACAGCGAATTCCACTCGGACCTCGAAACGCTTGCCGCTGCCGCCTCTAAAAACGACACGGGCGCGATGGTCTCAACCACGAAGAAGCTCCTCGACGGCTGCGTGAACTGCCATAAGACCTTCAGGGAGTAGCCTTTTATTAGCGCTCCTCTCCCGGACGGGAGAGGAGCGCCTGCCTTTTTCCCCGAAAGCGCCGCTAAATTCTTTCCTTTACCCCCATGCCCTTTTTAATGTATAATATTTGATTCTTTATTCCACCCCTCTATCGGAGAGGGTATACTGAAAGCGAGGTTCTATGGAAGGCCATAATATAAGAAATATCGCGATTATCGCGCACGTCGACCACGGGAAGACGACGCTGGTCGACGCGATGCTGAGGCAGGCTGGGATATTCCGCTCGAACGAGAAGGTGCAGGAGCGGGTGATGGACAACATCGACCTTGAGCGGGAGCGCGGCATAACCATCATGGCCAAGAATACCGCCGTGGAGTACGACGGCGTGAAGATAAATATCGTGGACACCCCCGGCCACGCCGACTTCGGCGGGGAGGTCGAGCGGACGCTTAAGATGGTAGACGGGGTGCTCCTGCTTGTGGACGCGTCCGAAGGGCCGCTCCCCCAGACCCGCTTTGTCCTGAAGAAGGCCCTCGAGTTAAAGCTCTCCCCCATACTCGTCATAAACAAGATAGACAGGCCTGACGCAAGAATACAAGAGGTCTTGAACGAGGTCTACGACCTCTTTATAGACCTCGACGCTACCGAGGACCAGCTCGATTTCCCCATCGCATACACCAACGCGAGGAAAGGCACCGCAACCCTTGCGCTCGAAAAAGACGGCGCAGACCTCAAGCAGCTCTTTGAACTGATCATAAAGACTGTCCCTGCCCCGGGCGGGGAGGTCGATGCGCCTCTGCAGCTACTTGTCACGAACATAGACTACAACGACTATGTCGGCAGGCTCGCCATCGGGAGGATATTCTCAGGGAAGATACGCTACGGCGACAACGTCGCCATGGTCAACTCCGAAGGGAACGCCATAAAGACCAAGGTGACAGCCCAGTACGTATTCCAGGGGCTCGAAAGGATCGACTCGAAGGAGGCATTTGTCGGCGACATCGTGGCGCTCGCCGGGCTTGAGGGGGTAAATATCGGGGATACCATCACCGACGCCGAGGACCCGCGGCCGCTGCCGAGGATAAAGGTCGACGAGCCGACGATATCGATGGTATTCTCCCCGAACACGTCGCCCTTCGCCGGAAAGGAAGGCAAATATGTAACCTCGAGGAACCTGAGGGAGAGGCTCGAAAAGGAGCTCCTCTACAACGTCTCCATAAAGGTCGAGTTCGAGAAGGCCGACGCGTTCAAGGTGATGGGCAGAGGGGAGCTGCAGCTCGCCATCCTCATAGAGATGATGAGGAGGGAGGGGTATGAGCTGTCCGTATCAATGCCCGAGACCATCACGAAGACCATCGACGGGAAGCTCCACGAGCCGATGGAGCATCTCGTCATCGACATACCCGAGGACTTCATAGGCGTAGTCACACAGCAGGTCGGGATGAGAAAGGGCAAGATGCTCAAGATGCAGAATAACGGCCACGGCAGGGTAAGGCTCGAGTTCCGCATACCCGCCAGGGGCCTCATCGGATTCAGGTCCCAGTTCCTGACCGACACGAAGGGGACGGGGCTGCTTAACCATTTATTCGACGGATACGAGCCGTGGTGCGGGGCTATCTCAAAGAGACAGTCCGGGGCGCTTGTGGCCGATAGGTCGGGCAATACCACCATCTACGCCCTCTTCCACCTCCAGCCGCGCGGCATACTCCTCGTAAAGGAGAACACCCCTGTCTACGAGGGCATGATAATAGGCGAGAACTCGCGGGAGAACGACATGGACGTGAACGCGGTAAAGGAGAAGAAACTCACCAACATGCGCGCCTCCGGGACCGACGAGGCGATGATCCTCTTCCCGCCCAACCTGATGAACCTCGAGCAGGCGCTCGAGTTCATAAAGGAAGACGAGCTCGTGGAGGTGACCCCGCAGTCCATAAGGGTCAGGAAAAAGGTCCTCGACGTGAACAGGAGGCCGAAGCAAAAGGACAGGCCTTGAAACCTGTCTTTTGGCTGATTTTTCCAGGGGGGCGGGATCGAAAAGCCCCCCGCGCTTTAAGCTGATTTGATTTTTTTCCCAAACAATAATATGATTGGTATGATTTTAGCTTAAAGAGGTTCACCCAGATTTGATTTTAGAAAAACACCTTTTGAAACCCATCACCAGGCCTCCCCGGCGTCTCTTTAAGCAGCTATAATCCATTTTCTACCCAAGCGCCTTTTTGACTTATTGCGAGGCTATGCACAAGTTCATCTACTCTCTTTCAAAAAAGGCATTGATCGCGGTCCTTATCATACTCCTCCCTATCTTTATCACCTTCATCTACAGCTATTCCATCAATAAAAAACAGTCAAAAGAGCAGGTCTTGAATGACCTGACTATCTCCGCCGAGGCGTTCGAGGGTGAGGTCTACCAGTACCTCGAGATGTCAAAGAGGAGCGCCCTCGATTTCGCGAGCGACGGCTATATAAGCTCGGAGCTTGAAAGGCTCTTGCATAAGAGGGGGAAGAACGTTGACGATTTAAGCCGGCACCTTGTAAGGAACAAGCTGCCGCTCGCGCGCCATATACATTCGATCTACGTCACGGACCTTAAGGGCAAGGTCGTTGCCTCCACGGACCCCCGTCTTTTGGGATCAAATATGTCCGGAGACGAGTCTTTCATGAATGGACGTCAGGGGCTCGCCCTTACTGAGAAGGGGATTGAATTCGAGGGCCGGCCCGGCCTCCTTATCTCGGCCCCTGTCCGGGGAAGGACCACGGGAAGGCCCGTAGGGGTCCTCACCAACCTTATCATGCTCTCTGAGCTCGAGAAGGTCTTGACAGGCGAGTTCATCAAGGAGCTGGGGGCGTTGTCGTGGAACAGGGGGAGGACGGAGACCATGGAGGCCTATCTCGTAAACAGGGACAGGCTCATGCTGACGAGGTCGAGGTTCGTAAAGGACTCGGTCCTCAGGCAGGTGGTGGACACGGCCCCTGTACGGGCGTGCCTCGAACACGACGGGGAGATAAGCGGGTACTATAAGGACTACAGGGGGGTCGAGGTGGCCGGGGCGTCGATGTGCATACCCGCTTTAAAGTGGACCCTTCTATTCGAGGTCGATGAGAAAGAGGCCATGGAGCCGGTGGCCGCCATGAGAAGGCAGGCCCTTTACACGACCCTGATAGTGGGCGGGCTTATAGGCTTGCTCTTCCTCATATTCCACAGGAGCATAGTCCAGCAGCTCCGGAACATCTGCCTTGCCGCGAAAAGAATAGCGGGTGGCGACTACGGGGTTAAAATACCGGTAAGGTCTACCGACGAGATAGGGACCCTCTCGGAGTGCTTCAACAACATGGCTGGAGAAATACAGGCAAGGACGCTGGAATTGAAGGAGAGCGAGGAAAGGCTAAAGGCGATACTCGACAACTCCACGGCCCTCGTGCACCTGAAGGACACCGAAGGCAGGTACCTCTTCGTAAACAAAAGGCACGAGCAGCTTTTTAAGACCGACAGGAACCAGCTTTCCGGAAAAACCGTCTACGATATATTCCCGACGGATGCGGCGGAGAAGATGAGGGAGGCGGACCTCAAGGTGCTTGAAACCGGAAAGCCTCTCGAATCGGAGGACCATGTCCCGCAGGAAGACGGCGTCCACGTCTATTTAACTACAAAGTTCCCGCTGTTCGACACAAAGGGCGAGCCTTACGGCGTATGCGGCTTCTCGACCGACATTACCGGGCGCAAGCGCGCCGAGGAAGCGCTCAAGGAAAGCGAGGAGCTGCTTAAAAACGCTCAGCGCATAGCTCACCTCGGGAGCTGGGACTGGGACATTACCGGCAACTCCCTTGTCTGGTCCGACGAGATATACAGGATATTCGGCCTTAAGCCCCAGGAGTTCGGCGCTACCTACGAGGCGTTCCTCAACTCCGTGCACCCGGCTGACAGGGAGTTCGTGAAGGTCTCCGTAAAAGACGCGCTTTTCAAGAAGACCCCGTATTCGATAGACCACCGGATAATCCTGCCTGACGGGAAGGTGCGCTCGGTCCATGAGGCGGCGGATGTCAACTTCGATAGCGAGGGCAGGCCGGTCCGGATGGTCGGCACGGTGCAGGACATAACGGAGCGCAGGCAGACGGAGTTCGAGCTAAAGAAGCTATCCACCGCCCTCGATCAGAGCGTTAACATCATCTTCATAACCGATGTCCACGGCAACATCGAGTATGTAAACCCCACCTTCGAGAAGGTCACGGGGTACTCAAGGCAGGATGCCTTGAGCCAGAACCCCCGGATACTCGCCTCAGGCGAGATACCCCACGAAAAATACGAGGAGCTGTGGAAGACCATTCTCTCCGGGAAGACATGGCGGAACGTCCAGAAAAACAAGAGAAAAACCGGAGGGTATTACTGGTGCGAATGCATCATCTCGCCCATCAAGAACGAACGCGGGGAGATAACGCATTTCCTCTCCGTGCAGGAGGATATTACCGAGAGAGTGGCCGCGGAGGAGCGGGTGAAATATCTCGCGCAGTACGACGGGCTTACGGGCCTTATAAACCGCTCAAGGTTCATGGAGCTGATGGACGAATGGATCGGGCGCGCCAGGGACCGGGGCTTGAGGGGCGCGCTATGCCTCATGGACATGGACCAGTTCAAGCTTTTGAACGACACTTACGGGCACGGCGCGGGGGACGAGTTCCTCCGCCGCGTCGCAAAGCTGCTCCAGGCAACCTTGGAACGTGTTTTGGACAGTAATGCCCATGAAAAAAAACCTATTATAGGCAGGCTGAGCGGAGACGAGTTCGCCGTCTTTCTCCCCTTTGCCGGCGGGGATGAAGCTGCCGGAATAGCCGACCGGTTAAGGGCCGCCGTAGGGGAATTCCGTTGGGCGGAGGTCTCCGTATCGCTTACGATAAGCATCGGGATCGCGCTTTACCCAGGACACGGCTCGACGACGAAGGAGCTTTTTACGAAGGCCGATACAGCCATGTTCCGGGCAAAGGAGCTCGGGAGGAACAGGTCCTACATCTACCGGCCCGAGGATAAGGACCTGGAGCAGATGCATTCGAGGCTCCACTGGAAAGAAAAGATACTGAAGGCGCTCATGGAGAGCCGCTTTGAGCCGTGGTTCCAGCCGATACTCGACCTTAAGACGAATACCGTAAACCACTTCGAGGCCCTCGCCCGCCTTAAGGACGAGGACGGCGCCATTCTCGTCCCGGGGGCATTTATCGATATTGCCGAGAGATTCGGGCTTATAGCCTCGATAGACAGGATGATAATGGAAAAGACCATGGCGCTTCAGGCACGCATGAAGGCCGGGGGCAGGACGCTTTCCTTCGGTATGAACCTTTCAGGCAAAGATATTGGCGACGAGGACCTTTTATCTTTCATAAGATCGAAGATATCCACCACTGGCGCCGACCCCAACGACCTTGTATTCGAGATAACCGAGACGGCCGCCATAAACGACTTTGCCAGGGCGGTGCAATTCATAAAATCCCTTAAATCACTCGGGTGCCATTTCGCCCTGGACGACTTCGGGGTGGGGTTCACGTCCTTCAATTATTTAAAGGAGATGCAGGTCGATTATATAAAGATAGACGGCTCCTTCATAAAAAAGCTCCACGAGAACCCGGACGACCAGGTGTTCGTCAAGGCGATTACCGACGTGGCAAAGGGCCTGAAGATAAAATCTGTCGCGGAGTTCGTGGAAACGGAAGACACGCTTCGCCTTCTAAGAGAGATCGGCGTCGATTACGCGCAGGGCTACCTTATCGGCAAGCCCGCTCCGGGGCTAGGTTCAGCGGATATGTTCCTTAAAACGCTCCCGGCGGATGTTTAAGGCCGTCACCTGCCGAGGAGACCGACCAAAGCCCTGCAGAAATCCGGCAGGTCGCCCGGGTGCCTCGATGTGACGAGGTTGCCGTCTACCACGACGGGTGCGTCCTTGTACCTCGCGCCCGCGTTGATAAGGTCCGTCTTTACCGAGAGGTAGCAGGTCGCCTCCCTGCCCTTCACGACCCCGGCCTCTATCAGCACCTGCGCCGCGTGGCAGATGGCGCCTATGACAAGCCCCCTGTCCGACGCCTCCCTTACGAGCCTTACCATCTCGGGTATTATCCTCATCCTGTCCGGGGCCTGCCCGCCGGGTATTATGAGCCCCTTATACTCCTCTATCCTTATTTCCTTCGCCGTCCTTTCCGCCTTCAGGGGATAGCCGTGCTTGCTTGTGTAGACCTCGGCGTGCTTTCCAACCACCGTGACCCTATGCCCCGCCTCCTGCATGCGGTAGAAAGGGTAGACGGCCTCGGCGTCTTCGTAATTGTTTTCGATAAGGAGAAGTACGTTAGCCATGGTCACTCCCGTTTGAAGACCTGAAGGGTTTGCGCTGGATTGTTTTTAAGCGCGCCTCCGTAAAGGAAAAAACGTCAAGCGCCTTCCATCATGGTCTTTTTAAGCCTTTTAGAGAGCGCGTCCGCCCTCCTTATCGGCTCAGGGAGCCTGTATTTAACGGTGCAGCCGAGTATTATCTCTATCGAGCCCCGTATGTCTATCCTGTTCCCCGGCGAGATGAAAAGGGGCTTAACATTCGTCCGGGTCCTCAGTACCGCGCCCACGGTATCCCCGTCAAATTTTAAAGGCGACCATGACCCTCTCCTCTTGCCGGGCTCTTTGTATTCACCCACGAGCCTTGACTTGGCGCACCCTACTACAGGCATATCCAGGAGCACCCCCACATAGGAGGCGACCCCTATCCTTTTGGGGTGCGCGATGCCCTGGCCGTCGAAGATCACGCAATCCGGCCTTATACTCAGTTTCTCTATGGCCTCTATGGCCGCGGGCCCTTCCCTGAATGAAAGGAATCCGGGTATGTACGGGAACCTGAGTTTCTTTACCACGTACTTTTCTTCGACAAGGGTGAGCTCAGGGTATCTGTAGAGGCAGGCCACACTTATAATACTATCATCCAAAAAGGCAGCGTCAACCCCGGCCACAAGCGCGGGCGGCTTTTCGAGCGGTATTATAAGGGTCTTTCCCCTTAGTTCGGCCTGTACCTCCCTTACCCTCATCCTGTCGCGGGGCCAGACGAAGGTATCGTCCTTGCAGGTCTTCATCCCTTTTTCCGAAACCCCCTGATAACGCCTCTGAATATTCCGATGACGCTCTTTTCCCTGAACCCGTATTGAGGCCTTACGTTTTTCAGCTCTTCGCCGAGCTCCACTTCGAGCGAGGACGATTTCTTTACGGCAAGCACCTGCGAGGGGTAGGCGGACCTGTGGCCCGTGATGACGAAGCTTATGACGCAGGCTATTGCCGCGTAGGGCGCAACCTCTGCCCCGAAGAGCTCTACCGCCATTATGCTTGCAGCTATGGGGGTGTTGGCGGCCCCCGCAAGGAGGCTTACGAACCCTATGGCCGAGAGCATCGCCCTGTCCACGCCGAGTATCCCGCTTATGGCCGAGCCTGCCGTGGCCCCTACAAAGAATATCGGGGTGCCTATGCCGCCGCTCCCCCCGAAGCTCAGGGTTATCGAGGTGAAGGCGGACTTAAGAAGGAACGCGTACCACGGGACGTCCTTACCTTCGAGGGCCGACTGTATCACGTCGAGGCCGAGGCCGAGATAATTCGTCGAGAATACGAGCGTCAGGGCTATAAGCACAAGCCCCGAGGCCACGGCCTTTACCGGCACAGGCAGCCTTATTGCGCCGGATATCTTTTTCCCGAGCCTCAAGGCCTCTACGAAGATAAAAGAGGCCACTCCGAAGAAGACCCCGGCTATTATGACCTTGATGAAAAAGGCCTCGCTGAAGACCGGGACGAATGAGACAGGGTGGTAGAAGTACGTAAGACCGAGCCACGACGATACCTGGTAGCTTACTATGCCGGCCACGAACGACGGCAGGAGCACGTCGTAGAGGATGGAGCCGACGAAGAGCACCTCTATGCCGAATATCGCCCCGGCTATCGGCGTGCCGAATACCGAGGCGAAGCCCCCGCTGATGCCGCAGATGACGAGCTTTCTCCTGTCGATGCCCTCGAACGAGAATATGTCGGCGAAGACCGAGGCCAGCCCGCCGCCTATCTGCGCGCTCGGCCCTTCTTTCCCGGCCGAGCCTCCGGTCGTGAGCGTGAGGAACGTGGTCAGGAACTCCACGGGGACGATAATCGCCTTTATCTTGCCAGCGTGCTTGTGGACGGACTTTATGACCATGTCCGCGCCGTGGCCCCGGGCCTCGGGGAAGAGGTATTCGACTATCAGCGCGCTTGCAAGGAGGCCCATTGGCATGAGGAGGAAGTAATACGGGTAACCGGAGACGAGCCTTGAGCCCCAGTTCAGGGAGCTTACGAAAGCGGTCGTGGAAAAGCCGACGATTATGCCTATTATCGTCGCCAGCACTATCCACTTGAAGACGCTTATAAAGATTACAGTCTCTTCCTTGAGCCTTCTTTTCATGGGCGTAAAAAAGAAAGACCCCTGTAAAGGGGCCTCTTCCTTATTATTGTTCCGTGGATTTTAAAGATACCATAGCCATTTGTTGTAGTCCTTGTTCCTGCCCTTGACGACGTCGAAGAATATGTTCTGTATCTCCTTTGTTACCGGGCCGGGTTTTCCCTTGCCTATCTTCCTTTTATCGACCTCGCTTATGGGGGTTACTTCGGCGGCGGTGCCGGTGAAGAACGCCTCATCAGCTATATAGAGCTCGTCCCTCGTGAACCTCTGCTCCTTTATCTCTATCCCCTTGTCCCTCGCTATCTGCATGACCGAGTCCCTCGTGATGCCCTGAAGTATCGAGGTAAGAGGGGTCGTCTTCAACACGCCGTCCTTTACCATGAAGATGTTCTCTCCGCTCCCTTCGGAGACGTAGCCTTCGGTATCGAGAAGGAGAGCCTCGTCATAGCCGGCCGAGACGACTTCTCTCTTGGCGAGTATCGAGTTCACGTAGTTGCCGACGAGCTTCGCCTTCGACATGCCGCTGTTCACGTGGTTCCTGCAAAGGGACGATATCTTCACCTTGATGCCGTTGGCAAGGCCTTCCTCCCCGAGGTAGGCGCCCCACGCCCAGGCCGCTATCGCCACCCTTACCGGGTTGTTCTTCGGGAAAAGGCCCATGGACCCGGCCCCGAGATAGGCCAGTGGGCGTATGTAGCCGTCCTTCAGCCCGCTCTGCCTCATCGTCTCGGCAGTAGCCTCGTTTATCTCGTCTTTCGTGAACGGTATCTCCATCAACGCTATGTGCGCCGAGGCGAAGAGCCTCTCGGTATGCTCCCGGAGCCTGAATATCGCGCTCCTTCCGTCCTCGCACCTGTAGCACCTTATGCCCTCGAATACGCCGAGCCCGTAGTGGAGCGTATGCGTGAGTATGTGGACGTTCGCGTCGTCCCAGTCCACGAACCTGCCGTCCATCCATATCTTCTTGCCCTTATCCATCCCGAAAGACTCTCCTTTACTCTATAGGTTGCCTCTAAAAATTGTTCTTTTTCCTGATCTCTGCGTCAGGGCGAAAATAAAAATGCTCACATATTCCCATATATGCTGCGCTTTTTATTTCCACCCTTCCTTGACCTCAGAAAAAATTCCTAATTTTTAGAGACAGCCTATAGTCTTTTTTCCCTGCCTTTTATAAATAATAAAAAATCAAACCCTAAAAGTCCGCGCCGGCGGCCTTGTCCTGCCCGCCTTGCTCAGGGCCGTAGCTCACGATGCCGATAGGCTCAGCGCTGCCCTTTTTCGTCATGACGCAGGTCCCCTCGAATACCACGCCTTCGCCTATGATGAGGGTCGGGGTCTTTATGTCGCCGAAGACCTTTGCCGGGCTCTTGAGCTCGACCCTGTTCGCGGCTTCGAGCGTGCCCTTGACCTCGCCGGTCACGACAGCGCTGCCGACCCTGATATCGCCCTCGATGCGGCCGCCCTCGCCTATGATGAGCGTCCCGGTGGCGTTCACCTCTCCCTTGAAGCTCCCGTCTATGCGCACGGTATTTTCAAAGATGAGCCTGCCCTCCAGGCTCATGCCCTTTCCGATAAAGCCTATTACCTCCCCCGCCTTCTGCCTGTCCTCTTTTTTCCCGAACATGTTGCCTCCTTGCTGCCCAGAGATAGGCCCATTCTAAGCGGACACCCTGAAAACAACAAGCGCATTTGTCACAAAAACCGGTTACTTCGCTATCGACCTCAGGAGCTCCACTATCCGCTCCCTCTCGTCCGAAGAGAAGTAACTTATCTCTATCCTGCCCTTTCCCTTGCGGTCCTTGACAGATATCTTTGTACCGAATATATCCCTCAGCTCGGCCTCGAGCGGGTTTGAGGCAGAGGCGGATTTTTTGTTCTTCCTTTTTTCGGCGCCGGGGTCCCTGCCCGCGAGCTCTTCCGCTTCCCTTACGGACAGACCCTTTGTGACGATCATTCTGCAAAGCTCGTTTTGCGCGCCGTGCGTATCCAACGAAAGCAAGGCCCTTGCGTGGCCCATCGTGATAGAGCCTTTTATCAGCTCATCCCTTATCTCGGGCGGGAGCTTCAGGAGCCGCAGGTAATTGGCCACTGTCGCCCTTTCCTTGCCGACCCTCTTCGCGACCTCGTCCTGCGAAAGGCCGAAGCCCATCAGGCTCTTGTAGGCCTCGGCCTCTTCAATGGCGTTCAGGTCCTCTCTCTGGATATTCTCGATTATCGCGAACTCAAGGGCCTCTTCGTCCGTTGCGTCCGTTATTACCACAGGGACCTCGGTAAGCCCGGCCATCCGGGAGGCCCTCCATCTCCTCTCACCGGCAATGAGTTCGAGGCCGTTGGAGGTCCTCCTTACGATAAGGGGCTCGATTACCCCTTTTTCCTTAATGGAATCAGATAGTTCCTTTAAAGCCGCCTCGTCGAAGCGCTTCCTCGGCTGGGTCTTGTTCGGGCTTACGTCCATTACGGGGCAGAGGAAGTATTTTTCCTTCGGCCTTTCGGCAATCTTCTCGGCATCCCCTATGAGGGCGCCGAGCCCCCTGCCCAGGACCTTTTTTTTATTAAGCATGCAAACCCCTTCTACAAAGCTAACTATTTGATTTAATTATTATTTTCTAAAAGTATGACCTCTTTTGCCAGTTCCATGTAACTTAATGCGCCACGGGAGTGGATATCATAGAGTATCACCGGCTTTCCGAATGAAGGGCTCTCTGAAAGCCTCACGTTCCTCGGTATCACGGTCTTGAAGGCCTTGTCTTTAAAGTGCCCCCTGATGTCTTCCTCGACCTGATGGGCGAGGTTATTCCGGGAGTCGAACATCGTTAAAAGGATACCCTCTATCTCGATCCTCGGGTTGAGCTTGGCCTTTATAAGGTCTATGGTCCTCATTATCTGGCTTATGCCTTCGAGGGCGAAGTATTCGCACTGCAGCGGTATAAGCACCGAATCGGCCGCCACAAGGGCGTTGACCGTAAGGAGGCTCAAGGAAGGCGGGCAGTCGATGAATATATAATCGAAATGGTTGGCTATGGTAGAAATGCACTCTTTAAGCCTGTATTCCCTTTTGGGGTCGTCTATCAGCTCGACCTCGGCGCCTATGAGGTCTATGGAGGACGGCGCCACCTTGAGGAACTTCAGTTCCGTGTTCTTGAGGATGTTCCGCAGCTCTTCCTGCCCTATCAAGGCGCTGTAGATGCCGGACGACCCGTTCTTCTCGATCCCGAGCCCGCTTGAGGCGTTCCCCTGCGGGTCGAAATCTATCAAAAGGACCTTCTTTTCAGCCACGGCAAGACAGGCCGCGAGGTTTATCGCGGTCGTGGTCTTGCCGACCCCGCCCTTCTGGTTCGCTATGGCTATGACCCTTCCCATCGCCCGACTTTCCGCATGCTGGATTTTAAAAAAGATTAAAACATTTCAGGGAGAGATTCAAGAGAAAAGAAAAATTTTTTGAAGATTGGAGGCTATGTTCCACGTGGAACAATTAACAAAGGCAACGAGGCCGTTCCCGTGGAACATCCCTACTCAAGCCTTTCTGAATATGACCAGGACATTCTTTCTATCTTCAAAAGGCACTTTAATTTCGTGTATTTCCGGCCCCTCTACCCCGCTAACGTACCTTGCCTCCTCCAGTTCCCTGTCAAAAGCAGGGCCTTTAATGGCTATTATACTGCCGCCTTTGGCTACAAAAGGGAGGCTGAGCTCAAGGAACTTCCCAAGCTCCGCAAACGCCCTTGAGATAACGCAGTCAAAAAGAGACCCGTACCTTTCGATTATTTTTGGGTCCTCGGCCCTGCCGTATGTGGCTTCAATCCCTTTCAACCCGAGCGTCCTTATGATATGCCGCATGAAATGGACCTTCTTCTCGACCGAATCGAGGAGCGTTACCTCAAGCAAGGGGGCCGCGATCTTGAGCGGTATTCCGGGGAACCCGGCCCCTGAGCCTATATCGAGCAATCTTTTAGAATCTTTTACAAAAGGGAGCGTGGTGAGGGAATCGAGGAAATGCCTTATTACAATCTCCTTATCAGACTCAATGGAGGTGAGGTTTATCTTCCTGTTCCATGCCTGAAGTTCCTTCAGATACGTGATAAATTGCCCCAAATCCACTTCGGAAAGGGTTACCCCAAGCTCCAAGGCCCCGTTTTTTAATATATTTTTGAGTTCTATATCTTCCATTTAGGTAAGATGTTCCACGTGGAACAAAAATCTTAAAAGTGACGTTCCGGTGGAAAAATTTTTCTATGCCCCTTGGTTTAAAATAAAGATTTGTTCCACGTGGAACATCTACCTTACCTGTACGCCCCGGTCTTCTTCAAGTGTACCATGAGCATCGAAATGGCGGCCGGGGTCACCCCAGATATCCTGCTCGCCTGCCCTATCGAGTCCGGCCTGAACCTCTTAAGTTTCTCCCTTATCTCCGCGGAAAGCCCCGAGACCTCCTCGAAAATGAGCCCCTCGGGTATCCTGATGCCCTCTATCTTCTTAAACCTCTGGGCCTCCTCAAGCTGTCTTTTTATATACCCTTCGTACTTTGTCTCCACTTCTATCGCCTCTGCGACATCAGCGGGCACTGAAAAACCCTTATCCATCAGGGCATATATCCTGCGTAGGTCCATCCCAGGGCGCCTCAGAAGCTCTTTTAAAGTTATCGACTTCTTTATCTCCTCACCGGAAAGGCGCAAAAGGGCCGAGTTCGCCTCTGTAGTCGGGTTTACACGGGTATTTTCGAGAAACCCCCTTATATCCTCGGCTATTCTCCTTTTTTCAAGGAAATTATCGTAAATATCCCTTTTTACAAGACCCGCCTCATAGCCCAGGGTCCGGAGCCTGTCATCGGCGTTGTCCTCCCTTAAAATAAGCCTGTACTCCGCCCTTGAGGTGAACATCCTGTAGGGCTCTTTCGTCCCTTTTGTGACGAGGTCGTCTATCATAACCCCGATATAGGCCTGTGACCTGTCGAGTATGAGCGGCAATCTACCCGTTACCTTCATGGCCGCGTTTATCCCGGCCATGAGCCCCTGAGCGGCCGCCTCCTCGTAGCCCGAGGTCCCGTTTATCTGCCCGGCCAAAAAGAGGCCTTCCATGGCCTTTGTCTCAAGGCTCGATTTCAACTCGGTAGGCTCTACGTAATCGTACTCTATGGCGTAGCCGGGCCTCAGGATCTCTACCTCCTCAAGTCCCTCTATGGTCCTTAGGAATTCAAGCTGGACGTCTATGGGAAGCGATGTAGAAAGCCCGTTCGGATAGACCTCTTTTGTGTCATACCCCTCGGGTTCGAGGAAGACCTGGTGCCTTAATCTACCCGGGAATTTAACGACCTTGTCTTCGATGGAGGGGCAGTATCTCGGCCCCGTGCCTTCGATTACGCCGCTGTATAGCGGGGAGCGGCCGAGGTTCTGGCGTATGACATTATGGGTATTCTCGTTCGTATATGTTATGTGGCAGGGTATCTGGGGCCTCTCTATCGCGGGCGATGAGAACGAGAAGGGCTTGATTTCATTGAGGTTTTGCAGCTCCTGCGCCTTCAGTCTGCCGTAGTTAATAGTCCTGCCGTCGAGCCTCGGGCATGTGCCTGTCTTAAGCCGGCCCATCTTGAAGTGCCCTTTAAGACTGTCGGAAAGCCCAAGGCTCGCGGGGTCTCCGGCCCTTCCGCCGGGGTAGTTATAAAGCCCGATATGGATAAGACCTTTGAGGAAAGTGCCCGTGGTGATGATAACGGTCTTTGCGCCGAGCTCCTCACCGGTATTCAGCCGGACCCCCTTTATCCGCCCGCCTTCTACTATAAGGGATTCGACAATGGCCTGCCTTAAACGGAGGTTTTGCACAGCTTCGAGCGCTGACCTCATCCTCAACCTGTAAAGGGTCCTGTCCGCCTGGGCGCGGGTAGCGCGGACAGCCGGGCCCTTGCTGTCATTCAAGACCCTGAACTGTATGGCCGTGTCGTCTATGGCCCTTGCCATCTCGCCGCCGAGCGCGTCGATCTCCTTTACAAGATGGCCCTTGGCTATGCCGCCTATTGCCGGGTTGCAGGACATCTGGCCTATGGTGTCGAGGTTCATGGTGACGACAAGGGCAGAAAGCCCCATCCTTGAGACAGCTAAAGCGGCCTCGCACCCGGCGTGTCCCGCGCCTATTATTATGCAGTCGAATCCGGTCATTTCCCCTGCCGTCTTTTTTTCATAAGGTGTTGAATTCATTATTGTATAAATCTATTCAACGGGTGTCAATGAATCTATTGGCGTATACGCGGGCCCATCCCCTTTCCCCTTGCCATAAATCATCTAACCTGTTGATTTTAATGAAAAATAACAAAATTATTGACAATGTTTAAAAAACCTGTATACTTCCACCTTATGCCCAAAACAAACGTGAAAACAAAAACCACCAAGAAAGGCCCTCCGGCAAAGGGCCCCAATTCTATCAAAAAGGCCGTTGGACCAACGCCGAAAGAAGAAAAGCATCCGATGAAAAGCGCAAAAGAAAAAGCACCGAAGGGCAAGGTCCCTTTCAAGAAGGAAGTAACGCAGAAGCTCCTCGACGCAAAGGGCAAGATCCTCCATGAGGTCACCCAGAAGGTCCGGAGCGAGAGCAACGTCCTCAAGTACGAGATAGGCGATATCTACGATATAGCGAGCAGCGAGAGGGAAAGGGAGCTTACGCTCATGCTCGGCGACCGCGACAGGGAGAAGCTCTCCGAGATCGAAGACGCCCTTGAACGTCTCAAGGAGAACGTCTACGGGACATGCGAGGAGTGCGGGGAACCGATCGCCGAGGATAGGCTGAGGGCCCTGCCTTCAACGCGCGTATGCGTAGAATGCCAGTCCAAGATGGAAAGAGAGCAGAAGATAAAGGGCGCGCGGTTCGAGGAGGAACCCGGGCTCGGGATACTCGAAAGGTCCGAGTCCGACGAAGAGGAGTTCTAAAAGGCGCTTTTTTTGTAATCTCTTGAGCCGGGCCTCTTTCCAGGGCCCGGCCTTTTTTTTATGGGAAATATTTTTCAAGTAAGACGAAGGACGCCTCCGTGAAAAAACTGATTTACGCCTTTGTAGTAATATCCGTACTGGTCCTCATAGCGGTCCCCATCTACCTTAAAAGGGAAAAAGAGAGCGTCACCTACTCGCGCGACCTCATGGGCACTATCGTCCAGATAACGCTCATGAGGGGGGAGCGCACAAGGTTCGACGCGGCCGCTAACGCTGCCTTCGACGAGATAAAAAGGTATGAAACGCTCTTCAGCTCCTATATCCCGGATAGCGACGTATCGAGGGTCTCGAAAGAGGCCGGGGTCAGGCCCGTAAAGGTCTCCCCCGAGGTCATGGAGGTGGTCGAGAAGGCCGTCATGGTGGCGGAACTGTCGGGAGGCGCGTTCGACCCGACCGTAGGAGCGCTTTCAAAGGTCTGGGGCCCTTCGGGTGAGAAAGGGTACGTGCCGGCAAAGGAAGAGGTCGGGAAACTCCTTCCTCTTGTCGATTATAAAAATATTGAGATAGACAAAACAGCCTCGACAATATTCCTGAAGAAAAAAGGGATGGCCCTGAACCTCGGCGGCGTGGCCAAAGGCTTTATTACTGAGAAGGCGGCCCTAAAGCTCAAGGCCAACGGGGTCGAACGCGGGATAGTCCACGCCGGCGGCGACATGGTCGTATTCCAGAAAGACGAGCAGAGGCAGTTCATCATAGGGATACAGCACCCGAGGGAGAAGAAATTACTCGGCGAGGCGCACCTCTATAACGGCGCCGTGGCAACCTCCGGCGACTACGAGAGGTTCTTCATGAAAGACGGCGTCAGGTACCATCATATCCTCGACCCGAGGACGGGCTTTCCTGCCATGAAATCGATGGCTGTCACCATCATAGCGAAAGACCCGACGATGGCGGACGCGCTTTCAACTGCCGTATTCGTCATGGGCCCGAAGGACGGGATGGAGCTCGTCGACAGGCTCGACGGCGTCGAAGGCTCGGTCATGGGCGAAAAGGGCGAGATAAAGGTGTCGAAGGGGTTCGAGGGGTGGCTGGCGGATTCGAAGACGAGATAGAAAAGGCTGCTGAAAAAACCCATCTGCTTCGTTGTCTTCAAAGCTCGTCACTGCGACGTACTGAGTAGGCTCATTCCTCCCCCTATTTCAATGGGGCCTCGCATCTGGAGCTTTTTGAGCAGCCTTTTTGAACACGGCATAGCGAGCGAATCGAAATCGAATGCTTCCTTATGTGTCGAAGATTCCCCTCAGGAAGCCGCCGGGAAATTCCAGTTTGAGTTTTTTAGCAACCTTTAATCCTTGGGTGCGCTATCGTGGGTTCAGCTCTTCTTCCCTGAAGGCCCGGCGAGCATCTGCTTCTGGAACTGGTGGACCGCCTTATTGTGCTCCTTGAGGCTCCTGGAGAAGTAATGCGTCCCGTCGTTTTTTGATACGAAGTAGAGGTAATCCTCGTTCGCGGGGTTCAAGGCGGCCTTTATCGAGGCCTTGCCGGGGTTGGCTATGGGGCCGGGCGGAAGTCCGTATATCACGTATGTATTGTAAGGCGTCTTTGCGGCAAGGTGCCTCCTTGTGAGGTTGCCGTCAAAGCCGCTTATGCCGTAGATGACCGTCGGGTCGCTCTGTAGCTTTATGCCTTTTTTAAGCCTGTTGTAGATGACCGCTGAAATAAGCTCCCTCTCCTCCGGCGCGCCGGTCTCCTTCTCTATTATCGAGGCGAGCGTTATCACCTTGCTTGTCGAAAGGCCGCGGCTCCGGGCCGCTCCGCCGAACTCCGCGGAATAGACGGACTTGAACTTCTCCACCATCTTTACGATTATCTCATCCGCGCCCATGCCCTTTGTAAGCTCATAAGTGTCGGGGAAGAGGTAGCCTTCGAGCGTCTGCCCCTCAAGCCCGAGGGAGGCGACAAACTTCGCATCGGCGGCCTTTGAGAGGAACTCCTTCTCGTCCACGAGCCCCTTTTCTCCGAGGACTGAGGCGACCTCTTGTATGTTGAAGCCTTCGGGTATCGTGACAAGGTGACGCTTCACCCTGCCCTTTATGAGGACCTCGAGGACCTCCATCGGGGTCATGGCCGGGCTGAACTCGTACTCGCCCGCCTTAGCCTTCTTATTCGCCCCGAGCAGGTTCGCCGCCAGTACGAGGCTGCCGGAGCTCCTTATTATCCCGGCCTTCTCGAGGTTAGCGGCAACGACCCTGAAGCTCGCGCCCTTCTGGATGTTGACGACCTTTACACCGCCCTCGCGGGAAGCGGGGGTATAGAAGGTTATATAAATATGAATGCCGGCGATTATAGCGGTTATGACAAGGACGAGGAGGATTATTTCGACGCGCTTACGCATAGGTTAAGTGATCTTCCACAGATTAAAAAAAACCCCCGACATAGGGGGAAAAGGAATTTTCAGGAGTTGGCGGCGCGGCTGTCTAAGAAACCCTGGAGGATATAAGCGGCCGCCATCTTATCGACTACCTCTTTCCTCCTCTTCCTGCTCAAATCCCCTTCTATGAGGACCCTGGTCACCGCTATCGTCGAAAACCTCTCATCCCAGGTGTAAACAGGCAGGCCCGTCTTTTCCTTCAGAAGCTCCACGAACTTTTGCACGGACTTTGACCTCGGCCCCTCGGTGCCGTCCATGTTGACGGGCATGCCCACGACAAAACCCCTGACCTGCCGGTCTCCGGCCAGTCTTAAAAGCTCCTCGAGGTCCTTTTTTATGGAGGACCTTTTTAAGGTAGTAACAGGCTGCGCGGTGATGCCGGCCTCGTCGCTTAAGGCTATGCCGATGGTCTTTGTACCCACGTCGAGGCCCATCAGTCTCATGAAAAAAATATAACCCGTAACACCCGTTTATTCAAGGTATTTCTTGACTTTACAAAAACGTTACTATATTATCCTATCTTGAAAACCCCGAAATTTTTGGGCGGTTAACTCAGCGGCAGAGTGCCACCTTCACACGGTGGAAGTCACAGGTTCAAATCCTGTACCGCCCACCATCTCCTGTTCAAGTCCCCTAAGGAAAGACCGAACCCCCTGGCTGGAATTATTCCTGAGTAATATTATAATGCCTATTGACAGGGCCTTTCAAAAGGTCTATAATTTGTTAAAATATCAATAATTCAGATACCTTGGTTAACACTGGGTGAGGAAGGACGCTCGGCAATTCTCTAATCTGCGAACCCGCGAAGCACGTTAAAACTCACGCATTTTGGAATGCCCCTTGGAAGTCTTCTTTGCTCCCCCTTCAAGCGCGTTAAAAAATTCTTTAACTGCGAAAACTCCCTGAGCATCTGGATATCAACATTTAGAATAAAAAGGAGAAGTTAAAATGGGTGTCAGCTATTCTGAAATAATTGAAAGGATGAGATGGGCCGGCAAGCTGAAGAACGACTCGGCCGTGGCAAGGGTGCTCGGGGTTACCCCGCAGGCCCTTTCAAACTATAAGAAAAGAGGGGAGATGCCCACTGACCTGGTCCTCAGGTTCGCCAATATCTACGGCCTTTCCGTAGACTGGCTGATCTCCGGCGAGGGAGAGATGTCGAAGGGCGGAAGGGGCGGCGAGTTCGGCAAACCCTACATGATGGCCGCTGAAGACACCCAGGCGTACGGCAAGGACATGAAAGAGTTCGGCAGGGTGCCGGATGTCGCGGCCTTGAGCGCCGATGAGATAATCTACGTGGGAAAGCTCCTGAAGATCCTCCGCGGCCCGAACAAGAGCACTGCCGCAGCCATCAAATACAGCGTAGACGCCTTCCTCAAGGCGTCCGAGCAGCCCGTGGAAGAGTCTGAAAAAGAACCGAAGGTCTGAAAAAACAAAACTTCAAATTCAATTAACCCGCCATGAATGGCGGGGATTGTCGCAAGGTACTTGCCTTTTATTATAGCCCTTTGATGCGCCCTTAAGGGCGTGCCTTACGCCGAGCACCCGATTAAAGCTGCATTCTCTTGAGTGCAGCTTTTTTATTCCGGAAATTATCCGGCACGATAACTGAAACCCCTCTCCGCCATAGTCCGCTTTTTCAAACTCCGTCTTTTCCATCTTGCGGCGATTTCCGGCGATACAGTTCTGTTGACCAAAGCCGTTCTGTGTGTTAATTTCAGGGCTTATGCCCATGAACTTCTCCTACACCCTTATCGGGGACTGGCTGAGCTCTGAAAAGGGCTTCCGCGGCGAGCTCGGCGGCCTTCTTCCCCACCAGA
The DNA here is from genome assembly GCA_016219015.1 of Deltaproteobacteria bacterium. GTDB lineage: Bacteria > Desulfobacterota > GWC2-55-46 > GWC2-55-46 > GWC2-55-46 > JACRCL01. The sequence continues at coordinate 35,427 of JACRCL010000014.1, forward strand.
AGCTGCTCCTCCTTTCCGACGGCTCGCTTACGCTGGAGCTGGAGCTGCTCTGGAGGTCGGTCGTGGAGGTCGAGGTGAAGTTCAAGGGCACTACGACGCTCTCCAAAGAGGCGGCGGAGTACCTCGAGGAGGCCCCTGACAAAGAGGCGATGGAGAGGGAGGTCTGGCTCACCATAGAGGGCAAGAGGCTCGTCTACGCCCATTCGATAATCCCGCTCAACTGCATAGAAAAGGGGCTCAAGGACGCCCTTGAGGCCCACAGCGACGAGCCGCTCGGAAGGGTACTTAATACGAAAAAGGTCTTTTTCTCGAAAAAAAAGCTCGAGGTCGGCAAGGTCGTCTGCCGGAGCGCCGCCGCGGACCTCGGCATAGAAGAGGATTCTCCGCTCATCGCCAGGCGGTACATGCTTTACAACGACGAGGGCCCAGGGAAATGGATCATAAAAGCGGCGGTGACAGAGGTCTTCAGCCCGGAGATAATCTCTACCAAATTCTTTAAAAAAAGATGAGCATGGCAGGGCCTTTCAAGATGACCACGTCAGGCGCGTTGTCCATGAAAATCGGGGCCGTATCCGACCTCATAAGGCTCCCCAAACAGCAGGGGACGCTCCTTGTCCTCTGGCCGACGCTCTGGTCGCTCTTCATCGCCTCAAACGGGCGGCCTTCGGCAAAGCTACTTGCGATATTCGTCCTCGGCACGTTCCTCATGAGGAGCGCGGGGTGCGCGGTCAACGACATAGCCGACAGGGACTTCGACAAGTTCGTCGAGAGGACGAAGGCACGGCCCCTGGCGAGCGGGCGGCTCAAGGTTAAAGAGGCGGTCTTTGTCTTCTTGACTCTCTCTATCCTCGCCTTTACGCTCGTCCTGTTCTTGAACCCGCTTACGATCGCGCTGTCGGTCGTGGGGATAATGCTCGCGAGCGTCTATCCTTTCGTAAAGAGGTTCAGCCACTTCCCCCAGACCGTGCTCGGCATGGCCTTCGGCTGGGGCGCGGTAATGGCGTGGTCGGCTGTAAAGGGCGACGTAGGGCTTGTCCCCGCGCTCATATTCTTATCGAACGTCTGCTGGTCGATGGCGTACGATACCATCTACGCCCTGATGGACAAGGACGACGACATAAAGATAGGCGTCAAATCGACCGCGCTATTCTTCGGGGACAGGGTATATCTCGCCCTCGCGCTCATGTACGCCGGGTTTGCCGCGCTTATGATTTTGGCCGGGTACTTTGAAGGCCTCGGCCCCGTATATTATATAGGCGTACTCATTGGGTTCATCGCATTTTTAAAAGTCGTATCGTCCGTGAAGAAAAGCCCGACGAGGGAGGCCGCCTACAGGGGCTTTACGGCCAACGCCGTCCTCGGCGGAGTGATACTCGTCTTCATAATCCTCGATATGAACCTCTAAGGAAGAAAGATGGCGTATAACGATCTCAGGGAATTTCTCGACGCGCTCGAAGGCAAGGGCCTCCTTAAAAGGGTCAGGGCAGAGGTGGACCCTCACCTTGAAGTGGCCGAGATACAGGACAGACTCGTAAGGAATAGCGGCCCGGCGGTCATCTTCGAGAAGGTGAAGGGGCACCGTATGCCGATAGTCGGCAACCTCTTCGGCACGCGCGAAAGGGTGGCCCTCGGCCTGGGCGTGGAAGAAGGCGAGCTTCAAAAGATAGGCGAGTTCATAGCCCTGCTGCAGAGGCCGGAGCCCCCGGAGGGCCTCTGGGACGCGGTAAAAAAGATTCCTTTCTTCGGCAAGGTCTTAACGCTCGGCCCCAAGACAGTAAGGAGCGGCCCCTGCCAGGAGGTCGTCGATATCGACAACGCCGACCTCTCTTCCATACCCATAATAAAATGCTGGCCAAAGGACGCGGCCCCGCTCATCACCTGGCCGCTGGTCATAACGCAGGGCCCGGACGGCGGCCAATACAACGTCGGCGTCTACAGGATGCAGTACCTCGACGGCAAGCGCGCCATAATGAGGTGGCTTAAGCACAGGGGCGGGGCAAAGCACCTGAGCGAGTGGGCCGCCGCCGGAAAGACTATGCCCGTTGCCGTCGCCATAGGCTGCGAGCCTGCTACCATCATAGCGGGCGTAACGCCCGTGCCCGAGGACGTTGGCGAGTTCCACTTCGCCGGTATCCTCCGCAAAAAGGCGATAGAGCTCGTCGAGTGCAAGACAATACCGCTTAAGGTCCCCGCCACGGCCGAGATAGTATTGGAGGGCGAGATAAGGCACGATGAACTTGAGCTTGAAGGGCCTTTCGGCGACCACACAGGCTACTATAACGCCGCCGAGCCTTTTCCAGTATTCCACCTGAAGGCCATAACCCACAGGAAAGACCCTCTCTACCTTACGACCATCACGGGCAGGCCTCCGAAGGAGGACGCGGTAATCGGCACTGTCCTCAATAATATCTACCTGCCGTCCTTGAAGCTGCAGTTCCCGGAGGTCGTGGACTTCAGCCTGCCGATGGAGGCCGTATCTTACAGGATAGCGGTCGTGTCGATTAAAAAGGAGTACCCCGGCCACGCGAGAAGGCTCATGATGGGCATCTGGGGGGTATTGAAGCAGTTCATGTACGTCAAATACATAATAGTCGTTGACGACGATATAGACGTACACAATTGGGCGGATGTTATCTGGGCCGTATCGACGCGCGTGGACCCTAAGAGGGATACTCTTATAATAGAGGACACGCCCATAGACTATCTCGATTTTTCCTCTCCCAAGGACAACCTCGGCTCAAAGATGGGCATAGACGCGACCAACAAGTACCCGCCGGAGGTCACGCGCAAGTGGGGCGAGAAGATGGAGATGGAAAAGGCGATAGTAGAGCTGGTTGATAAGAAGTGGAAGGAGTACGGGATTTAAGTAATGACTACAGAATCCGAAAAATTCGAGAAATACGCACAGGAGTGGTGGAACCCCGCGGGCAAGTTGTTTTCGCTCCACAGGATAAACCCGCTCCGTTTCGATTACTTCTCAGGCAAGTGCGGAGAGCTTTCGGGCAAGCGCGTCCTTGATATAGGCTGCGGCGGGGGCCTTCTGGCAGAGAGGTTCGCCGCCTCCGGCGCTGCCGTTACCGGCATAGACTTATCCCCCGTAGCAGTAGACGCGGCCAAAAGGCACGCCAATGAAACAGGCCTTTCCATAGACTACAGGCTCGCCTCCCCTGCCAAGCTCGTCAATGAAGGCCCCGCGCCATTTGATATCATCGTATGCGCTGAGGTCCTTGAGCATGTGGACGACCTGAACGGCTTTTTAAGGGATTCGCTTTCGATGCTAAAAGAGGGCGGGCTCTTCTTCTTCGGGACGATAAACAAGACCTTCAAGGCGCGCGTGCTCGCGCTCTTCGTAGCAGAGGACGTGCTCGGCATGGTCCCGAGGGGCACGCACGACTACAACAGGTTCATAAGGCCTTCGGTATTGAAAGAGATACTTGAGAGGAACGGGGTCTTCATAGAGGAGCTTAAGGGCATGACCTACGACCCCTTGAGGCTTGAGTTCAGGATATCGAACGACACGTCGGTGAATTATCTCGGGTACGCAAGGAAGAGGTAAAAAGCATTTCTATAAAAAATGTTCTTTAAAGTTGCCTCCCCTCCAATGCCTTGCCGATCTCTTCAGCTATTATCGCAGCCGCCTTTACCGGGTCCGGCGCGTTCCTGATGGGACGGCCGACCACTATATAGTCCGCGCCGTTCGTTATCGCCTCGTAGGGGGTCACAGCCCTTTTCTGGTCGCCCCTGTCGTCGCCAGAAGACCTTATCCCCGGCGTTATCACCAGGAACCCCTCACCGAACTCGTCCTTTACGGCCTTTGCCTCAAGCCCTGAGCAGACCACCCCGGCGCAGCCGGCCATTTTGGCAAGCCGCGCCCTGTGGAGCACAAGGTCAACGGGGTTACGGTATCTCGCGTCTATCCCTATCTCAACGAGGTCCTCTCCCGAAAGGCTCGTCAATACCGTCACCCCCAATACCTTAGTCTTTCCAGTATTCCCCTCGACAACTGCCTTCAATAGCCCTTTGCCTTCGTCGCAGTGTACGGTGACGAACTCGGCCCCGAGGGCCGATGCGGAGCGCATCGCACCCTTGACGGTTGCCGGGATGTCGTGGAACTTCATATCGAGGAAAATGCCTTTGCCGGAACGTTCCTTCACTGCCTTGACAACGTCAGGGCCGCAGGCGGTAAAGAGCTCGAGCCCGACCTTGAAGACGCCGACGCTGTCTTTTAAGAGGTCGAGGTACTTTATCGCCTCCGGCAGGTTCGGCACGTCGAGGGCGAAGATTATCCTGTCTTTAGGTGTCATTAGGTTTTTTCTCAGGGGTATTCTACAAAAAAATCCCCTCCCTTGCTTTTCAGGCAGGGAGGGGCATTTCCGCCAACAGTTTAAAAGAAGGGTTTTTCCTGTTTTGCCTTTTCCCTCTCGGCCTTCTTCTTCTCCTCTTCCATCTTCTTTGCCTGGCCCGTGTATAAGTCCATCAGGTCGGACTTGGTGAAGAGCGCCTCGAACTTGCAGCCCGTCTCCTTCTTTATGTTCTCGGCCGCGCCTTCTTCCCTGTCAACGAGCGCGATGACCCTCTTTACCTCGAACCCGGCCTCGCGCGCCCTCTGGATGGCGAGTATCGTCGAGCCGCCTGTTGTGACGACGTCATCGACGATGGCGACACACGCCCCCGGCTGGAGGTTCCCCTCGACCCACTGCATGGTGCCGTGCTTCTTCGGCTCCTTCCTTATGACGAACGCGTCGAGCGATTTGCCGTTCATCGTGCTTACAAGCGCGGTGGCGTACGCTATCGGGTCTGCCCCGAGCGTCAGGCCTCCTACCCCGTCTATGGGCGCGTGCTTGAGCTCCTGGAAGAAGGCGAAGCCGACGAGCTCCATGCCCTCGGCGCTCAGCACCGTCTTTTTAGCGTCGATATAGACATCGCTCTTTTTGCCGCTTGTAAGGGTAAACCCGCTCTCGGCGTCGTAGCGGAAAGACCTTATGTAGAGCACCTCCAAGAGGCTCGTCTTGTAGGCTTGGTCCATTGTCTGGTAGTCCATGTCCATGGTCATGCTCCCTTTTTAATGTCTTTTTCGGAAATATCGGTTGATAAGGATAATATATCCTGTAGAGGGGATTTTTATCAAGTGGAAATAAAAGGCGGGGTCTAACAGGATACGGTATGGCCGAAGTGAATGGCAGAACTCCGTTCTTTCTGGCAAGGTAGTTTTTCTTGATATTGCTCGCCTTAACTTCGGTTACGGCGAGCACCCGGAGGCAATCCGTCCATGGATTGCCTGGCAGGTTGTTGTTTAACACCCTGCTAAGACCTCTTGCGGGGCCTGAAAAGCAGGATATTCTTTTCCTTGTCCTTCTGGAGGGCGCGCAGCATCACCTCGAGCCTCTTCTCGAAGTTCGCCTTCTGCCCCATGCCTGGCCTCACCTTCGAGGCCGGGGCAGAGAGCCAGTCGAGTATATAGTCTTCCGTGTTGAAAAAGTCCCTGACCGGTGATTTGCTCTGCATCTTCCGTCCTATTCCGGCTCCGTGTAAGTGAATATCCTGTTCTCGTAATTCCTCAAGGTCACCTTGCCCTTTGCCTGGGAGAGCATATAGGTGGGGGTTATGGGGATCTTGCCTCCCCCGCCCGGCGCGTCGACGACGAAGGTCGGCACCGCGTAGCCCGTGGTATGGCCCCTCAGCTCCTCCATGATGTTTATGCCGACGGAGACCGGGGTCCTGAAATGGCCGGTCCCCATCGCCATGTCGCACTGGTAGATGTAGTAGGGCCTTACCCGCACCTTCAGGAGCTCGTGCATCAGCTTTTTCATGGTGGCGGGCCTGTCGTTCACGCCTTTAAGGAGCACGGTCTGACTCCCAAGGGGTATGCCGGCGTCGGCAAGCAAGCCGCAGGCCTTCGTGACCTCCGGCGTGATCTCCCTTGGATGCGAAAAATGGATGCTCAGGTAAAGCGGGTGGTACTTTTTGAGCATCCCCACAAGCTCCTCGTTCACCCTCATCGGGAGGGTGACGGGAACCCTTGTGCCTATCCTTATTATCTCGAGGTGCGGTATCGTGCGGAGCGTCTTTATGTAATGCTCGAGGACCTCCGTCCTCATCATGAGAGGGTCGCCGCCGGAGATCAGGACGTCGCGTATCGATTTTTTCGACTTGATGTACTTGTAGGCGTCCTCGAAGCGGTCCGAGGGCATGGGCGGGTGCTCCGTGCCCACCATCCTCTTCCTCGTGCAGTACCTGCAGTACATGGCGCAGGAGTCTGTGACTATCAGCAGGGCCCTGTCCGGGTACCTGTGGACAAGCCCCGGCACCGGCGAATGGCTGTCCTCGCCGCACGGGTCCACCATCTCGCACGAGGAGACGCTGAACTCCTCAAGCCTCGGGACTGCCTGCTTTCTTATGGGGCATTTGGGGTCTTGCCTGTCGATAAGGGAAAAGAAATAAGGGGTGATAGCCATCGCGAGCCGCCCTGTCGCCCGCTTGATGCCTTCTTCTTCCCTGCGGGTCAGGGGCATGAGCTCGCGTATTACTTCGAGGGATGTGATCCTGTTCTTGAGCTGCCACTTCCAGTCGTACCAGCTGTCGGGCCGTGTGGACGGGTACTCTATGTATTCCGCTAATTCGGATAATCCGGGTCGCAGCGCTAAACTACTACTGGGCGGTTCAGAAATCGACAGCCCTTCCATTCAGTTCCCTCCTACCCTGCGGGTTTTTCGTTTTTTGTGAAGCTCAACTGCGGGCTTGCCAGCTCTTCCATGGCCTTTTCATAGGCTATCTTGTACTTGAAACCCTTCTTCAGGTACTTCCAGATGTATTCGACCTTTTTGACATCCTCTTCAGAGTACTCGCGGAATTCCTTTTCCCCTATGACCGTCTTCTGGGGTTTTATAAAGCCCTTCTGTTCAAGGTAGTACAGCTTCTGCCTCGGGATATCTATCTTTGCCAATAGCTCTGGAGTCCTTATACCCACCCCTGGTTTTGCTCCTATAATCTCTAAAAATATTTAAATAGTTTAAAGTCATTCCTAAGGTTAAATTTGTTTTTATAACAAGTTTAAATTTATATTAGCCCTTAAATCAATTTTTGTCAAGAAAATTCTTATATTTTAGCATGGTGCCCGAAAGCAAGGCGTAGGGGTTGTAGTGACCGTAAGGGGGCGGGCAACGGGGCGGACATGGAAGGCTCGGCAAGACCGCCCGGAGGACGGAATACGCAGGGGAGAGCAAAACCAAAGGCTATGCCCGCCTGATTTTTATTCCATTTATTCATAAAAAAAACCGAGAAAGAGATATTTATCAGTGATTTTCATTTTGAAATGCTTTAGATTTAACCGGTTGACGCGATGAAACGGTCCCGGAGGCTTCAGCTCCATAAGGGCCGCGCCCTTTTAATGGCCGCCTTGAAGTTTCAGGTTTGATTTGTTACACTTTTAGATATCAGACATTTCAACGAGTAAAAATCAGGGAGTTAAAAATAAATGCCCAAGATAAATACAGTCTGGCGCCAGGATTTTTTCGATAGAGTCGAGCCGATAAGGCTCATCGAGCCCCTTGCCTATGTACTCGGGGCGCAGGAGGAGGGCGAGGCCTTCGTCTTCAATTATACCGACGCGGTGCTCGTGGCAGGCCACTCCTGCCCCGCCGTCTCAGGCGCGTATAAAGTGACGCAGAAGGCGCTGAAGGCCCTCTACGGAAAAGAGCTGCCAGTGAGGGGAGGGATCAAGGTCATAATAAAGGGCGGGCCCTCTGACCTCGCGTACGGGCCGCAGTCCCATGTGATCTCCCTTATAACGGGCGCGAGCGGGGCAACGGGCTTTAAAGGGCTCGGCGGCAATTACGGGAGGAACAACAAGCTCTTCTTCGACTCGAAGGACGTCCAGTTCAATATGTTCATATTCCAGAGGGAGGATACGGGCAAGGCAGTAAGCGTGACCTATAACCCGCAGGCGCTGCCCGGGGATATGAGGATGAACGAGCTTATACCGCTGGTGCTCCGCGGCACCGCGACAAAAGAGCAGAAGGAGCTTTTCATCTCGCTCTGGCAGGGCAACGTAAAGAGGATCCTTCTCGAGGACGAGAAATATCCGGGGCTGTTTCAGGTCGCTGAGCTGAAGGACTTCGAGTTCCCCAGGCGCCTCAAGGAATCGGCTGAATAACCCGCAAGTCATCCGTCCGTTACCCCTCCCATAAAAAGGGGAGGGGTCCTCCCGCCAAAAAACAGGTGAAATTTTTCCGGTGATGGGTTAAGCTATTTCCCCTGAAACGCTTGCCAAAATATAAATTGAAAAGCATAATTATATGACTCAAGTATAGAGCTCCTATCCCCGGCTATCCTGAGCCAATCACATTCTCAAGGAGGCGCCATAATGATCGGCATGACGCTTACGAAGTTCCTTCTCGAAGAGCAGAGACGCTACCCGGGCTCGACCGGCAATTTCACGTCCCTTTTCGCGGACCTCGTCATGGCCGCGAAGATAATATCGCGCGAGGTGAACAGGGCGGGCCTCATCGATATCCTCGGCGCCACCGGCGGAAAAAACACCCACGGCGAGGAGGTCCAGAAGCTCGACGAGTTCGCCAACAAAACGATAATAAACACCTTGGAGAACGGCGGCCACCTCGCGGGCATGGCCTCGGAAGAATCCGAAAACATAATAAAGATAGACGGCAAATACCCGAAAGGCAACTACCTCCTGCTCTTCGACCCGCTCGACGGCTCATCGAACATAGACGTAAACATAAGCGTCGGGACGATATTCTCGATATTGCGGTGCGAGGGCGGCTGCGACGCTACGGATAAGGAGTTCCTCAGGCCTGGGGTAGACCAGGTCGCGGCAGGCTACATCCTCTACGGCTCGAGCACGATGTTCGTTTATACGACGGGACACGGCGTCCACGGCTTCACCCTCGACCCGGGGGTAGGGGAGTTCCTCCTTTCGCACGAGAATATCAAGATCCCGGAGAAGGGCAAGATATACAGCATAAACGAAGGCAACTCCCGATACTGGCTGCCCGGAACAAGCTCCTACATCGAAAAGGTCAAAAGAGACGAGAAGGGCTTCACAGGGAGGTACGTCGGGTCGCTGGTATCCGACTTCCACCGTAACCTCCTTAAGGGCGGGATATTCCTTTACCCTGCCGACGCAAAGTCTAAAAAGGGCAAGCTCCGGCTCCTCTATGAGGCCAACCCGCTCTCGTTCGTTGTCGAGCAGGCCGGGGGGAGGGCGTCCACCGGGGATAAGAGGATACTCGACATAGTCCCCGAGGAGCTGCACCAGAGGACGCCTTTGATAATCGGCAGCCGCGACGACGTGCTTGAGGCTGAGGGGTTCTGGAGGAACCAGAAGGTCTGATCTTCCGGGTTATCTTGGACGGCCCCTACTTTTAAGGCCGTGCTCCATTCCTTGACATTCAATTACCCCGCCATTTATGGCGGGGGTCGGCAAGGTACTTGCCTTTTATATAGCTCTTTGATGCGCCCTTAAAAGGGCGAACCCTCCGCCGAGCACCCGATTGAAAATCATTTTCAAATTAACTACCCCGCGGCGCGCGGCAGCGCGCAAAAAGGCCTTCTGCAAAAAACTGGCAAGCCGCTGGTATAGACTCCCTAAAAAGAATATAATCCCGTCATGCTCTATAAAAAGGCCCTCTACCTCGAATACTTCACGGTAGGCTACAATATCCTCGAAGGCGCGCTCTCGATACTCGCGGGCTGGCTTGCCGGGTCCATCGCGCTCATCGGATTCGGGCTCGACAGCGGGGTAGAGTCACTCTCCGGGGGCGTGCTCCTGTGGAGGCTCTTTAAGCACGGCAAGATAACGGAAGAAGAAGAGGAAAGGATCGAGAAGAAGGCCGTAAGGCTCGTGGGGGTGAGCTTTTTTATCCTCGGCGCGTATGTACTTTTCGAGTCGATACGGAAGCTTTATCTGCAGGAGCGGCCTGAGCCGTCGCTTTTCGGGATAATCATCGCGCTTTTCTCGCTCGTCATTATGCCTATTCTTTCTTACTCCAAATACACGACCGCCAAAAAGATAGCGAGCAGGTCGCTTATGGCCGATTCAAGGCAGACACTGGTCTGCTCGCTCCTTTCTGCGGCGTTGTTGATCGGCCTCGGGCTAAATTACCTCTGGGGCCTCTGGTGGGCAGACCCCGCCTCCGCGCTCGTGATAGTAGCCTTCATCTTCAGGGAAGGCTACGAGGCGCTCGCGGAGGGCAAAAGCTGCTGTTAAAGCCTTAAGCCGCCTTTTTCAGGAGCCGGGCGTTGTCGAGCGCGAACTGCCTGAATGACAGAGGCCTTCTCCCTGTTATCTCCTCGACCTGTTCCGTCACCTTCGAGGCGTAGCCCTTTTTGTTTATGTCGTGGAGCTCCATTAGAGCGTTTATCGACCACTCATTCATCCCGGCAGCCTTCATCCCGCCCCTGGCGGCCTCCGGCGTCACATCGACGTATATAACCTGCCTGCCCAGCGCCTCGGAGAACGCGCCGGCGACATCGGCAACAGATAGGGCCTCGGGCCCCGTAAGCTCGATCGCCCTGCCCTGGAAGCCCTCTTTGGTAAGGACCTCGGCCGCGGTCGCGGCTATGTCCCTCGCGTCGATATAGCTTACCTTGCCCTGCCCGAGCGGCAGGTAAATCTTGCCTTCGCTCCTTATCGAGGAGCCGAAGAAGTTTATGAAGTTCTGCATGAAGCTGTTCGGGCGCAAAAACGCATACGGGATGCCCGAGTCCTCTATATAGCGCTCCACCTGCCTGTGGAGCCTGCCGAGGGTTATGCCCGGCTCCGAGTCCGCGCCCATGGCAGACTGCTTTACGATGTACCTGACGCCCGACCTTTTCGCCGCGTCGATGAACGTCTTTGCAAGCTCGGCCTGGTCAGGCGTAAAAGGCGTAAGGAGATAGAGCCTTTCTATCCCCTTCAATGCGGCGTCGAGCGTATCTTTTCTCTTGAGATCGAGCACGGCTATCTCGACATTCGGTCCTTTGATGCCTTCGGCCTTGCTGAGCGTGTGCACCGCCGCGCGCACAGGCGTCTTTTTCGACAATTCCTTTATAAGAAGCGACCCGACCGTTCCGGTAGAACCGGTCACAAGTATTTTGGCTGCCATAATCCACCTCCCACTTTAAATATAGCAGAGGGGCAAGGCGTGTCAAACAGGGGTGGGGGCTATACTTTTTATGGTTTAATGATCCGCGGGGAGCTTCAAATGGAGGAGGGTTTCAGCGGCTTATTTTTACTTCCCTATGCAGAAGTTATTAAATATCTCTTCAAGTATATCTTCGGTCGTAGTCTCGCCGGTGATCTCGCCGAGCCTGTCTATCGACCACCTGAGGTCAGTTGCGACAAACTCCCTTGCAAGCCCGCCTCTAAGCGCCTTTTCCGTCTTTTTTATCCCTTCAAGGCACCTCTCCAAGGCTATCTTGTGCCTGGCCGATACAAGCACCTCTCCGGGGTCGGTGTCGAGGGAAGAATCGAACGCGTGCCCGACGGCCTCTTTATAGACCTCGTCCTTTAGCTCCTCAATGCCAATTGATTTAAGCGCCGAGATGAAGACTGTCTTATGGCCATCTATATCTATTTTCGGGTCTTTGGCCAAATCCGTCTTGTTCGCAACGACTATGACCTTCTTTCCTTCTATCGACCTTAATATCTCGATATCCCCGGAAAACGATCTCGACGACGCGTCGACCACAAAAAGGACGAGCTGGGCGTCTTTTACCCTATTCATCGCCGCCTGGACCCCGATCGATTCGACACGGGACCGTGTCTTTCTAAGCCCCGCGGTATCCATGAGGCGCACGGGTATGCCCCTTAAGTTTATGACCTCCTCGATGATATCCCTCGTGGTGCCGGGCACGGGCGTGACGATGGCGCGCTCTTCCTTTAGGAGTATATTCAAGAGGCTCGACTTGCCCACGTTCGGCCTGCCGAGTATCAATACCTTGACGCCGTCCCTTATGACCTTGCCTTCCTCGTAGGTGGAAAGGAGCCTTATAAGCGCGTCCCGTGCTGCCGAGAGCCTTTCAAGAAACGCCTCGTCAGGCATGCCGTCTATCTCGTCTTCGGGGAAGTCGAGCTCCGCCTCAATATGCGTAAGGAGCTTGAAGAGACCTCCTTTGACCGCGTCTATCTTCGAGGATAGAGCCCCTGAAAGCCTGGACTGCGCGGATGAAAGCCCCGCCTCTGTCTTTGCCCTGATGAGGTCGATCACCGCCTCGGCCTGCGCGAGGTCGAGCTTGCCGTTGAGATAAGCCCTTTTTGTGAACTCACCGGGCCCGGCGGGCCGCGCACCGCACCTTAAGACGGCCTCGAGCGCCTTTTTCAATACGAGCGTCCCGCCGTGGCACTGAAGCTCCACTACGTCCTCGCCGGTGTACGACCTCGGCCCCTTCATGTAGATGAAAAAGCCGGTGTCTATCTTAACGCCGTCAAGGCCGGAGATATGGCCGAAGTTGATGTATCTCTCCCTCAATTCCCCGTTGGCGTGGAAGGCCTTTTGCCCGATGGCAAGCGCGTCAGGGCCGCTTATCCTTATTACGCCTATCCCGCCCTCTCCGAAGGGGGTGGAGATGGCGGCTATGGTGTCGTTCATCGATTTGCCTATTATAGGAAGTTTTGCCTGAACTACGATTATATTAGAGCAGGGGAAGGGGAGTCAAGGGATGGGATCGGAAGAAAATAGCGCGGCGGATGGACTTTTGAGCGGTCTGTCAAACCTTGAGCGAGAAGGCTGCTCAAAAAGCTCCAGATGCGAGGCGTCGAGGAAGCGAGGCATGAGACGTACTTTTTTGTACGTCGCAGTAACGAGCGACGAAGACAACAAAGCAGATGGACTTTTTGAGCAGCCTTCAGGCCTTTGCGGGCGCCCTCTGTATATAGTACTGCTGGGCTATCGACAGGACGTTATTGACGAGCCAGTATATGACGAGGCCGGAGGGGAAGTTGAGGAACATGAAGGTGAATACCACGGGCATGATGAGCATCATCTTGGCCTGTGTCGGGTCTACGCTCGTGGGCGTCATCTTCTGCTGGATGAACATCGTTGCGCCCATGAGGAGCGGCGTTATGTAGTACGGGTCCTTGTCGGATAAGTCCCTTATCCAGAGGTAGAACGGCGCGCCGCGGAGCTCTATTGCGACATAAAGGACCTCGTAGAGGGCGATGAACACGGGTATCTGGAGGACCATGGGCAGGCACCCGCTTACCGGGTTGACCTTATACCTCTTGTAGAGCTCCATGAGCTCCTTGTTCATCTTCTCCTTGTTGCCCTTGTACTTCTCCTTCAGGGCCGCGAGCTGCGGCTGGATCTTCTTCATCTCGTTCATGGAGGTCATGCTGTGCTTGGTGAGCGGGTAGAAGAGGACCTTTATTATGACGGTCAGGACAAGTATCGCTATCCCGTAGTTCCCTATGTACCTCTCGAAGAAGTTCAAGACTACGAGGAACGGCCTTGCCATGATGGCGAAGAGGCCGAACTCTATCGCCTCGTCGAGGCCTATCTTCTGCTTAAGGAGGAGGTCGTACTCCTTGGGCCCCAGGAACGCGCTGTAGCTCAGGGCAGTTTTTCCGCCGGGGGCGAGGTCGAAGGGGGCCTCTATGCCCGCGTTCGATGATACCGACGACGCCACATCGGCGGACCAGCTCATCCGCGAGTCTTTCGAGGGGATAAGGACCGAGAGGAAGTACTTGTCCTCGGTGCCTATCCAGACCGGGGCCTCGGCCCCGTCCTTATGGGGCTCCTTCTCGGTAAGCCTTACGAGCTTGTCCTTTGTCTTGACTATGGGGCCGGTATGGTAGCCTGTCTTATCCTTGCCGGCGATGCTTGAAGCCATCAGGGTAGAGACCCTGCCCTTAAGGGGCTGGCCCGTCGTGTTTATAACGTTTACGTGGGTATTTAATATGTAGCTGCCGCCGGAGAAGGTGTAGACCTTCTCTATCTTGAGCCCGTCCTTTACGCCTGTGAAGACAAGCTCGGCCTTCTCCCCGTCTTTTACGGTTATCTCGGCCCTTGACGCCGTAAAGGCGACCGGCTCCGATACCCCTTTGGCCTCCAGCATTGTCTTCAGCGACCCCCTGCTGATCGCGTCAGCGAGGTTTATCCTGCCGTCCCTGTTCCTGGTCTGCGCGAACTTTTTAAGCTCCCACTTCCTTATCGCGCCGCCGTTGCTGGTGAAGACGGCCGTAAAGAGCGGGGTGTCTACCGTGATAAACTCTTCTTTTACGGGGGCTGAAGGCTGCCCCTGCTCTTTCGCCCCGGAAATAGGGGCGGGCGCTGAAGGCGCTTCTTTCTGCGCCTCTTTTACCTGGGGCTTCGCGGCCTGCCGGGGGTAGAATTTCTGGAGGGCGTAAGGGTAGAGGAAAAGCACGCCCATGGAAAGTATTATCGCTATGATGAGCTTCTTATCCATCTATATCTTGGGCCTGCTCATCTTATTATTGTGCGTATGGAGCTGAAACCGGGGTGAGGGGACGGGGTCGTAGCCGCCGGGGTTGTAAGGGTGGCACCTCAACAGCCTCTTTGCCGCCAGGAATACGCCCATTACGGGGCCGTGGGCCTCTATTGCGCCGCTTGCGTAGTCCGAGCAGGTGGGGTAGAACCTGCAGGAAGGCGGCAGGACCGGCGAGACAGCCAGTTTGTATGCCTTTATAATGAGCCTTAGTGCGCGACTTATCATGGTTTCTTTTGCGCCCCGGTGAGAGCCGCCTTGAGCTCCTCTTCGATCTCTTTCAAGCCCTTGATACGCTCGACCCCTTTTCCGGTTACGAGGATATCTGTCGAGGCCGGGAAGAGGGCCTTATTGAGTCTGAAGAACTCTCTTAGTAGCCTTTTTATCCTGTTCCTCCTCACGGCAGGGCCCACCCTCGAGCTTATGGAAAGGCCGAGCCTGCGTCTTCCGAGCTTGTTTTCAAGGAGGTAGATATTAAAGCTTCTGGTAGAGAGCCTTTTGCCGAGCTTCCTTACCGCCGTGAACTCGGCAGGCTTCAAGAGCCGCTCTGCCTTTGTGAAGGAGAAGTCCTTCTCCGGGGTGGCTTCGTCTTTCCCCAATTTAGGGCCTTTGGAGGATACGCGCTCGATTACTTATTGGTGCTTACGGTAACGCTCAGGTGCTTTCTCCCCTTCGCCCTTCTCCTGTTTATGACGGCCCTTCCGCTCTTCGTGGCCATCCTTTCGAGAAAGCCGTGGGTCCTGAGTCTTCTTATCTTGCTCGGCTGATAGGTCCTTTTCATAACAATTCCTCTTTCTAAGGGCTGTCTTTAAAAATTGTTCTTTTTCCTGACCTCTGCGTCAGGCCGAAAATAAAAATGCTCACATATTAACGCATATATGCTGCGCTTTTTATTTCCGCCCTTCCTTGACTTCAGAAAAAATTCCTAATTTTTAGAAGCAGTCCTAAATTCAATACATTTAAGCAAAATTTAAACTATTATTAAGACACAGACGGGGAGTGCGTGTCAAGTCTTTTTTAAAAACAGGGCCTTGTGGCCGCCTGGTCCAAGACGGCCAGGGCGGGGGCTAAAGGCCTCACAGCCTCATCGGCATTATTATATAGGTATAATCCTCCGAGCTTTCGGGCCTTACTATCCCGGGGGAGAGGGGGTCTTTAAGGGATATCCTTACCTTATCCTCGTCCGTAGCCTCGAGCATATCTATGAAATACCTGGCGTTAAACGCTATCTCTATCTCTTCTTCGCCGTACTCTATGTCTATCTCCTCGGTCGCCTCCCCGATATCCGGGCTTGAGGAGGATACCGTAAGCTTCTTGGGGGAAAAATTAAACTTTACGCCTTTTATCTTGTCGGAAGAGAGTATCGATACCCTTTTCAACGACGCGAGCAGCTCGGCCCTGTCCGCGATGACGTCTTTTTCGTTATCCTTGGGTATTACCTTCTTGTAATCGGGGAACTCGCCTTCGAGCAGGCGCACACTTATCACGGTAGAGTCCTTTTTCATTACCGCGCTTTTTTCCGTTATCCCGAGGTGGAACTCGCCTTCCTTCTCGTCGAGGAGCCTCCTTATCTCCATGACGCCCTTCCTCGGCAGGAGGACCCCTTCCTTTTCGCCTGAGATGGTCTTCAGGTCCGGCCTCTCTATCAGGGCGAGCCTGTGGCCGTCCGTAGCGACCATCCGTATCTTCGAGATGTCCTTCTCTAAAAGAAAGCCGTTTATGTTATACCTGGTCTCGTCGGTAGAGACCGCAAAGGCGGTCTTGTCTATCATCTCCTTGAATTTTTCGCTCTCCATGGGCTTTAGGTTCGATTCGTCTATCGAGGGGAAGACCGGGAAGTCCCTTGAAGGCAGGCCCATTATGTTAAAGCGGGCCTTGCCGGCCTTTATCGTAATCTTATCGTCCTTGCCGGCGTTCAGGTCTACCCTGTCGGAGGGGAGCTCTTTTACTATCTCGAAGAGTTTTCTCGCGTTAACGGTCGTTGAGCCGTCTTCCGAGATATCGCCCTTTGAAGAGTCCTTTATGAACACCTCGAGGTCTGTGGCCATTATATTGACCCTGCCTCCGGCCGCCTCAAGGAGCACGTTCGCGAGTATGGGCATGGTATTCCTTTTTTCCACTATGCCCTGGACCCTCTGGAGGACTTTCAGAAAATCTCCCTTATCGATAGTGAACTTCATCTCGCTCTCCCTTTTAATATTAATTATATTATTTAGTAGCAGATAGCAGTAGGGCCTGTGGATATGTTGATAACCGGATAAACCGCCGGATATATTCGTTATAAGCCGCCACGGTCATGTTTATAAACGGCCGGTATTTATCAACACTGTCCCGGCGCCTGTCCCTCACCGAAGCCTGCCCCTAATATCGCCCCGGTTTGCCAACAGGCGCTGCCGGCTTATCAACAGTATATCAGGATGTTGAAAAAGTCCGTCCTGAACTTTTTCAACTACGACTTGGCCGAAGTGAATTCGTCCAAGTCTCACAAATTGCTCGACTTTTCAAGTCTCGCAATTTGGCAACCCATCCATGGATTGCTTAGCAGGCTGTTTTTCAACAGCCTGCTAACTTACCCCGAGCGTGTGCCGCAGCGCCTTTACGGCCTGCTTGACCTCGGGGTCTTCCTTCAAGTCCTTCTCTATCTTTTTTACCGCGTGTATTACGGTTGAGTGGTCCTTGCCCCCGAAGGCCGAGCCTATCTCCGGGAAAGAGAATTTGCCGTTGGCCCTGGCGAGGTACATGGCTATCTGCCTCGGCAGGGCCACGGTCCTGTGCCTTCTCTTGGACCTCATCTCAGCGAACTTTATGTTGAAGTGCGCGGCCACGGCCTTCTGCACCTCCTCGATGGTAAGGACCTTCTCGTCTTTTTCCCTGAGGAGGTTCTTAAGGGCTTCCTTGCTCATGGGGAGCGTTATCTCGAGGTTCGTAAGGCTCGATACCGCGATTATCCTGTTAAGGTACCCCTCGAGTTCCCTGACGTTCGAGCAGCTGACGGTGCCAAGCCAGGCCGCCACGTCGTCAGGGAGCCTTACGCCTTCGGACTTCGCCTTCTTCCGCAATATCGCTATCTTCGTCTCGGTGTCGGGCGGCTGAATGTCCGCCACGAGCCCCCATTCGAAACGGGAGCGCAGCCTCTCTTCAAGCCCGTCTATGTCCTTGGGGAACTTGTCGCTCGTTACCACTATCTGCTTATGGGCCTCGTACAGGGTGTTGAAGGTATGGAAGAACTCCTCCTGGGTCCTTTCCTTGCCCGCCCAGAACTGTATGTCGTCAATGAGGAGGATATCGACGTTCCTGAACCTGCCCCTGAAGTCCGACATCTTCTGCCTGCTTACGTAATTTATAAAGTCGTTCATGAAACGCTCGGAGGTGTAGTAGCAGACCTTCGAGTTCGGGTTGTTCAGAAGGACCCTGTGGCCGATCGCCTGGAGGAGGTGGGTCTTTCCGAGGCCCACGCCGCCGTATATGAAAAGAGGGTTGTATTTGTTGGCGAGGCTGTTGGCCACCGCCGAGCACGCGGCGTGCGCGAACTCGTTCGCCTTGCCGACGACGAAGTTCTCGAAGGTGTACTTGTGGCTCAGGTTGAGCCCCGCGGGCTTTTGCGCCTTCTGCCCCTCCTTTGAGGAGGGTTTGCGCGCAGGGGCCTCCGGCTCGTCGCACACCTTCCAAACGAGGCTGATCTCCTTCCTCGACTCCCGCCTTATCACCTCATGTATCAGCATGAGGTAGTGCTCCTTTATCCATTCGAGGAAGAAGCGGGTCGGGACCTCGAGCTCGAGGCCCTCGTCGCTCCCGCCCACGAGCTTTATGGGGCGGAACCACGTGGCGAAGTGCTGGGGGCTCACATGGGTGGCCACGCCGTCGAGGCAATTTTTCCAGATAGCTTCAGAGTTCATCTTCAAGGTCACCGGTACGGATGACGCGCGTCTACGGGGTATTCTTTTGGGCCGGTTCCGGCCAGGTCAGGGAAATAAAGGCCGAAGGCGGCCCTTCAACGCAGAAAGAGCCGCGGGGTTTATCCACAACTTTATTCACAGATGTTGATAAGTAAAGGGGCCCGCGGATGAGCCACTTTATCAGAGTAAAAAAAGGATTTCAAGGGATTTTAACACAAAAGATGAGTCGGGAAAAAAGCCTTTTAAATCAACCGGCTGTAACGGGCGGCGGGCCTCTTTTAAGGGTAGAGCCCCCGTACCATCACCGCCTCGGCCACCCTCCTGACCCCGGCGATGGTCGCGGCCGTCCTCATGTCGCAGCCCTTGTCCTTCGATATCGCGAGCACCTCCTGGAACGCCTTCCTCATTATGGTATTGAGCCTGGCGTCTATCTCGCTCTCGTTCCAGAAGAACCTCTGGAGGTCCTGCACCCATTCAAAGTAAGATACGACCACCCCGCCCGCGTTCGCGAGCACGCCGGGTAGAACGAATACCCCTTTGTTGATGAGGGCCCTGTCCGCCTCGGGAGTTACCGGGTTGTTCGCGCCCTCGGCAAGGATGCGGGTCTTAATCCTGTCCACGTTAGATGCGTTTATCTGCCCCTCGAGCGCCGCGGGCACCATGAGGTCGCACTCGATGCTTATAAGCTCGTCCACCGTCAGGTTTTCAGAATGCTTATACCCCTGGACCGTGTCAGCGGCCTTCTTGTGCTGGGCTACGGCTTCGATATCGAGCCCCTGCGGGTTGTATATCGCGCCCTTGGAATCGGCTACGCCTATGACCTTTGCCCCGAGGTCATGGAATATCTTTGCCGCGTTATAGCCGACCTTGCCGAACCCGAGCACGGTCACCGTAAGGCCCGCAAGGGGGATGGACAGGTGCTTCAAGGCCTCCAATACGGTTGTGACAAGCCCGGCGGAGGTCGCCTTGTTCCTCCCCAGCGACCCGCCGATGCAGACGGGCTTGCCCGTGACGACCCCGGGCACCGAGTACCCCTTCATCATCGAGTAGGTGTCCATCATCCAGGCCATTACCTGCTCGTCGGTATATACGTCCGGCGCGGGTATGTCGGATTCGGGGCCGATCAATATGCCGATCTCGTAGGTGTACCTGCGCGTAAGCCTCTTTATCTCGTCCCTGCTCATGGACGTAGGGTCGCAGGCGACCCCGCCCTTCGCGCCGCCGAAAGGTATATCGACCACCGCGCACTTCCAGGTCATGAGCGCCGCCAGCGCCGTTATCTCGTCGAGAGAGACCTTCGGGTGGTACCTTATGCCGCCCTTTGCCGGGCCCCTGGCAAAATCGTACTGGACCCTGTAGCCCTCGAAGAACTCCACCTTCCCGTCGTCCATCTCGACCGGGACTGATACTATAAGGGATCTCCTTGGGGTCTTAAGCCGCGTGTATATCGCCGGGGGGAGGTTCAGGTACCTGTTGGCGCTCTCCAAGGTCTCTAATACTTCCTGAAAGAAGCTCTGTTCGGGCATCTTCTACTCCTTTAACGGAACTGAAAGCCGGTCTGCGGGAGGCCTTTCGGGGGGTTCGGATTTCGCTCCATCAATTAAAAAGTAGAACCCGGCCTTTGTCAAGGGATTTGTCCTGTGACGGACCCGTCGCTATTGGTTTGCCTGTCGATAGAGCCGTCCGTAGTGGCGGTCTCCAGGACCCCGGGTATGGTCTCGGATTTCTGGGGCGCGGTCATCCGGGTAGGCACATCCGCGGTCTTCCCGTACCAGTAAAGGCCTATTACGGAGCCTGCCGCGAGCCCGGCCGCGAGCATCAGGATTATCCAGAGTATGAGCCTGCCGAGCCCCGAGGCCTTCTTTTCAGGCCCTTTGTCCTGAACCGGCGCGAAGCTTATGAGCTCCGCCTTCTTCTTTTCTTCTTCGGGCGGGTGCTTGAGTGCATCGGTATGTCCGGCCCCTTCAAGAGGCTCTTCTTTATCGGCCGTCCCGCTACCCGCCCACGCCTTTGCCTCCGCCGGTCCCGCAGGCGCGTCTCCGGTTTCCGGGACAGAGGCAACCTCAAAAGGCTCTTCAAAGCCTGCCTGCTCTTGCCGGTCTTCCACCTCGGCCATTTCCCCGGGGTTTACGGCCCGGTCACCGGCCGGCCCATTGTCTACCGGCCCCATCTCCTCAAAGGCCGCGAATTCCTCTATCCCGGTTTCCTCTTTTGACGGGGCCTCGAGCGCCTCGGCGGAGAGCCTGTTTATCTTTGCGGGGAGCCCGCCGGACCGGTTGAATATGTCTTCTATCCCGCCTTCATCGAACGACGGAAGAACGGAAGTCCCGGGTACAAAGACCGCGAGCCTCTTCCGGATGTAGGCGGCCGTCTCCTCGAGAGTAAACGGACTGAGGGTCAGGCGCGTGGAGGCCTTACCGTCAAGCTCGGCGAACTCCGGGGACTTTAGCGCGTCCAGGAAGGAAGGCTCGCCCATGAGGATTATCTGCAGCGTCTTTAGCCTTGAGAGGTACTGTATGAGCTTAAGGCAGCCGGGGGTGAGCGTTTCGGCCTGGTCGAAGACTATAAGCGTGTTGCCGCCCTGGATCTTGTTCTGGGAGACCCGCATGCCGAAGGAGAGGAGCTGCTCTTTCGTGGAAGACGACCCGGAGGACGCGCCGACCTCGCTGTTTATCGCTTTTATGAGCTCTATCTCCCTGTCCCCGGGCTTCAGTATCAGGGCCGAAAGCATCTTGTCATCCGAGAGCCTCTTTAAAAGCTCAAGCGCCATGGTCGTCTTTCCAGCGCCCCTGTCCCCCGTAAGCACCATGGGCCCGGACTTTTTCCTTATGCCTTTCAAGAGGGCTTCGAGCGCTTCAGCCTGCGAAGACGACAGCATAAGGTATTTTTCAAGGGGTTCGTCCGTGAACGGGTCCTCGAAGAAGCCAAGGGCGTGGATACGGACTTTATGCCCTTCGGGCGCCGGGGGGAGGGCCTCTTTCGCCTCGATCCTCTTAAGCTCGGAAGCGGCCTCGCTCATCCACGGGTTTTTTGAAAGGGCGGTCCTGAAGGCCTTCTTTGCCCACGCGACGTCGCCGGAGGAGAGGAAGACATGGCCGAGGAAATACCAGGCCGAGTCGAGGTCGTTATTGAGGTCTATCGCGTCCTTCAGTATCCCCTCAGCCTCTTTTATGTTTGAAGGGCCGTTATTGAAGACGGCCCAGCCGAGGTACGCCCAGTACTCGCCCTCCGCAGGGTTTAGCTCCGTTATCTTTTTAAGCTCCTCTATCGCGCCGTTGTAGTCCTTCTCCTTTATGAGGGACTTCGCCTTCATGAACAGGAGCTCGGCGTTCAGCTTCGAGTCCCCCGCCGCCTCTCCGGCCCTCGGCTCCCTCGGCTCCTCCTCGCGTATCTCCGCCTCTTCCACGCGCCCGCCGTCCACGAGCCCCGTTATTATGAAGCTCAGCGCCAGGGACAGGGCCCTGTGCCTTAGAAGGTCCGATGATTCGAGCGCCTGTCTCAAGGTCGCTGTCCCGTCAAAGGACGCGAGGAACCTCTTTTCCTGCAGGTTGAGGCGGAAGTCGTCGGGCCTGTATATGCCGTCCTCCTTTGCCTTGAAAGTCTTGTCGAGGTCCCCAAGCAGGTCGGCCTTTACGCGGTCGTCAGGGTAGAAGCCGAGGCTTATGCCTTCGAGTATGAGGGACGCCGGGTGGAGGGGGAATTCCGTCAGGTTTCCGGGGACCGAATCGGCCTTTACGTAATGGTAGCTCCCGTCGTTCCAGGAGAATATCTTAAGGAGC
Organism: Deltaproteobacteria bacterium; assembly: GCA_016219015.1. GTDB lineage: Bacteria > Desulfobacterota > GWC2-55-46 > GWC2-55-46 > GWC2-55-46 > JACRCL01. The sequence goes on from JACRCL010000014.1 coordinate 57,544, forward strand.
CTCCTTTTAAGCTGCAGCTGGAGGAAGGATTCGAGCCTCTCGGGCGTAAGAAGGCCCATCGAGATAAGTACCTCTCCGTGCCGCTTTTTGTCCTTGAGCACGAGTTCGAGGGACCTCTCGTACTCCATCTGGGTTATGATGCCCTCCTGCATCAATAGCCTGCCGAGGACCTCGTTCAGGATATTCGAGGTCGCGGCAACGGGGACCCCGTCCTTGAAGAAGAACCTCTTCTTCACGGGCTCCCTCACTATGTCGAGGGCGGCGGCCTTATCCGCCTTCCTGTAGATGAGGTGGAGGAGCTTAGGCATCCCGATCTTACCGAGGTTCCCCTGGTTCTCTCTCAAGGTGTCTCCTTATGTTTGGTTTGTCCGTTGGCGAGCGACTGAAGCGTCTTTATATACAGCTCACGCACCCTGCCCGAGCATGAGGCGTAGTCGTCCAGCAGCCTCCTGGCGGCGTCATCGCCTTTATATCCCGCGCGCTTGGCGAGCGTGGTAAGCTCTTCGGAGCCGGCCTCGAGGTAACCTTCGGGCCTGTCGTGCACTATGCGCAGGCGCGTCTCAAGGAGCCTGAAGAGCGTGTACGCCTCCTTTAAAAAGTCATAATCCTCTTTCGGGATTATGCCCTCCCCCGACGCCCGGAGGAGCGCCTTCAGGGTCCCCGGCGTGCGCATGCCCCTTCGGCGCCCCCATTTGAGCTGGATAGCCTGAGCGAGGAACTCGATGTCAACCATGCCGCCTTTGCCTGTTTTTATATTATATCTATCCGGGCCCTCCTTGGCAATTTCAACCTCCATCCTCTTCCTTACGCGGAGCATTTCGTCTATCTCTTCCTCTGTCAGCGGCTTCGAGTAGATTATCTCCTCGAGCTCGCGCACCGTCTCTTTGCCGAACCGGACGTCCCCGGCCACGGCCCTTGCCCTTATGAGCGCCTGCCTCTCCCAGACGAGCGTCTTGCCGCCGTGGTACTTTATGAGCGAGTCCCTGGACACGACCAGCGGCCCCGCGCTCCCCGATGGCCTGAGCCTCGCGTCCACGTTGAAGACAAAGCCCTCCTTTGTTCTCAAGGTCAGGATACTTATTATCCTCTGCCCGAGCTTTACGAAGAACTCGTGGCTTGTTATCTCCCTGGGCCCGGAGGTCATATCCTCGCCGTTGCCCGAATATACGAACAGGATATCGAGGTCGGAGCCGTAGATGAGCTCGCTTGCGCCGAGCTTGCCGAGGCCGATTATGGCGAAACTGTCGCAGGGCTCGCCGTAGCGGGCGATAAGCTCCTTAAGCGCTATCTTCAGGGACGCCTCGAGGCAGGCCTCGGCTATGAAGGTCATCTGCCGGGATACCTGCTTCGGGGTAAGCGTCCCGCGGACGTCGTTTACCCCGACCCTGAATACCTCCTGGTTCTTTAGCCTCCTTAAGTTGTCGAGCCTCTCCTCGTAGCCTTCGTCTTCCGCCTCCGCGAGGAAGAGTTCGAGGGTTTCTTTCTTCGTCCTGCAGGGGACCGCAAGCTCCTTTGAAAGGAGGAGGTCGAGGGACTCCGGCCGCTCTATCATGGTCCTCGACAGAAAGACGCTCGTGCCGAAGAGCTTTATAAGCTCGTCCGCCACAGCCTGGTTTTCCGCAAGGAGCGAATAGAACGTGGTCCTCGCGCCTATCGACGAGATGAACCTCTCGAGGTGCTGCAGCGCCCTGTCCGGGTCGGGCGATGACGCGGCGGAGGAGAGAAAGCCGGGCGCGAGCCTCTGGAAGAGCACCCTTGCCCTCGCGCTCAAGTGGACGAAAGGCGGGCCGGTCTTAAGGAGGCTCAGGTTTTTGAACGCTGATTCCGTGTCTTTAAACCCGAGCCCGGATAATTTCTCCCGCGCCTCCGCCTCGGTTATATCCACAGAGAGTAAAATCAGTATGTCCTTCGGGTGCTGGAGGGCCTCTTCCTCGGACCTGTAGAAGAGCGACCTGAAGACCTCGTGGATAGACGAGGTCACTTCCTTGTACTCCTCCCAGAAGAACTCCCCGGCCTTCTTTTCAGCCGTGTCTTTAAAGCCCATCATCCTGGCGAGCCGCTCGAGCTCTTCGGCCCTTGCGGGTATCGCCTGCGTCTGACGGCCTTCGACTATCTGTATCCTGTGTTCGAGCCTCCGGAGGAATATGTAGCCCTCCCGGAGCCGCCCGGCCTCCGTATCCTTGAGGAACCCTTCCTTGGTCAATATCTTTATGGCCTTCAGGGTGCCCTTCTCCCTTATCGAGGGGTTTTTTCCCCCGTGGATGAGCTGGAGGGCCTGGCAGAAGAACTCTATCTCCCTTATCCCGCCCGCGCCGAGCTTGACGTCTATTGTGTCGGGGCTCCGCCGCAGCAGGCTCAAGTCTATCTTCTCCTTCATCGACTTTATCTCTTCTATGGCGGTAAAGTCCAGGTACCTCCTGAATACGAACGGCGCCGTCATCTTGAGGAAATCGGCCCCGAGGGCAAGGCTCCCGGCAACGGGCCGGGCCTTTATCATGGCGGCCCTCTCCCATGTCTGGCCCCACGACTCATAATAGACTTCGGCGCTGCGGAGCGAGTTGGCCATGTCGCCGCTCCTGCCCTCGGGGCGGAGGTCAAGGTCTATCCTGAATACAAAGCCGTCGGCCGTTATGTTGGAGATGAGCTTATTAAGCATGGTGGCCGCTTTCACGAAAAAGGCGTGTAGGCTGATGCTCGAATCATTCCTGCCTTCCACGCCCGTTGTCTCTCCCTTGTCGGACGAGTATATATATATGATGTCTATGTCCGAGGAGAAGTTAAGCTCCCTCCCGCCGAGCTTCCCCAGGCCTATTACAGTCAGCTCAGCCTCTTTCGCCGTCCCGTCGTAATCAGTATACAGCGGCGCGCCGAAGAGGGCCTTGGTACTCTGGATAGAGAACCTCAGCGCCTCATCGACGCAGACCGAGGCGAGGTCCGAGAGCTCAGCCGTGACCTCTTCCACATCCGAAAGCCCGAGGAGGTCGCGCGAGCCTATCCTCAGGTACTGCTTCTGCTTGAAATCCCTCAGGGCTTTTGCAAAGGGCTCGAAGCCGTCGATTCGGGTAAGTTTGTCTGTAAGCTCTGCGCGCATGGCTTGCGCGTCCTTTTTTTCCCACAGTCCTCCTCCCAAAAAGAGCCAACCGAAAAAATCGGGGTTTTGGGACAGGATATTGGAAAGATATGGTGACGAGCCGCAGATGGTTACGAGCCTTTCCAGATTACGCGGGTCTTTGAGCGATTCGAGAAGGAGTTCCGGAGGTATGTCGCGGGTGATCGTTTCGAGGTTATTGAGGGCGCCGTCCGGCGAAGGTGCGTCCATCGCCGCCTTCAATGCGGCGTCGAGGCTGCCGTGCAGCGGGGTCCGGGAAAGGAGCTTCAGGTTATTGAGCGCGCGCCTGCCGTCGGAAAAACCGAGGCCGCGGAGATCGGCCTCTGCCCCCGAATCTCCCTTTCCCAGAATCTCATTTACCATGTCATTTAAATATAAAATATTTGCCCTTAAAAGGCAATAGGGGAGGCAGCCGTCCTTACTGGCTTGACAAAGCCTGCCCACAGACATAAATTATAAGAAAAGCCCGGTTTTTCGCCATACGGACGGGCGTCCTTGAAAGGGATGAGGCCCAAGGCGCGGCAAGCGTCCGGGATTCGGTTCAGATAGAATATATAAAAGGAGACAAATCCGATGAGGCTCGATAAGTTCACCATCAAGTCCCAGGAGGCCCTTCAGGAGGCCCAGTCCCGCACGGAGGCCAACGAGCAGCAGGAGGTCTCCGTCGAGCAGTTCCTCCTCGTGCTTATCGAGCAGGAGGGCGGGGTAGTCGCCCCCATACTCCAGAGGATAGGGGTGAACATAAGGCTCCTTAAGACACAGCTCCAGGACGCGGTAAAAAAGGGGCCGAAGGTCTACGGCGCCGCGGCCGAGACCTATGTATCTCAGGCCCTGAAGACCGTCCTCGATTCCGCGCTCAAGGAGGCGCGGGAGATGAAGGACGAGTTCGTCTCCGTGGAGCACATCCTCCTCGCCATATCGGAAGAGAAGGGGACCGAGGCCTCGAAGGTGCTCGCATCCCACGGAGTTACGAAAGACACGATATTCAAGGCCATGACCGCCATAAGGGGCACCCAGCGGGTGACCGACCAGATGCCGGAGGAGAAGTACCAGGCGACCTCGAAATACACGCGCGACCTCGTCGAGCTGGCGCGGAGCAACAAGCTCGACCCGGTCATCGGGAGGGACGACGAGATAAGGAGGGTTATACAGGTGCTCTCCCGCCGGACGAAGAACAACCCCGTGCTCATTGGAGAGGCGGGCGTTGGAAAGACGGCTATAGTCGAGGGGCTCGCCCAGAGGATAGTCGGCGGCGACGTGCCGGAGACCCTCAAGAACAAAAGGCTCCTCGCCCTCGACCTCGGCTCGCTGATCGCGGGCACGAAGTACAGGGGCGAGTTCGAGGATAGATTAAAGGCGCTCTTACGCGAGATAACCGACGCGCAGGGCGAGATAATAATATTCATAGACGAGCTCCACACCCTCGTGGGCGCGGGCGCGGCGGAAGGCGCCATAGACGCCTCGAACATGCTAAAGCCAGCCCTGGCAAGGGGGGAGCTCCGGTGCGTCGGAGCCACGACCATAGACGAATACAGGAAATACATCGAGAAGGACGCCGCCCTTGAGCGGAGGTTCCAGCCGATAACGGTCGGCGAGCCTTCGGTCGAGGACACCATCGCGATCCTCCGCGGCCTGAAGGAGAGGTACGAGGTCCACCACGGCGTGAGGATAGCTGACGCCGCGATAGTGGCGGCCGCGACCCTTTCGAAGAGGTATATATCCGACAGGTTCCTCCCGGACAAGGCCATTGACCTTATGGACGAGGCGGCCTCGCGCCTGAGGATAGAGATAGATTCGATGCCCACGGAGATAGACGAGATCGAAAGGAGGGTCATCCAGCTCGAGATAGAAAAGCAGGCGCTCCTGAAAGAGACGGACAGGGCCTCGCTCGACAGGCTTGAGAAGATAGAAAAGGAGCTGGCTGACCTGAAAGAAGAGAGCGGCGCGCTTAAGCTCCACTGGCAGCACGAAAAAGAGGTGATCGGCCGCATAAGGGATACCAAGAAGAAGATAGAGGAGGTAAAGACCCAGGCCGCTCAGGCTGAAAGGCTCGGCGAGCTCGGCAAGGCCGCCGAGCTCAAGTACGGAAGGCTTTCAGAGCTTCAGAAGACGCTGGAGGCCGGCCAGGAGAGGCTCGCGGAGCTGCAGGGAGACAAGAGGATGCTCAAGGAAGAGGTCGACGACGAGGACATAGCCCTGATAGTGTCGCGCTGGACCGGCATACCGGTATCGAGGATGATGGAGGGCGAAAGGGCCAAGCTCCTGAAGATGGAGGACTCGCTCAAACGACGCGTCATCGGGCAGGACGACGCCCTGAGGGCGGTATCAAACGCGGTAAGGAGGGCGCGCGCCGGGCTGCAGGACGTGAACATGCCCATAGGCTCTTTCATATTCCTCGGCCCCACGGGCGTGGGGAAGACCGAGACCGCGAGGGCGCTGGCCGGGTTCCTCTTTGACGACGAGCGCGCAATGGTGCGTATCGACATGAGCGAGTTCATGGAGAAGCACTCCGTAGCCCGGCTCATAGGCGCGCCCCCCGGCTACGTGGGCTACGAGGAAGGCGGGTACTTAACCGAGGCCGTAAGGAGGAGGCCGTATTCGGTCGTCCTTTTCGACGAGATTGAAAAGGCCCACCCCGAGGTCTTCAACCTGCTCCTCCAGATACTCGACGACGGCAGGCTTACAGACGGCCACGGCAGGACCATAGACTTCAAGAATACCGTCATCATAATGACCTCCAACCTCGGGAGCCAGTACCTGACCGAGCTCGGGGAAAAGGACTACGAGGAGATAAGGAGCAGGGTGATGGAGACGCTCCGGGCGACCTTCAAGCCCGAGTTCCTCAACCGCATCGACGATATAATCATATTCCACCCGCTAACGGAGGAGCATATGAAGGGCATCGTCGAGATACAGATAGGTCTTCTTAAAAAGCTCCTTAAGGAGAAGAACGTGGATATAACCCTTACGGACAGGGCGCGCGAGTACCTCGCCGAGAAGGGGTACGACCCGGTCTTCGGGGCAAGGTCGCTTAAGAGGCTCATACAGAGGGAGGTGCAGGACGTCCTTGCGCTCAAGTTCCTCGAAGGGGAGTTCGGCGAGGACTCGGTTGTAGCCATCGACTGTGAGGGCGAGGCCCTTACCTTTAAAAAGGCCGCCCCGGCCTTCGTAAGGTAGGGCAAGGGGGGAGCGCGCGCGTCAAGGCAGTGGCGTAGAAGGGGCTTTTAGCGCCGCGGATATAAGGGTTCTTGACAAAAACCTTATTATAAAATAAATTATGGAAATGGCTTCGAAATATCCTAAAAACCCGCTCGCACGGAGGTATCCTCCTTGTCGCCCATAAGACGGGACCCTTTCAAGGACCTCCTCTTCCTTCAGGAGAGGATGAGCCGCATATTCGACGAGGCCCTCTTGAAGTACAAGGGCTGCTCGGGCATGGCGGGCGGCATGTGGGTCCCGCCGGTCGATATCTACGAGACAGAGGAGAACGTCATACTAAAGGCCGAGATCCCGGGCATAGATATAAACGACGTGAATATCGAGGTCAGGGAAAATACGCTCAACCTCAAAGGTGAGCGCAAGCTCGAGAAGAACCTGAGCGAAGAGAACTACCACAGGATGGAGCGCTTCTACGGGACTTTCCAGCGCGTCTTCAGCCTCCCCTACGCCGTGGACAAGGACGGCATAAAGGCGAGCCTTAAAGACGGTGTGCTAAAGATAATCGTCCCCAAGACCAAGGAGATGAAGAGGCAGAGCATCAAGGTAAAGGTCCTGTAAGGAGAGGGAGCCATGGAAGAGAAGGCGGTTAAGGATAACGAAGGCGCGGAAGAGCGCTCAGGGGCCGGAGAAAAAGCAGATAAGGCCGCCGAGATACCGCCGCTCGATTTCTCGACGTTCATACTGTCGCTCTCCACGTCCGTCCTCATGAACCTCGGGCTTGTAGAGAACCCCATGACTAAAAAGACGGAGAAAGAGCCTGCCGTGGCAAAGCAGACCATAGACCTTATCGGCCTCCTCCAGGAAAAGACCAAAGGGAACCTGAACGACCAGGAGACCAGGCTCGTCGAGGACGTGCTGCGCGAGCTCCGGCTCCTGTATGTTAAGAGCGCCGGATGATTTTTGGTATATAATTGGATTGCCTCTCCTTTTTTAACCACTTTTTAAAATTTTCACATCAGGAGATGAAATGGAACCACGGAAAAAGGGTTTTGGGATAAAGACGGTCGCGCTCGTGGCGTTCATCTCGGTCCTCATCGGGATCGCGATAACCGCGCGGCTCGACATAACGAACCTTACCGGCGCGCAGGGCTTCTGGAAAGAGGCGCCGCCTTCCGCTGCGGTAAAGACGGATTCCAGCCTTCAGGCCCCGAATTTCGTGGAGCTGGCCAAAAGGCTCTCCCCGATGGTCGTGAACATCTCCACCACGCAGGTAATAAAGGAACGGCCGCTCGTGCCTTTCCCGGAGTTCAAGGGCCCCTTCGACGAGTTCTTCGGCGACGACTTCAACAAGTTCTTCAACGAGCCGAACAGGGAGTTCAAGAGGCAGAGCCTCGGCAGCGGCTTCGTTATAAACAAGGACGGCTACATACTCACCAACTTCCACGTCATAGAGAACGCCACGGAAATAATAGTGACGCTTTCGTCTGACAAGAAGGACTACAAGGCGAAGGTCGTCGGGCAGGACCAGAAGCTCGACATAGCGCTTATAAAGATAAAGCCCGACACCGACCTTCCGGTGGCGCCGCTTGGCAACTCGGACGACCTGCAGATAGGCGAGTGGGTGCTCGCCATCGGAAACCCCTTCGGCCTCGGCGGCTCGGTCACCGCCGGCATCGTAAGCCAGAAGGGCAGGGTCATAGGCGCGGGCCCTTACGACAACTTCATACAGACGGACGCCTCCATCAACCCCGGCAACTCCGGCGGGCCCCTTTTCAACGTGAGGGGCGAGGTGGTGGGCCTGAATACCGCGATAATCGCGGGCGGGCAGGGCATAGGGTTCGCCACGCCGATAAACATGGCCAAAGAGGTCCTGGTGCAGCTCAAGGAAAAGGGCAAGGTGACAAGGGGCTGGATAGGCGTTTCGATCCAGGAGCTGACCCCGGAGCTTGCCAAGTCCTTCGGCCTCAAGGAGGCCAAAGGCGTGCTGGTCTCTTCAGTGACCCCCGGCGACCCGGCTGACAAGGGCGGCATAAAGGCGGGCGACATAATCACCTCCTTTGACGGAAAGCCGATAACGGACCTGGGCGACCTGCCGAGGACGGTGGCGACGACGCCTCCGGGCAAGGACGCCGAGGTGAAGGTGCTGAGGGACGGCAAGGAAAAGACCCTCTTTGTGAAGATAGGCACGAAGTCCGAGGAAGAGGCCGCGGCGGCCGAGCCTGAAGAAAAGGATACCGCCCCGGACAAGAGGCTCGGTCTCTCGGTGCAGCCGCTTACGCCCGAGGTGGCGAAGAGGCTCGGCATAACCGACACGGAGGGCGTCATAGTAAGCTCGGTGAAGCCCGACAGTCCGGCGGGTGAGGCGGGATTGAGGCGCGGCGACGTCATAAAGGAGATCGACAGGAAGCCCGTAAAGAATGTAAGGGACTACAGCAAGCTGGTCACAGAGGCCGAGAAGAACGACGTGGCCCTTTTCCTGATACTGCGGGGCAACAGCAGCATTTATGTGGTCGTAAAGCCCAAAGGCTAAAGTAAAAATTGTTCTTTTTCCTGACCTCTGCGTCAGGCGCGGAAATAAAAATGCTCACATATTACATATATATGCTGCGTTTTTTATTTCCGCACTTCCTTGACTTCAGAAAAAATTCCTAATTTTTACAGGCATCCTAAAATTTTTCCGGAGCTGTTTTTGTCTGAATATCTGGTGGCCCTTACCGGGGCAAGCGGCGCCGTATATGGCGTAAGGCTCGTTGAAGAGCTTCTTAAAAGGGGGGATGATGTCGAACTCGTCATCTCCCTTTCAGGTTTTTTGATACTCAAGGAAGAGCTAAGGCTCGACCTTGGCAAAAGCCCCGCCCAAAAGCTCAAGGCGGTCTTTGGCAATAAAGTCAAAGGCCGCCTGACCTATTCCCCTTCTGATGACCTCCTATCCCCCTCCGCAAGCGGGTCTTCCCTTAAAAAGGCGATGATAATCTGCCCCTGCTCCATGGGGACTCTTGCAAGGATAGCCTCCGGCATCTCCGGCAACCTCATCGAGCGCGCGGCCGACTGCTTTCTGAAGGAGAGGGGGCGGCTTATTCTGGTGCCGAGGGAGACGCCTTTAAACCAGATACATTTGGAGAATATGCTTAAGCTATCCAGGATGGGGGCCGTTATACTGCCTGCGATGCCCGCCTTCTACACGAAGCCCGAAAAGATAGAGGACATGGTAGATTTCGTCGTCGGCAAGACCCTCGACACGCTGGGTATAGAAAACGCCCTTTATAAGAGGTGGAAAAAATAGTCTTTTTAATCTGTCATTCTGAGCGTGTGAGCCGAAGCCCTGAGCGAAGCGAAGGGGAAGAATCTCCGCGCTGATAGAAATCACCAAATTAAGAGATTCTTCGTCGCCTTCGGCTCCTCAGAATGACAACTTCATGGACTTTTTCAGCAACCTGCTATATTATTTGCCGAAAAAAGATCAATATCCGGAGTCTTTTTAGATGCTCGATATCAAATATTTAAGGGATAACCTCGAAGAGGCCGAAAAAAGGCTAAAGACAAGGGGAGGCTCGATAGACCTCTCCAGCTTCCGCGCGCTCGACGAGAACAGACGTAAGTTACTTTCGGAGTCCGAAGCACTGAAGGCCCGCAAAAATACTGTCTCCGAAGAGATTGGGAGATTAAAGAAGGATAAGAAAGACGCCGGAGAGCTTTTAAAGGAGATGCAGGACGTCTCCGCAAGGATAAAGTCCCTCGACGCCGACGTATCGAAGTGCGAAGAGGACTTGAACTCGTTCCTCCTCGTTATCCCCAACCTCCCGAACGCCTCTGTGCCCGTGGGCAGGGACTCTACCGAGAACGTCGAGGTAAGGGTCTGGGGCAAGCCGACACAATTCAGCTTTTCGCCAAAAGAGCATACGGACCTGGGCGAGGGGCTCGGCATAATCGACTTCGAGCGCGCAGGAAAGCTCGCAGGGGCGCGCTTTTCTCTCTTGAAGGGGCCGGGCGCGCGCCTTGAAAGGGCGCTAATAAACTTCATGCTCGACCTCCACACCCGCGATCACGGCTACACCGAGGTCTGGACACCCTTCATGCTCAAGCGGGGCGCGTTCATCGGCACGGGGCAACTCCCGAAGTTCGAGGAGGATTTGTTCAAGATCGAAGGCTGGGACCACTTCCTTATACCCACGGCCGAGGTCCCTGTGACAAACATCCACGCGGATGAAATAGTCGAGGAAGATAAGCTACCGCTCTATTACACGGCCTACACCCCGTGCTTCAGGAAAGAGGCCGGCTCCTACGGCAAGGACGTCAAGGGGCTTATAAGACAGCACCAGTTCAACAAGGTCGAGCTCGTCAAATTCACAACGCCGGAGGCCTCCTACGGCGAGCTTGAAAAATTGACCAATAACGCCGAAGAGGTCTTAAAGAGGCTCAATCTACCTTACAGGGTCGTCGTCCTCTGCACCGGGGACATGGGCTTTTCCTCGGCAAAGACTTATGATATCGAGGTCTGGCTGCCGGGGCAGGGCAAATACAGGGAGATATCCTCGTGCAGCAACTTCGAGGACTTTCAGGCGAGAAGGGCCAATATCAAATACAGGCCCAAAGGCGGCAAGCCGAGGTTCGTCCATACGCTTAACGGCTCCGGCCTTGCCGTGGGCAGGACGCTCGTGGCAATACTTGAGAACTACCAGCAGGAGGACGGCAGCGTAATTGTGCCCGATGCCCTCAGGCAGTACATGGGAGGGCTTGAAAAAATTACGAAAATATAATATTATAAAGGTACTTTTGACTAATTGTAATCGCGTGTCATTCTGAGCGTAGCGAAGAATCTATATATAAAATCAGAAAGTTACGGGATTCTTCGATCGCTCCGCTCCCTCAGAATGACAGGAAGCAATTAGAACTTCCAAAAGATTTCGCTTTTCCGTTCTCCCGCCTTTTTTCCTTTTCGCAACGGAGGGTTAGGCTAATGGTAAGTCACTGGTCTTGAAAACCAGCGGGTTAACGCCCTTGGGGGTTCGAGTCCCTCACCCTCCGCCATAATTCTAAAATAAAATGTGTTGATCCCAAAGCCTTGCGGCTTAAATTTCGGATAAGCCTTTATGCCTAAAAAAGATATTTTTTAGTAAAGCATGCAGTTCATAAAAGCAATAAAGGGGATATTCAATTTTATAATCATTATTTCGAATAAAATAAAAAAAAGAATCATGGATTTCAC
>JACRCL010000013.1 GCA_016219015.1 Deltaproteobacteria bacterium
ATGGAGGTACTTCTTGAACCACTGCGCCGCGAGGTTCGCCACCTCTTCCAGCGCGCCCGGCTCCTCGAATAGGTGCGTCGCCCCCGGCACTATCACCATTTCTTTATGCGCATTTATCTTTGCGTAAGCCTTCCTGTTAAGCTCTATGACCAACTCGTCCCTGCCGCCTACTATGAGAAGGGTCGGGGTCTTCACCTTGGTTAAGTAATCGTCGGCGAGGTCGGGCCTCCCTCCCCTCGATACTATAGCGCCTATCTCCGTGCCGTAGTCGGCAGCCGCCTCCAACGCCGCGGCCGCCCCAGTGCTCGCCCCGAAGTACCCCACCCTCAGGCCGGTCGCCTCTTCCTTCAGCCAGTCCGTTGCCGCCTTTAGCCGCTCGGAAAGGAGGCCGATGTCAAAGCGGGTCTCGTAGTCTATGTCCTCTTCCCGGGTAAGGAGGTCCATCAGGAGCGTGCCGAGCCCGGCCTTCCTGAGCACCTGGGCAACGTAATTGTTCCTCGGGCTGTGGCGCGAGCTGCCGCTGCCGTGCGCGAAGAGGACTACGCCCTCCGCCCCCGCCGGGACCGCGAGAGACCCCTCAAGTCTTGATGCCGCGCCCGCTTCTATGAAGACGAGCCTTTCGCTGGAGCTTACAAGCCTCATATCCGCCCCCTTTTGATGGGTTGTAAAGCGGACCTCGTTGATGGCTCAGACCCTCTGGCCAGGGAATTTATGATATAAGTATTGCCGGACAAAAATATATTGTCAACAGCCAAGGGAACTACTTGATTTATTTCAAGAAAGCCTATTTACCTCCGGTAAGCCTCCTCGTTATATCGGCTACGTGCCTGCCCTGGAACCGCGCCATGTTCAGCTCGTTCTCACTCGGGGTCCTCGACCCGTCGTGGCCCGCTATGGTGGAGGCGCCGTAGGGGCTGCCGCCCGTTATCTCCTTCATCGTCATCTGCCCTTTTTCAGCGTAAGGCATGCCGACCAATACGAAGCCTAAATGCAGCAGGGGGATATGGAAGCTCAGGATGGTGGATTCCTGCCCGCCGTGCTGCGTCGCGGTAGAGGTGAAGACGCTCGCGACCTTTCCGACAAGCACGTCCTTCATCCAGAGGCCCCCGGTGGAGTCTATGAAGGTCTTCATCTGCGCCGACATGTTCCCGTAGCGCGTAGGCGTGCCGAAGATGACCCCGTCGGCCTCGCTCAGGTTATCAAGGGTGGCTATGGGCACGTGCGCGAACTTTTTTTTGGCCTCGGTGGCCCCCATCTTGGCTATGATATCGTCGGGCAGGGTCTCCCTTACCTGGAATACGCTCACCTCCGCGCCCTTTACCAGACCAGCGCCCTCGGCCATGGCCTCCGCCATCCTGTAGATATGGCCGTACATGCTGTGGAATATGATATTGACCTTCATCATCTGCCTCCTTTTGAGCGTTTACGTATCGCTTGAGCGTCAGCAAAGTTGTCATTCTGAGGAGCCGTAGGCGACGAAGAATCCAAGTAACCAGCCGATTTCCTGCCCGGAGATTCTTCACTACGTTCAGAATGACATTTTTTCAGCAGCCTGCTACACCCTGCTACAGCTTGTTGAGCCCGTTCAGGGCGGCCTCCTTGTACGCGTCCGAAAGCGTCGGGTAGTTGAATACCACGTCCTTGAAGTAATCTACGGGCCCGCCGTAGTTCAACACGGCCTGGCCGATGTGGATAAGCTCCGAGGCCCTCTCTCCTATTATGTGGACCCCTAAGAGCGCGTGGGTCTTCCTGTTGAAAAGGAGTTTGAGCATCCCGTGGACGTCGCCTATTATCTGGCCCCTTGCGACCTCGTGGAAGTATGCGCTGCCGACCTCGTATGGTATGCCTTTTGCCGTAAGGCCCTCCTCGTTCTCGCCGACCATCGATATCTCCGGTATCGTGTATATGCCGAAAGGCAGGTGCCCGGCTATCTCGCAGGTGATGCCCTCCTTCTGGAAGGCGTGGCAGACGGCGCGCCTGCCCTGCTCCATCGACGTGGAGGCGAGTGAGGGGAAGCCTATTACGTCCCCTACGGCGTATATGTTCGGGACAGCGGTCTGGTAGCTATCGCTTACGTGGATAAGGCCCCGCGCGTCCGCCTTTACCCCTATGGCGCCGAGGTTGAGCATATCGGTATTGCCCACCCTGCCCATTGTGTAGAGGAGCTTCTCTGATACGACCTCCTTGCCGCTTTTGAGTGAGACGGCCACCCTGCCCCTGCTCTCCACCGCGATCTCCACGACCTCTTCGTTGAGCCTCAATGTAACGCCGGAGTGCCTCATCCAGTACATGAGGTTATTGACTATCTCCTCGTCGGCGAATGAAAGGAGCCTTTCCTTCTTCTCGATCAGGTTCACCTTTACGCCAAGAGCCGCGAATATGCAGGCGTACTCGCACCCTATGACCCCTCCGCCGACGATGGTAAGGTTGTAGGGTATTCTGTCGAGCCCGAGGATCGAATCGCTGTCATAGATATGTTCGAGGTCAAAGGGTATGTCAGGGGGGCGCGCGGGCCTTGTGCCCGTCGCTATGACTATGAACTCGGCGTAAAGCTCTTCAGTCGCTCCCCCGTTCATCCTGACCAGGAGGTCACGGGCGTCCAGGAAAGACGCCTCCCCGTAGATTATCTCTACGTTATTCCTCATGAACTGGTCGAGGATGACCTCCATCTGCTGCCTTATGACCTCGGTCTTGCGGTGCATAAGCTCGCTCAGGGTGATATCCTTGCCGGGGCTGAACTGAAAGCCTATTATCGCCCTCTGTTTGAAAGCGGCGAAGAAGAGCGCCGTCTCCCTGAGTGTCTTTGAAGGCAGCGTCCCTGTATGCAGGCCCGCGCCGCCGACATAGGGTTTCCGCTCTATTATGGCGACTTTTTTCCCGAGCTTCGCGGCCTGCATGGCCGCCTTCTGTCCGCCGGGGCCTGAGCCTATCACAAGGACGTCATAATTTTTCATCGTGTCTCGGGAAGCGGTGGAGGCAATATTTTAAGGGCTATGGCGCCGGGGCGCGGCCTTTAAGGGGCTACGCTTAGGAATATATCGTGAAAAGGCCTTTTTTTCAAATCAGGAGATACTGTTGACCGCCTTTTCAATCCTCTCCCTTATCTCCTTTGCCACGAGGGCGATGGCGGGGTTCTCAATGACAGCCATGGAGACGACGGGGTCTATGGCGGCGATCGTCGAGCCGCCTTCGTCGTTTTCATAGACGATTATGTTGAAGGGTATCATGAGCCCCATGTCGGTCTCAACGGTCAGGGCCTTGTAGGAAAGCCGGGGGTCGCAGACTCCGAGTATCGCGTATCGCCTGAAGTTCTTGTTGAGGGTCTTCTTTATGTGCTCCGTCATGTCTAACTCGGAGAGCACCAACAGGTCCTCTTCCCTGAAAGCGGAATGCGCCCTTTCAAGCGCCTCGACGTAGCCGCAACCGAGCTTTTTAGTTATCGCGTATCTGGCCATCGCAGCCTTTGAAGCTCCCCACGGCTTGCCGCGGGGAATCTTCGACACATAAGGAAAATTTCGATTTCGATTCGCTCGCTTGACCCCGCAGTAAGCAGGGGATTGCGCTCGCTATGTGTGTTCAAGGTGTCAGTCTATGGAGAAGACGTTATCCGGCAGCGTCGGGTTTACCTCAAGGTCGTCCATCACGACCTCCTCGGCCTTCCCTGTGCCGTCGTAGGACTCGACCTTGAGCGGGAGCATGGACTTTTCCTCAAGCCAGAGCCTGTACATGGACCTGCCCGAAGGGTCTTCGGGCCTGCCCTCAACCTCCACAATAGTCGCCTTCCTGCCGTTGACCTCGCCGTCCCCGATAACAGTCAAGCTGCCGTTCTTCCTTAGATTGTCCACGGTCCTTAAAAGCTCGCCGATGTCGGACTTGTCCACCGTATGGCCGTCCGGGCTCCTTATAAGGGTATTCTCCGGGCTCAAACGCAGAACCAGGGGTTTTAAGAACCCGAAGGGCCTCAGGCTGACCTCTTTTTTGAACGGGTCGTAGACAAGGGCCGCCCCCTTGTGCGGGGTTATGAACTCCATCCTTACGAAGCCGGGCTTTTTATAGTAATACCGTATGACCTCCGAGCCCCTGTTCGAGTCGAGCGTGACAGAGTAAGTCTCCACGGCCCTGAAACTCTCAAGCGCCGCTGTCACGGGGTCTTTGGAGCCAAGGGCTATTGCGGCCAAAAAAAAAGACCGAATATCATAGTTTAAGTTCCTTTGCAGGCACTTAAAGGATTATAGCGTTATCCGGCTGATTTGCAACTTCGGACGGGGGAGGACGCGGTCAGTCCTTTTCCCTCTCGAGGATGGGGTAGGCGACGTTGGTTATGTATGAGTTTATCCTCTTCAGGTTCGTGAGCACGTCGAGGTGTATGGCGCTGGTGTCGATAGATTCCTTCAACCCCTTGTGGAGCCTGTTTATATGGGCCTGCCTTAGCTCCCTTTCAAGCTCCGATAGCTTCGCCTTGTGGGTCAAAAGTTTCTGAGCCAGTTCGGGGTCGCTCCCGGCGAAGGCCGCCACGCCCATCTCGAAGTTCTCGACGACCTTCCGGTGGAGCGCTTCTATTTCGCTCATCCCCTCTTTCGAGAACGAAAGCCCGGACCCGACCTTTTTCCTGGCGAGGTCCATGAGGTTCTTGTCGATGACGTCGCCTATATTCTCGATATTGTCCGAGAACATCAATATCTCAAGCTCCCTTTTCGCCTGCTCCTCCGACAGCGTCTCCCTGCCTATCTTCGTTAGATAGAGCTTTATCTCACGGTCGAGGAGGTCTACGTCGTCGTCCTTGTCCTCTATGTACTCGAGGAGCCCGGTATCGTTCTTTTCAAAGACCTCTATGGATTTCCTGAGCATCTCGTTGACTATATCGGCCGAGCGGAGCGACTCCCTCGCGGCCTGGACGAGCGCCAGCGACGGGGAGGTAAGGACTATGGGGTCGAGGTACTTGGGGCCGAACCTGCCCGAGGGGGCGGATTCCGGCAGGAGGTACTTGATGAAGCGCGTGAACGGGCCTATGAACGGGAGGAAGATGACGGCTATGGCTATGTTGAAGAACGTATGCGCGTTGGCAATCTGCCTCGGCAGCTCTCCGGTGGAATGGCCCACGATACCGGTGAAAAACCCGAGGAACGGGATGACTATGACCACCCCTATAACCTTGAAGAGTATGTGCGCGAGCGCCACCCTCTTGGCGTCCACTGTGGCCCCTATGCTCGATATTATGGCGCTTACGGTAGTGCCGATGTTCGCCCCGAGGACTATCGGCATGGCGGCGTCGAGCGTAAGGAGCCCTGCGTGGGCGGCCGTCAGGGAAAGGCCGAGGGTGGCGGCGCTGCTCTGAAAGAGGGCCGTAAGGAGCGCGGATATTATTATCCCGGCGAACGGGTCCCGGCTGAGGCCCAGGAGCATGTCGGTCCATAACGGGCTGCGGGTCAGGGGCTCGAACGTTTCTATGAGTATCTTTAAGGCGAAAAAGACGAACCCGAAGCCGAGGAGGGCCTGCCCGAGGTCCTTTCCGGGGCCTTTCCTGCCGAAATACGTCGCCAGTATCCCGACGCCGACGAGGGCTATGGCGTAGTCATAGACCTTGAAGGCTATTATCTGGACGGTGAGCGTCGTGCCTATGTCGGCGCCGAGTATGACGCCCATGGTCTCGGCAAGGCCCAGCAGCCCGGAGCCGACGAAACCTACGAGCATAACGGTCGTGGCGCTCGAGCTCTGGAGGAGGGCCGTAATGGTCGCGCCGACGCCGACGCTCTTAAGGCGGTTGTTCGTGGCGGAGAGAAGAAAACTCCTGAGTTTCGCCCCTGCCGCCCTCTGGAGGCCTTCGCCGGCGAGCCTCATGCCGTAGAGGATCAGCATCACTGCGCCGAAGAAGCTCAATATTGAGATAGTCGTCATATATGGAGGTATCTTCCGTTTAATGCCGGAAAATCAAGGACTTCACGGTTCATTGATTTCATATTATCCCTTAACATACCTTTACGCAAGGAGTTTTGGCACACATCCCCGGCCTCACCCTTCCCCAATGCGGGTTCAGGTTTGCAACCTGAACCCTGAAATTCGTAATCCTTCCCACCTGAAAAGCTAACCCGTTCAATCCCCTTTTTACCTTGCTTTTTTCCCGCCGGAAAGTATAATTAGCTCAACCCAAACCACGGGTGGAATATTACATAAATAAATAATATCCGGAGGGCGGCGCATGACTACGATAGTTGAGGTAACTGCCAGGGAGATTCTCGACTCAAGGGGCAACCCCACGGTCGAGGTCGAGGTCACGCTCGACGGCGGTTTTAGAGGCAGGGCCGCCGTGCCCTCAGGGGCCTCCACAGGCAAGTTCGAGGCCGTGGAACTGCGCGATAACGACAAAAAAAGGTACCTCGGCAAGGGCGTAACAAAGGCCGTAAGGAACGTCAAGGAAAAGATAGCCAAAGAGATACTCGGCCTTGACGCGGCCAACCAGACGCTTATAGACAGGACCCTCATAGCGCTGGACGGCACGGACAACAAAAGGAGGCTCGGGGCCAACGCGATCCTCGGCGTCTCGATGGCTGTGGCCAAGGCCGCGGCTGAGGCGTCGATGCTGCCCCTCTACAAATACATAGGCGGGGCGAACGCAAAGGTCCTCCCGGTGCCCATGATGAACATAATAAACGGCGGGGCGCACGCGAACAACAACCTCGACATACAGGAGTTCATGATAGTGCCGGCGGGCTTCCCGGCCTTCAAGGAGGCCCTGAGGGCCGGCGTGGAGGTCTTCCACAGCCTGAAATCGATATTGAAAAAAGACGGCCTCTCCACTGCCGTGGGCGACGAGGGCGGCTTCGCCCCCCAGCTCAAATCGAACAGGACCGCCATAGACGTAATCCTGAAGGCCATAGAGGCGGCCGGGTACAAGCCGGGCAAGGACATATTCATAGCGCTCGACTGCGCGTCGAGCGAGCTTTATAAGAACGGCGGGTATGCCCTTGAGGGGAACGAGCTTTCGACCGATGAGATGGTGGACTACCTCGAAGGGCTGGTCAAGGACTACCCTATCGTATCCATAGAGGACGGGCTTTCCGAGGAAGACTGGAAAGGCTGGGCGCTCCTTACAAAAAGGCTCGGGAATAAAGTCCAGCTCGTGGGCGACGACATATTCGTCACAAACGTTGCGAGGCTTAAACGGGGCATAGACGGGGGCATAGCCAACTCCATACTCGTCAAGGTAAACCAGATAGGCACCCTCACCGAGACCCTTGAGGCGGTGAACATGGCGCAGAGGGCCGGGTATACGGCGGTAATTTCGCACCGCAGCGGAGAGACAGAAGACGCGACCATAGCCGATATTAGTGTTGCCACGAACGCCGGGCAGATAAAGACAGGCTCGGCCTCAAGGACCGACAGGACGGCGAAGTACAACCAGCTTTTGAGGATAGAAGAAGAGCTCGGGGAGATGGCCGTATTCCCCGGAAAAGACGCATTCAAGTTCAAAAGGCCCTGATTTTCAAAAAGAAATACAGCTTTACGGACATAGGCCGGGATTTGCTTCCAGGCTCTTTTCTATGATATAATTTCTTTATGAAATCTTCGAGTATGCCAAAATACGGCAGGTCAATACCCATTCTACCAAACAATCAATTTAAAAAAGGGATAAAGGGGTAATTTCTATCCGCGCGCGTAACCGCGCGTGCGGATTAGTCTTTTTGGAGGGATAAGTGTCTGCAGAGGGTCTTATAGTCGGGATCATAATAATACTGGTCCTGATACTTTTAAACGGGTTCTTTTCGAGCGCCGAGCTGGCGATAGTATCGGCAAAAAGGAGCGTAATAGAAAAGCTCGCCAGGGAAGGGAACATCTCGGCCGCGGCGGTGCAGAAGATGAAGGAGGACCCGGACCGCTTCCTCGCCACCGTACAGGTGGGCGTGACGGTAGTGGGCACCCTCGCCTCTGCCATAGGCGGTATAACGGCGGCGGAATACTTGAAGCCCATATTCCTTGCCGTGCCGTTCGCCCCTGTGCAGGACTCCGCCGGGTTCCTCGCCATAGGGATTGTCGTCATACTCATCTCATACGGCACGCTGGTCATAGGCGAGCTTGTGCCTAAATCGCTCGCGCTCCGGTACGCCGAGAGGATAGCCTGCTTCTCGGCAAGGCCTTTAAACCTCCTTTCTCGGGTATCGTCGGTATTCATAAAGGTGCTCACAAGCTCGAACAAGGCCATACTGAGGCTCTTGAATGTAAAAGAGCCGGAGAAGAGGGTCTTTATCTCCGAAGAAGAGATAAAGTTCTTCATAAAGGAAGGCAGGGAGACGGGGGTATTCGAGGAGACGGAGGCCCAGCTCCTCCACGGGATCTTCGAGTTCGCTGATACGACCGTAAAAGAGGTAATGGTCCCGAAGCACAAGTTCAGCGCCATAGAGATAAAGACCCCTCCCGAAGAGGTCCTGACGTTCATCTCGGAGACCGGGTTTTCCAGATACCCGGTCTACAGGGAGACCCTGGAGAAGGTCGTCGGGGTGCTCTTCAACAAAGACGTGTTCAGGGCCATAGAACAGCGAAAGGCCGTTGATATAAAGAACCTGCTCCGGACACCTTATTTCGTCCCGAACTCCGTCATGATTAGCAAGCTGCTGCGCGAGATGCAGAGGCGTAAGGTGCACATGGCCATAGTCGTTGACGAGCACGGCGACGTGGACGGCCTCGTCACCATCGAGGACATCCTCGAAGAGATAGTCGGCGAGATAGAGGACGAGTACGATATCGGCAAGGGCGGGATGGTGGAGAAGCTCAGGGACGGGACGATGATAATAGACGCCTCGGCGTCGCTTGGGGATTTGGAGGACCTGGGTGTTGTGATCGACGAGGAAACCGAGGAGTACCACACGCTCGCGGGCTTCATGCTCTCGAAGCTCCAGAGGATACCGCGCGGAGGCGAGTTCGTCATCTACAAGAACATGCGCTTTACCGTGGTGGATGTCGAGCTTAACAGGATAATAAGGGTAAAGGTGGAGCCTGTGACCAAGGAGGCGGCGGTTTAAATCCCGAGGTGTCATTCTGAGGGAGCGAAGCGACCGAAGAATCTCGCAATAAGAGATTCTTCGCTATGCTCAGAATGACACAGAATGACATACCTTTCGCGGGTTCAATTTTGCAAATTGAACCCGATCATTCAAACAGCCTCTCCCCAGTCAAAGTCGTTATCAACGCAAAGGGAAACACGAAATTAAAAGGTTCAGGTTGCAAACCTGAACCCGCAAAAGAATAATTTTAATAGTTGGGTTACGCTCCGCTAACCCACCCTTGTATATTATAGACAGTGGATTTCAAGGCCGCTACTTGGTAAAAGTTACCCTGGGACGCCCGGGTAATACGGGGGAGATGAACCTGTGCCCAACCTCAGGCCCCAAGAG
>JACRCL010000017.1 GCA_016219015.1 Deltaproteobacteria bacterium
GCCTTCTTCCCTCACGCGGCGTCGCTGCGTCAGGCTTTCGCCCATTGCGCAAAATTCCCCACTGCTGCCTCCCGTAGGAGTCTGGCCCGTGTTTCAGTGCCAGTGTGGCTGATCGTCCTCTCAGACCAGCTACCCGTCTTAGCCTTGGTGAGCCGTTACCTCACCAACTAGCTGATGGGACGCGGGCTCATCCACGAGTGACAGGCCATTGCTGACCCGCCTTTAACCTCAGGGCATAAGCCCCGTGGTCTTATCCGGTATTAGCCCGCCTTTCGGCGGGTTATCCCGGGCTCGAGGGTAGATTACCCACGCGTTACTCACCCGTGCGCCGCTTTACACGCGGAGTTGCCCCCGCTTTCTCGCACGACTTGCATGTGTTAGGCGCGCCGCTAGCGTTCGCTCTGAGCCAGGATCAAACTCTCCAATTAAACTTACATTCTGGGTTTTAAAAGGTTGACAGGTTTGACTTGACTTGCTATTTAGTTTTCAAAGAGCAGAGATAATTAATCTTAACGCAGACTTATCTATTTTAATAATAACACCCTATTAAAACAGTGTCAAGCTGATTCGTGAGTAGCCTGACAATCCGCAGCAAGATTTGCTATTATATCTATTTAAAAGAGCGTGTCAAGAAAAAATTACCGGGAGGCCAAAAAAAACTTACACAGCCCGGACAGGCCGCATTCTCAGAAATCCCTCGGCAAGACAGTTATTATATAAGTTCCACAGATTATGTCAAGCGAAATTAACGCGCTTGAAAAACCTTTTTCCGACCTGGAGGAGGAAGGCCCTTCCGGCGTCCATTTCTTCCTTGCTGTTCGTGACCTTTTTGCCGTCTACCTTTACCCCGCCCTGCTCGATAAGCCTTATCGCCTCAGAGGTTGATTTGGCAAGGCCAGCGCCCACTATGACCCTGGCTATCCAGACGCTGCCGCCTTCGGCCTTGATCGTGACCTCTTCGACGTCTTCCGGCACCTCGCGCTTCGCGAAGACGTTTTTGAACTCGTCCCTGGCCTTCTCCGCCTTCTCCCTCCCGCAGAAGCGTTCGGTGAGCTCGAAGGCAAGGGCCTCCTTCGCGTCCCTCGGGTGTGTCTTGCCGGAGGCTATCGCCTCCACCGTGTCTTTGGGGGCGTCGCTAAGGAGCTCGTAGTAGCGCAGCATAAGGGTATCGGAAATGCTCATCACCTTGCCGAATATCTGGCCCGGCGGCTCGGTTATGCCTATGTAGTTGCCGTAGGACTTGCTCATCTTCTGCACGCCGTCCGTGCCTTCGAGGAGCGGCATGGTTATGACCACCTGCGGCTCCTGTCCCATCTCCCTCTGAAGCTCCCTTCCCACAAGGAGGTTGAAGAGCTGGTCCGTGCCGCCGAGCTCCACGTCGGATTTCAGCACCACGGAGTCATAACCCTGTATAAGGGGGTAGAGGAACTCGTGTATGGCTATGGGCCTTCCTTCCTGGTACCTTTTATGGAAGTCGTCCCGCTCGAGCATCCGAGCCACGGTATACTTCGAGGCGAGGCTTATCATGTCCGTGGAGGTAAGACGCTCCATCCACTCGCTGTTGAAGACGACCTCGGTCTTTTTCTCGTCGAGTATCTTGAAGACCTGAGAGGTGTACGTCCTCGCGTTGGCGAGCACATCGTCCTTGGTGAGGGGCTTGCGGGTCTCGGACTTGCCCGTAGGGTCGCCTATCATGCCCGTGAAGTCCCCTATAAGGAGGAGTATGTGGTGGCCGAGGTCCTGGAAGTGCTTGAGCTTCTGTATGAGGACGGAGTGGCCGAGGTGCAGGTCGGGGGCCGTCGGGTCGAACCCGGCCTTTACGCGGAGCGGTTTGCCCTTGGCGGCCGCGGTCATGAGCTTCCTTGAAAGCTCGCTCTCGGTTATTAACCCGGCCGTCCCGCGCTTTATTATATCGAGCTGTTTTTTCGGGTCCATTCTAAGATGCTTCCCTTGCGTGTTGAAAAAGACTTTTCCTGGGCTTTTTCAGCTAAAAAAATAAGGCCTCTATCAAGGCCCAAAAATTACCATAAGAGCAGTCCGAGTTAAAGAGAAAACTGGCGAGGGAAAGGCTCAGTCCTTGTCCTTGCCAAGGGGCGTCTTTATCCTTTCGATATGCGCGGCCCTGCCGTCGGACGAGACGGTCATGAAGACCCCCTGCAGTTCCACGCCCTTCGCGGCCACCTCAAACCTCACCGGCATCTGCGTCAGGAACCGCTCTATGATTATCTCTTTCCTCATGCCTATGACCGAATCCGTCGGCCCTGTCATGCCGGCGTCGGATATGAAGGCCGTCCCGTTCGGCAGCACCCTCTCGTCCGAGGTCTGGATGTGGGTATGTGTGCCTATGACGGCGCTTACCTTCCCGTCAAGGTAATACCCCATGGCGGCCTTCTCCGAGGTAGTCTCGGCGTGCATGTCCACGAATATTATCGGGGTCTCCCCGCTTATCCTCCTTACGGCCTCGGAGGCCGCGCGGAAGGGGCAGTCCAGTCCGTCCATGAAGACCCTGCCCATGAGGTTCACTACCCCCACCTTGGCCCCTGAAGGGCACTGGTAGACCGCTGAGCCGCTGCCCGGAGCGCCCTCCGGGTAGTTGGCGGGCCGGAGGAGCCTTTTCTCGGAGTTCAAATAATCGTATATCTCTTTTTTGTCCCAGATGTGGTTGCCGGAGGTGATAACGTCCACCTGGAGGGCCTTCAATTCCTCGGCTATTTCGGGGGTGATGCCGAAGCCGCCGGCGGAGTTCTCGCCGTTGGCTATTATGAGGTCGGGTGAGTATCTGCCGACGAGGCCCGGAAGGAGTTCCCTTACGGCAATCCTGCCGGGCCTGCCGACTATATCGCCTATAAAAAGTATCTTTGTGAGTCCGCCCATGTACCCGTGACCGTAGTTGTTTTTCCGTGGCCGTATAAAGAAGATGAATATTAACGCAATCCGGCGGCCGCGGCGCGCAGTCACGGCTTTGCGGCTACGGCTATTTCGCGTAATCTATCGCCCTGGACTCCCTTATTACCGTCACCTTTATCTGCCCCGGGTAGCTGAGCTCCTTCTCAATCTTGCGGGCTATGTCCTTTGAGAGCGCCACGGCCGCGTCGTCCGATATGGCCTGGTTCTCGACTATGACCCTCACTTCCCTGCCCGCCTGAAGGGCGTAGGTCTTCTCGACGCCGGGGAAGCTCTTGGCTATCTTTTCGAGGTCGTCGAGCCTCTTCACATAGCTCTCGAGCATCTCCTTCCTCGCGCCCGGACGCGCCGCCGAGAGGGTATCGGCCGCCTGTACGAGTATGCCGAGGACTGAATCCGGGCTGTCGTCGTGGTGCTGGCCTATCGCGGCCACTATCTTCGGGGACTCCCCGTATTTCTTCGCTATATCCGCGCCTATCGTGGCGTGCGGCCCTTCCACCTCGTGGTCCACGGCCTTGCCGATATCGTGGAGGAGCCCGGCCCTCCTCGCTATCTTCGTGGGCAGGCCCAGCTCAGAGGCCATTATGCCGCAGATGAAGGCCACTTCCATCGAATGCGAGTATACGTTCTGCGCGTAGCTCGTCCTGAACTTCAATCTCCCGATGAGCTTCTGTATCTCCTTGTGTATGCCGTGGAGGCCGGTGTCGAATATCGCCCTCTCTCCGGCCTCGTTTATGGCCTGCGCTATCTCGGTCTCGACCTTGGACACCACCTCTTCTATCCTCGATGGGTGTATCCTGCCGTCGGTTATGAGCCTTTCAAGGGATATCTTGGCTATCTCGCGCCTGACGGGGTTATGGCCCGAAAGTATTACGGCCTCCGGGGTGTCGTCTATTATTATGTCTATGCCGGTGGCGGCCTCTATCGCCCGTATGTTCCTGCCTTCCCTGCCTATGATCCTGCCCTTCATCTCGTCGTTGGGCAGGTTCACGACCGAGACGGTCCTTTCCGCGACGTACTCGCCCGAGTACCTCTGGATGGCGAGCGAGATTATCTCCTTGGCCTTCTTGTCCGCCTCGGCCTTGGTCTCCTCCTCTATCCTCTTAAGGAGTTTCCCGGACTCTAACTTCGCCTCGGCCTCCATGTTCTCAAGGAGCATCCTTTTCGCCTCTTCGCCCGAGAGGCCCGCGAGCGCTTCGAGCTTTGATTTCTGCTCGGTTATGACGGAGGCGGCCTCGGCCTCCATGTCCTTCACTTTTTTCTCCTGGGCGGCTACGGTCTTCTCCCTTTTCTGGAAATCGGCCTCTTTCCTGTCGATGGATTCGTACTTCTTGTCGAGGTTCTCCTCTTTCTGCTGGACCCTCTTCTCCAGCGCGCTCAGTTCCTTCCTTCTTTCGCGCGTTTCGCTCTCGAACTCGGTCCTGCCCTGCAGTATCATGTCCTTTGCCTGCAGGTCAGCGCTCTTCCTTGTATTTTCAGCCTCTTTTTTAGCCTCGGTTACGATGGATTCCGCGGTAACCCTGCCCGCCTCCATGTTCGCCTGGTCCACCCTTTTCCTGCTCACATAACCGATTACGACGCCTGCGAGGATTGAGATGACCGCTATAAGAGCGATGATTAAGATAATCGATATTCCCATGTCAACAACCCCTTTCTGCCTTTATTTAAATGGGCTGCGCAGCTGTGCACCCCGAATTTTAATCCCCGCGGCCCTGTATCCTCAGGGTCCTTCTCTCAGTGACAATCGCCGAGACCTGCATGTCATGAGGCTCAGCGGGGATGTCCTCGCTTAAGACCTGAAAACCGTAAGCGAGCGCGACAATGACGGACCTTACATTTTTGAGGAACTTGTCGTAGTAGCCTTTGCCGTAGCCTATCCTGCTGCCTTTCAGGTCAAACGCGACACCCGGCACGACAACGAGGTCGAAGGAGTCCGGCCCCACCTTCGCCTCCGCGCCCTCGCCAGGCTCCGGGAC
The DNA here is from genome assembly GCA_016219015.1 of Deltaproteobacteria bacterium. Lineage (GTDB taxonomy): Bacteria > Desulfobacterota > GWC2-55-46 > GWC2-55-46 > GWC2-55-46 > JACRCL01. Next base: position 4,881 of record JACRCL010000017.1, read on the forward strand.
CTCGTACGAGCCCGGGGACAGGTCGCTCAGGCGGTTGACCCTGAAAAAGGCCAGCCGTCCCGCCCCCCTTACAACGCGGGGGTAGAAGACCTCCTTGCCGAGCCCGATCGCCGTCTGGAATATCTCGTCCGTAAGCACCTCGTTCTGAAAACTCGAATAGAGGGCCAGCCTCCTGGACGGCCTGAAGAAGTCCGAGCCGAGGAACCTCTTCTGGACAAGGGAGCTCAAGCGGAAAACCTCCTCGAACGCCATCTTACGGCGCGCTTCGAGGAACTCGCCACGGAGGCGCTCCTTTTTCATAGACCTGTTCATTAACCAATTTTGGCTTGGAAGGAACCGCGGAAAAGCTATGGAAGACAGGGTAAAGCGGACTGGGTTTACGCCGGCAGAGCGCCGGTCATTAAGGCTCTATAATCCCTCTTTTGTTTTCTCATAAACTGAAAATTCTGCTAAAAGCTTATATATCCAGCCTGTTACAGCCGCTCTTGTCGTCCCTTCCCCCGCCATGCCGTGTCTACGGTATGTTTGAACCTGTCGTAACAGGTGGGTGCCTTAATGTCTTACTTTCGGCTTTCCCGGCTATGGGGACATGCCGGCCGCAAGTCAGGGAAGGCTCCCTGGATTTAGAATGTTGGTTCTAAATATACCCGCCGATCACAAACAAGGCAGGGGAAAGTTCTTTAAAACTCCAGTCTCCTGTCAATCAACTCGGTTAGCTCTTCGGATTTCCTTCCTAACCTTTCGAGTATCTCCTTTGTCTTGATTACTTCTCCGGTTATGTTTAAAGCGGCTAAAAGCGCCAGGTCCAGGGTAGAAACGGCCTTTGTCGTCTCCTTTACCTCCTCTATCTTAGTGTTTAGGTAGTTTTCAACAGCGCGTATGTACTCTTCGCCTTCTTCGCTTTTGACGACCAGCTTGTGGCCGTATATCTTAAGCTCCGCCACTTTTTTCAACGCCGCCTCACTGGTCCTGCATAAGGCTGTCAAGCCTGGCAAGAAGGGTGTCAACCTTTTCTTTTACCTGATGCCGCTCCCGGTCGACCTTTTTAACCTTTTCTTTAAGCTCCTCGATCTCCTGGTTCTTTGCCCGGACGGCGTTCAACAGGCCGTTGTTCTCGGCCTTTACCGCCTCATAGCTCCGGAGGAGCCGGCCAAGCCCTTTTTCGAGCTTGTCGAATTTATCAAGAGCCATCAAAAAACGCCTCCGGTTCATATTTATATTACTTTTTTCACGGTAAGAAGTCAAGGGTTAATAGCCTGAGGAGGATAGGGTTATTTACGGGAGTTGCGGCGGATATCACGACGCCGGACAAGGTCGGGTCCTTTATCGCCAACAGGTCGGAAAAAGTCCCCGAAACAGTCATTCTGAGGGAGCCGAAGGCGACGAAGAATCCCGTAACGCGCCGTTTCTTAGCCCCGAGATCCTTCTTGCTCAGACTATGAAGCGCTCTGCAACCGGCTCAATAAAAAAAGCCCCGCTCTTTGCGGGGCTTTTCGGCATCTGGATATATTTTTCTCATCCTGCTTTAGCAGGGAGTCTTTTCAAAACCTCGTTTAAAGGCCTTTAATATGCGTACAGGTTCCCGTAAGGGCGGAGCGACACGGGCACGAGCTTCCTGAACTTCTCCTTCATGATGTCTTCGAGCTTAAGATCGAGGTCCTTGCAGAACTCCGTGAGGGATTCCTTAAGCACCTTCTCGTCCTCGGCGTCAGGGTCCATTATGCCGACCTCGGCGCCGCAGATATTTTTATCCACGTCTCCCCTTATGTATATGGCCCCGCCGTGCATGCCCGTGCCGAGGTAGTCACCGACAATGGGGATGCCCGGCTTCCTGTTCAACCCCAAAAGTATCAGCACCCCTCCGGCCATGTACTCGCCGAAGAAGTCCCCGGCCGTGCCGCCGACGACTATGGTCGGGGCCTGCCTTTTCATGCCCTTCATGTGGATGCCGACCCTGTAGCCCACGTCCCCGAGTATGTGGAGCTTGCCGCCCCTCATCCCGTAGCCGAGCACGTCTCCGGCGTTGCCGTGGATGACGACCTTGCCGCTGTTCATCGTGTTGCTGATATTGTCCTGGGCGTTGGCCTTTACGATGAGGGTCGTGCCGTCCATGAAGGCGGCCATGTCGTTCCCGGGCACGCCCTCTATTATTATGGTGGCGTTGCCGCGGAGACCATCTCCTATGTAATACTGGCCGTTTACGTTCCTGACCCGTATCTCTTTCTGCCCGGCCGCTATCGCGTCCCGTATCTGGCGGTTCAAGTCCCTGTAGTAAACCCCCGCCGCGTTTATCTCGAACATTTACCTCTCTCCTTTAACCGTTGCCTCCGGGTGGACTACCTGCCCGCGGGCTTTACTCCGAGTATATCGAGGGTCTGGGCGTCGAGCCCGACCCCGCGGAGCCTTTCCCTGTTGCCCCTTAACGATTCTATGGCGTTTATCCCGAGCGCGCCGAGTATCTCCTTCAATTCGTGCTCCCACGCGTGTATGAGGTTTATGAGCCTCTCCGCGTAGACCTCCGGGTCGAGCCTTGCAGTAAGCTCGGGCCTCTGGGTCGTTATGCCCCAGGAGCAGTTGCCCGTATAGCACTTGCCGCACGTGGTGCAGCCCATGGTTATGAGGGCGGCCGTGGCTATCGCAACGGAGTCCGCGCCGAGCGCTATGGCCTTGGCCGCGTCCGCGCTCGACCTTATGCCGCCGGCGGCAACGATGGAGGCCTCGTTCCTTATGCCTTCCTGCCTGAGCCTGTCGTCCACGGCCGCTATGGCGTACTCTATCGGTATGCCGAGGTGGTCCCTTATGATCGACGGCGCGGCGCCGGTGCCGCCCCTGAAGCCGTCGAGGTAGACTATGTCCGCGCCCGCGCGCACTATGCCCGAGGCTATGGCCGCGACGTTATGGACGGCCGCTATCTTGACCGACACGGGCTTGTAGTTCGTCGCCTCTTTTATCGCGTATATGAGCTGCCTTAAGTCCTCAATGGAGTAGATATCGTGCTGGGGGGCCGGCGAGAGCGCGTCCGTGCCCACCGGTATCATGCGCGCCCTGGCGACCTCGAGCGGTATCTTTTCACCCGGCAGGTGCCCGCCTATGCCGGGCTTCGCCCCCTGCCCTATCTTTATCTCCACGGCCACGCCCGCGTTCAGGTAATCGGGGTTAACGCCGAACCTGCCGGAGGCGACCTGCACGATGATATTGTCCTTGTAAGGCAGAAGGTCCTCGTGTAGCCCGCCCTCGCCGGTGTTCATGAGGATGCCGCATTCCTTCGCGGCCATCGCGAGCACCTTCTGGGCATTGAGGCTTATCGAGCCGTAGGACATGGGTGAGAATATGACCGGCAGGTCTATCTTTATCTGCGGCGGCATTTTGGTCTTTAATTTGAGCTTGCCGTCCTTGCCTTTTTCGACGTCGACGCTCGACGGCTTCTTCCCGAGATAGGTCCGCAGCTCCATCGGCTCGCGGAGCGGGTCTATGGAGGGGTTGGTCACCTGGCACGCGTCTATGAGGAGGTTGTCGAAAAGGATGGTATAGGGCAGGTCGCTCCCCATGCCCGTAAGCGGGATGCCGCCCGTCTCGGCCTGCCTCTTTATGTTCCTTATGTTATTGTAGCCCCAGTAGGCGTTCTGCTTGAACCTCGTGGGGTTATCGACTATCTGTATCGCCTCTTCCGGGCAGTAGTGATAGCACCTCAGGCATTTTACGCACTTGGAGGTGTTTATGAGGACCTTATCACCGCCCCATGAGTATACGCCCCAGCCGCAGTTCTGTATGCAGCGCTTGCAGCGGATGCATTTGACCTGATCGATTGTCGCCAGATACTCAGGCGGCGCCAGATTCTTGAACATCAATTCCTCCTACGTCGTATATAAATGCCGTGTCTACCGTTTGACGGACGGCAATTTCAATCCAGGTCGACTATCACCGGCTCACCGGCCCTCGGGGCCCAGACCGTGTCCGGGTTCGGGCATATCGCCCTTATGGCCGACTCCTCGGACGCCATGTATGTGATGTCGTCCTTGATGGCGGCCACGAGCGGGCGGAGCTTTATCCTGTCGTTTATGCCGACGAGCCCCTTGCTGTGCCCGAAGAGTATCGAGAACGGGCCGTTCAGCAGGGCGCTGCCGTACGTCTGCCTCAGGGCCGTAAGCGCCTCCCGCTCGTCCTTGTCCCTGTCGTCTATCTTCTTCCAGAAAGGAGCGGCCAGCGCGAGGCAGGCCGTGGGTATCGAGAGCCCGTGCCTCCTTATGAGCAGGTCCAGCATGTAAGCGGCGACCTCGGTATCCGTAAGGAGCGTGAGCTTGTACCCGTACATCTCGAGGTACCTCTTGTTTATGCCGTAGGACGATATCTCGCCGTTATGGACTATCGACCAGTCGAGGAGCGTGAACGGGTGCGCACCTCCCCACCAGCCGGGCGTGTTCGTCGGGAACCTCGTGTGCGCCGTCCAGATGTAGCCCTCGTAATCCTCGATCCTGAAGAACTCGGCTATGTCGCAGGGGTTGCCCACGCCCTTGAACGCCCCCATGTTCTTGCCTGAGCTGAATATGTACGCGCCTTCAATCTCGGAGTTGACCTTCATTACGGAATTGACGACAAAGTCCGCCTCCTGGACCTCGCCCACGAGCCTTTCCTTCAGGGGCTTTACGAAGTACCGCACAAGGAGCGGGCTTATGGAGATGGCCTTCACGGGGAAGGTCGGTATCTCCTCGATCTTCTCGATATGGTAGTTGGCCTTAAGGTACTCCTCGACCGTCCACCTTACCGAGGGCTCGTCGAACATGATGTGGAACGCGTAGAAGTCCTTGAAATCGGGGTATATGCCGTAGGCCGCGTACCCGGCGCCCAGGCCGTTGCCCCTGTCGTTCATGAGGCAGAGCGACTTTACTATCTCGGCGCCGCTGAGCCTCCTCTTTTTTTTGCTTATGAGGCCCGTAAGCCCGCAGCCGGATATGTCTTTCTGATAGTTATGGTCCACGTCTAACCTCTTTAATAAATATTATTCGCCCTTATGCCCACGCCTCTCCTTCAGGAGGGCCATGAGCTTCTTGAACTCCTCCGCCCCGGACGCCTTAGGCTCGGGCAGGCCGAACTTCTTACGGGCCGGGAGGGCGGGCTCGCCGAGCCGGGAGGTCTTGACGAACATCTCCCAGCCCCTCTTGACCTGGGCCGGGTGTACGCCCTTCCTGGCCGCTATCGTCCGTAGCGCCGTCATCGCGTTCTCGAAGCCGTAGTGCTGGTAGCATATCTCGAGGCAGTGGTGGCACTCGAGGCACTGCCAGATGTGCTTCGAGGTGAGCCACTTCTCGTGGTTCCCGTCGAGGATGTCCTTTATGACTTCCCTCGGGTCATAGCCGGGGATGTGCATGCACGACGGGCAGATCGAAAAGCACGCCCCGCACTTCGAGCACATCTCCAGCAGCTTCATGTTCAACGTGGCTTCAAGCATCTCTTTATCCGGTCTTCAGCTCAGGAGGTTGGGGCCGCTTAGGCCCTCCTCGATGGCCGCTTCGCGCGACGGCTTATTTGCAAGCGACTCCCACTTCTTTATGAAAGGCTCGCAATCGACCCTGTGGGAGGTCATGCCGAGTTCCTCGGCGGTATATCCCATCGACAGTCCGAGAAGCTCCGTGAAATATATAACGGGTATGCCGAAACGCTCGCCCTCTTTCTCCATCAGGAACTGGTTGTTGTCGAACTGGAGGAAACAAGAGGGGCAGCAGAGCACCAGCGCGTCGGCCCCGATGGATTTCAATTCTCTCAATTTTATCCTCGCGAAATGCAGGGCCCTGTCGTGCTCGTCGATCCTATCGAGCCCCTGCCCGCAGCACATGAGCTTTGTCAAGAACTGCAGCGACTCCGCGCCCATGGCCCTTATGAGGTTGTCGAACTTCTGGGGGTTCAGCGGGTCGTCGTTACGGAGCGCGTGCGACGGCCTTATCATGTGGCAGCCGTAGTGGAGCGCTATCTTCATGCCGGAGAAGTCCCTCTTCATCTTCTGCTTTATGGCGAGGAGGCCGACCGTGTCGTGGAAGAACGGGACGAGGTGATGGAGCTTCGCCTTTCCCGTGAACTCCCTGCCGACCTCTTTGAGCATGCCGTTGACGGAATCCTTCTCCTTCGGGTTGGCCTTGAGCTCGCAGCTTACGGTGGCGAGGTTGGAGACGCACCCCGTGCACGGGCTTACAAGGTCGTACCCGAGCTCGTCCACGAGCGCGACGTTCCTGGCCGCCGTGAGGACGAAGGCGGCGTGGTCTATGTTGTTTACAAGGGATTTTTCGGGGCAGCAGGTGAATCCGTCTATGTCCCTGTAGGGCAGGCCGAACGCCTCCAGCACGGTGCGCGTTGACTTTTCAATAAAAGGGAAGCGGGTCTGTATGGTGCAGCCCCAGAATACGGCAAACTCTTTCATCTCGTAAGGTTCCTTCTCTCAACAGCCAAAAGAAAAAATAATCTCAAAAAGCAACGCGTCCCGGCGAGGCCGGGGAAGGACTGCACATCAGGATGTCTTTATTTGATGATTCCAGCCCGCCTTCAGGGCTGGGCCGGAATCATAACGGATATGCGGACAGCAAAACCTCAAGGCTTAAACGCCGCTTCAGGCAGGCACGCAGGCATCGACCGGGCAGACCTCGGCGCATTTCGGCGAGTCATAGTGGCCTTTGCACTCGACGCATACATTGGGGTCGATCACATAAATCTCCCCTTCAGAAATGGCATTTACAGGGCACTCCGGGAGACACACTCCGCAGGCGACGCAATCCTCTGTTATCTTAAGAGCCAATCTAAATCACCACCTTCCGTTTGTTATTGCAGGCTATCTCTAAAAATTGTTCTTTTCCCTGACCTCTGCGTCAGGCGCGAAAATAAAAATACTCACATATTAACATATATGCTCCGCTTTTTATTTCCGCCCTTCCTTGACTTCAGAAAAAATTCCTAATTTTTAGAGGCACCCTGTATTGTTAGCCGGTACTCAGTTCCTATTGTATACAGTATACTAACGCAGGTTTCAAAAAAAGACAAGATTTTTTTGGAAGCACTTTTGTATTTCATTAAATACATAATACAATCAAATATTTGCAGACAAAATAAAAATCTTTATCCCCTGCCTGTCTTTTTAAGGACGCAGAACAGGGCCTTTGGAAATGGGGTTAAAGTCCCGTGGAATACCGTATCCTCTATCGACAGGAGATCGAACTTGCCCTCAAAAAGTCTCCTTATATCTTCTTTCTTAAAACGATAAGGCCCGCCTTTCATCCGCTCAAGGTGGCTGAAGGCCTTCAGGAAGAGAAAGCCGCCCTCCCTTAAAAGCCCGCTTACGGCCGATACATAGTCCTTGCGCCTCTTTGGCGGAAGCGTATGGAAGCAGCCCCTGTCGAATATGAGATCGAACCTCTCCGTAAGCCGCGTATGGAGTATGTCGTCCTCGATAAAGGCGATCTCGAGGCCCCTCTTCTTCGCCTCTTTTGCCGCGTTCCCTACGGCAGTGGCCGAAAGGTCCGTGGCCGTCACCCGGAAGCCCAGGAGGGCCAGCGCGCTGGCCTGGGTGCCGGGGCCTGTGCCGATATCGAGCGCGGCGCCTTTTTTTCCGAGCTCTTGCAGGGCGCTTTCAAGGTCAGGGTCGAGCGGCGGGTAATACCACGGCATCGTTTCCGTCCGCTCATTTCTATAAAGACTCTCCCAGTCGGGGAAGTCGATAGGGTCTTTGGTCTTACGCATCTCATCGGATATTTTATCATAAACAAGACATTTTCCATAGAAATCGAGTCCGCAAGTCGTCATTCTGAGGAGCCGAAGGCGACGAAGAATCCGTACTTGTTGGTCCCTTTTGCTCCGGGGTTCTTCGCTTTGCTCAGAATGACAGGCTAAAATGCCCTGGCTATTTTTTTCCGCAGCCCCCGCTAAAATTTAAGCGCGAGGAGCTTCATCTCCGTCATCTCCTCTATCGCGTACCTTATCCCCTCCCTCCCGAACCCGCTCATCTTTACGCCGCCGTAAGGCATGCTGTCTACCCTGTACGTCGGTATGTCGTTCACTATCACCCCGCCCACGACAAGCCTCTCGTAAGCCGAGAATATCCGCGCCGCGTCTTTTGTGAATACTCCGGCCTGCAGGCCGTACATGGACCTGTTGACCTCGTCTATCGCGGCTTCGAAGGAATCATACGGCTCAAGCGTCACTACCGGGGCGAACGCCTCCTCGCCGCAGACCTTCATGTGGGGGGCCGTGTTGGTAAGGACCGTCGGCTCCATGAAGCCCCCCTTTCTCTTGCCGCCGAGCAGGACCTTCGCGCCCCCGCTAACCGCCTCTTTTACCCATTCCTCGGTCCTTATCGCGGCGGCCTCCTCTATCATCGGCCCGATATCAGTAAGCTCATCTAACGGGTCGCCTGACTTAAGCTTCCGGCAATTTTCGAGGTAGGCGTCCCTGAACCTGTCGAATACGCCCCTGTGGACGTAGATCCTCTGTATCGATATGCATATCTGCCCGGCGTAGGAGAACGCGCCCACGGCGCACCTCTTCGCGGCGAAGTCGAGGTCGGCGTCCTCGTGTATTATAACCCCGGCGTTGCCGCCGAGCTCTAACGTTATCTTTTTTGTGGCGGCCTTCGCCTTCAACGCCCAGCCCACTGCCGCCGAGCCTGTGAAGGTTATCTTCTTTATCCGCTCATCAACGATTATCCTTTCGGCGTCCGCGGCCGCGCACGGGACGATGTTCACTCCTCCGGCGGGCCATCCGGCCTCGGTTATTATCTCGCCGAGTATAATTGCCGACAGCGGGGTCTTTGACGCGGGCTTTATGATGATGGGGTTCCCGCACGCCATGGCGGGCGCCACCTTATGTGCCACGAGGTTAAGGGGGAAATTAAAGGGCGTGATGCCGAAGACAACGCCCACCGGGAACCTCCTCACAATGCCGACCCTGCCCTCGGAGCCTGCCGCCAGGTCGAGGGGTATGACCTCGCCCCCGAGGCGTTTGGCCTCTTCGGCGGCTATCCGGAACGTGTTCTGCGCCCTCCTCGCCTCCGCCCTCGCGTCTTTTATCGGTTTGCCCGCTTCAAGGGCTATTACTCTGGCAAGCTCCTCCTCCCTTTTTTTAAGCCCCTCCACAACCTTCTCGATAAGCTCGGCCTTCTTATATGAAGGGAGGGCCTTCAAGGCCCCGAACGAGGATTCTGCCGCGGCCAAAGCTTCTTCGAGCTCCTTTTCCCCGGCGAGGTAAGTAGTCCCGGCGGCGCTGCCGTCATACGGGCTTACGACCTTAAGCTCCCTTGCCGTTTGCCGCCGCTTCCCGCCTATGAGGATATTATATTCTTTAGCCATGAAAGGCCTCCGTTTTCTCATAAATTATAACCAAGGCTAAAAAGATAATAACCGGAAAAACCCCCTTCCGTCAAATGATTACGGGTTGTTTTTAAATGCGGCTATGATATAATTTTTTTAAGAAAATTTTAGGGTGCCTCTAAAAATTAGGTATTTTTTCTGAGGTCAAGGAAGGGCGGAAATGAAAAGCGGAGCATATGTCCATTTTTATTTTCGCCCTGACACAGAGATCAGGAAAAAGAACAATTTTTAAGCCTATATTTAAACAGGGGGTTTTTACTTATCGCACAGGCCTACGGAAACCTATTGGGGCTCAAGCCGAGCCAGATCAAACACATCGAACGGATATACAACCGCCGTATCCCGCCGGACCGTATCGTAACGCCCGAGCTCGGAAGATACATGACCGAGTTGTCGAGGGAAATAAAGAGACAGATAGGGATAATCGTAAACAGGAAGGGGACTATCGTCGCCACCATCGTCGGCGACGAGAAGGAGATAGTAATCCCCGTGCTCTCCGATTACCCGCTCGGCAGGAGGCACCTGAGGGGCGTAAGGTGCGTCCATACCCACCTGAAGGACGAGCCCCTTACGCAGGACGACCTTACGGACCTCGCTCTCCTGCGCCTCGACATGATGGCCGCCGTCGGCGTGCTCGAAGACGGTCTTCCGGGTAATATCTATACGGCCCACCTCCTGCCTTTCAACCCTGAAGGCGTCACATACGAGACAGACCCACCCATACCGTTCCACGGCTATGAGGTTGAAATGGACTCCTTCGTCCGTTCGCTCGAAGAGGAGATGGGCAGGGCGATATTAAGGGACGTTAAGGACAAACGGGAGCGGGCCATCCTCGTAAGCGTTTCCACGAGGCCCAAAGACGAGCAGATGGAGTCCCTCGAAGAATTGAAGGAGCTTGCCCGCACGAGCGACGTGGTGGTGCTCGACGCTGTCTGCCAGAGGCCCGAGAAATTAAACCCGAAGTACCTCATGGGCACGGGAAAAATAAAGGAGCTTATCATAAAGGCCCTCCAGAAGGAGGCGACCCTCATCATATTCGACCAGGAGCTTACGCCCACGCAGGTGCGCGAGCTCGGGGCCATAACCGAGCTCAAGGTCATCGACAGGACACAGCTCATACTCGACATATTCGCGAGGAGGGCGCACTCAAGGGACGGCAAGGTGCAGGTGGAGCTCGCGCAGCTGAAGTACCTGCTCCCGAAGCTGACCGGCAAGGGCACGAGTCTATCGAGGCTCATGGGCGGCATAGGCGGAAGGGGGCCCGGAGAGACGAAGCTCGAGGTCGATAGAAGAAGGGTGGCGGACAGGATATCCCACCTTGAAAAGGAATTGAAGTCATTGAGCAAGGGGAGATACGAAAGAAGGAGGCAGAGGGCCGAGAGCGGAATCCCGATCATCTCGATCGTCGGCTACACGAACGCCGGGAAATCGACCCTCCTTAACGCGCTTACAAAGAGCTCTACGCTCGTCGAGGACAAGCTCTTCGCAACGCTGGACACGGCCTCGCGGAGGCTCCGTTTCCCGAAGGAGCGGGACGCGGTCATAACCGATACCGTCGGCTTCATAAAGGACCTGCCCGAGGACCTCTTGAAGGCCTTCAAGGCGACCCTTGAGGAGATGGAAGACGCGGACCTCCTCGTGCACCTTATAGATGTGAGCAACCCGCAGTACGAGAAGCGCATCTCTACGGTGGAAACGCTCCTCGACGAGATAGGGCTTAAGAGCATACCGAGGCTCCTTGTCTTCAACAAGGCCGACCTCATCGACCCGGTCATCGCCAGGAACCTCGCCAGGAGGGCCGGGGCCGTTCTCATATCGGCAACGGACCAGTCCACGCTCGCGGGGTTATTGAAAGAGCTTGAGGCGCGCCTGTGGCCGGGAGAGGCTATAGAGATGGAGGCAACGGGGGAGCAAAGATAAAGAAGTCATCGCGGGCGGGCGGAGCAATTATAAAAGAATCAAAAAAAATGTCATTTTCTCCCCTTCAACTCCCCCACCTTCACCCCGACGAGCCTTACTGACCTCAAAAGATCGACTGATTCGAGGAGTTTCAGCGCCGCCGCCCATAAGTCGTTGAGCGAATCGGTCACGGCCTCGGAGGTAACCTCCCTTGTGACGGTCCTGAAGTCGCTGAAGCGCACCTTTATGGCCACTGTCCTGCCCTTGTACCCCTCGGCCCTTAGTCTTGAGGCCACGTCTTCCGTAAGCGCGTATAGGGTCTCTTTTATCAAGTAGAGGTCGCTCGTGTCCTCCTCGAAGGTCACTTCCCTGCTCATGGACTGCGGCTCCTGGAAGGGGACTACAGGGCTGTTGTCTACGCCTCTGGCGTGCTCGTGGAGCGTCCTTCCGTAGTTCGGGCCGAAGTTCCTCACCAGGTATGACACCTGCGTTTTCGCGAGCCCGCCTATGGTCCTTATGCCGAGGTCCTTGAGCCTCTTTTCGACCCTCGGCCCCACTCCCCAGAGCTTCCTTACGGGCATATCCCTGAAAAGGGCCTCTGCCTCGCCCTCTTTTATTATAAAAAAGCCGTCGGGCTTGCCCATGTCGCAGGCCATCTTCGCGAGGAGCTTGTTCGTGCCTACGCCGACTGAGACAATAAGCCCGGTCTCTCGCTTTACCCTCTTTTTTATCTCGGCGGCCATCTTGGGCGCGTATGAGAAGGGGTCTTTCTCCCCCTCCCCCTGCCCCATCACCTCGATGAAGGCCTCGTCAAGGCCGAAGGACTCGACAAGCGGGCTATAGTCCCGCAGTATCGTCATGAACCTCTCCGATTCCTTCTCGTATGAAGCGAAATCGACCGGGAGGAAGACGGCCTCCGGGCATTTCCTGAGGGCGGTCTTCAGAGCCATGCCTGAGGTGACGCCGTATGCGCGGGCCTCGTAAGAGGCGGCCGAGACGACGCCCCTTTTCGAAGGGTCGCCGGAGCCGCCGACGATAACGGGCCTGCCTTTCAGCTCTGGCTTCCTCTTCAACTCGACCGAGGCGAAGAACGCGTCTATGTCGGCATGGATGACTGCGCGGGGCATCTATTGGACCTTTCAGGGAGATATAAACATGTTGCTGAAAAACTCAAAATCACATCAGGCTGCTCAAAAAGTTCAAGATGCAAGGAGTCGAAAAATGAGGAATGAGACGTACTCATCTTGTACGCCGCAATGACGAATTTTGAAGACGACGCCGCAGATTGGGCTTTTTCAGCAGCCTGATAAGGAAAGGAGTATAGCACAGCTCCTGTGGGGTTGGATAGGAAGTGTTTCAATAGTGCGGGTCTGCGGCAGGCGAAAAGACGGCCCTCTCAGGCCGTAAGGTGCTTTCTGGCGGATTTTACTATCTCGTCGGCGAAGTAAGGCTTCCTTATGAACTCGTCTATCATCCCCTCCCTTATACCCTGGAGGATGACGTCCTCGGCGTCCCTGAAGTAACCGGTAAAGAGTATGACCTTCGTGTCGGGCCTTACCTTCTTTATCTCCCTGAAGGTCTCGAGGCCGTTCATGCCGGGCATGACGATATCCATGAAGACCAGCCCGTAGGGGACGTCCTTGACCGCGTTTACGGCCTGCTTGCCGTCCACCACGTAGGCGGCCTCGAAACCCTCGTCCTTGAGGATCTCGCTCATGCCTATGCCGATGGTCTCCTCGTCGTCGACCACGAGGACCTTGCCCCTAAGCCTGCTGTTAAGCATCTTCGCTCCTTTTCCCAAGCCCGCCCATGCGGGAGCCCTCGTCTGCCGGACGGTCTCCTGAAGGCATAGGTCTTTGAATCTCCCCGCAGCAAGCTGCGGGGAATCTTCGACACATAAGGAAAATTTCGATTCCGATTCGCTCGCTAAACCCCGCTGCAAGCAGCGGGGAATGCGCTCGCTATGCGTGTTCAAGTTCTCTTGCTTCAGCATAATTGAACAATATTCAGTTAAAACTTTAAACCCATTCGATGGAGTACGACGGAGATGAAAGGCAAATCATGAAGTGTTTGCTGAAGAGGCTTGGGTTTTAAGAGGATTTTTAACTGATGTAATTATAGGCTTCAAAGCCGGGGATGTCAAGCTGTCCCGAAGTGCAGGTACAAATCCGAAAACAGGCGGATGGTCAGCCCTCTCCTCCTTCCTTTTCCTGGAAGATGAACGCGGCCACGGCCGCTACCACGATGGCGATGGAGATAGCGAGCGCGAGCGGGTCCTGCCCGCTCTGCCAGTCGACGAAGTGCTTGAGAAAGCCGATCGCGATAACGAGTATCACCAGCGGCAGGTCGCGGATAAGCGGCAGGTCTGTAAGGTCGGCCTCCTCAAGCGAAAACTCGTAAAGCATGCTAAGAGCGACTATGAAGAGCGCTGTGGGGATGAAATACGTGTAGAGGACCGAAAAAAGGGCCGTAAGGGCGATGCTGAAGCCGTCCGCGGCTATGGAGGAGTCGAAGCGGTAGAAGATCTCCGTAGTCCTGAACGTCCCCCAGATAAAGGCTGAAACCGACGCCGCAAGCGCCATCAGTATCGGCACTATGGCGATATAACGGCTTTTAGGGAAGACCTCGTTCAGGCTCATGCGGCTACCCCGAAAAATTGGTCTTTTGGCATCATTCTATAAGGAAAGCGGCCTTTTGTCAACCCGTAAACCGCGTGCCGTTTTAATTAAAAAAACGCTGAATAAAAGAGTCAGGCACCGAAAGAAAGTCCCTTTAACGACCTCATGGCGAAAAAAAACGCGCTCAGCCCCAGGAGGATGGACAGTAAAAAAACCGGCGCCGCTCCCGAGGCCGCGTAGAGCCCCGTGCCGATAAACGGCGCTATCGCCCCGCGCACCCCGCCGAGGGCGATGTTCGCCGCCATGTAGCGCGGCACCTCCTCCGGGGTGGCTATCTTCGTTATGACTATGTACCCGGCAAGCTCCACGGCCGCGGTCATGAAGCCCGCTACGCCCTGGGCCGCCCCAAGGACCAATATGTCCCTGCTCGACAGGTAGACCAGCGGCACGAGGCAGAAGGTGGCGAATATGCCGGCAAGCGTCAGCCCAATAGGCTTTTTATCTATAATATTCCCCCATAGGAAGAAACCTACGAGCCACATCCCGGAAAATACCGCCCCGTAGATGCCCGTGGCGAGGTTGGAGATATGAACCTCATCGACAAGCACCAGCGGATAGACCGGCAACGAGAGGAGAAGGCCCGTTTCAAAGAGCGAGTAGGCCAGGAGGAACCTTATAAATGCCCTGTCCTTGAAGGGGCTCGCGATGCGGGCGGCGATATTGAACGGCTCCCTGCGCCTTTTCTCCCCTCTTACCCTTATGGAGCCGAACTGGAGCGCGGAGAGCACCCCGAAGACCGCCGCGAGCGGGAATATGTACCTGTAGTTCGAGGTGCCCTTCTCGAGCACCCAGCCCGCGAAGGCCGACGAGCCTATCCAGAAAAGCGCTATGCCCACCCGCACGTAGGACATGAGCCTGCCGCGGCACTCGTCCGGGTAGTTCGTCTTCATGATGGAGGCGTACGACGGGAACGGGATGGCGGTTATTATCATGTAGGCGAAGATGATTGCCGTGTACCACCCGGGGCTCGTGACGAAGAACATGCCTAAAAGGAGCGCCCTCCCGGCGACGCACGGCCAGACCACGTACCAGACCCTCCCCTTGCCGAAGACGTCCTCGGTCCAGAGGAGCGAAAAGGCGTTGGCCAGGTACGGGGCCGCGGCCAGGAGCGCTATCTGGAGGTCGGATGCGCCTATCTTCCTCCCGATTATCGCTATAAAGGGTATCAGCAGGCCCCCGAAAAGGCCGATGAGCGCCCCGGAGCGCAAGTCGTAGTGGAACGTGTGCCTGGCGCGGAGCGGAAGCTCTTTTATCCTCATACCGGGATTATAAGATAAGAAAGGCGCCATTTAAAGGCCTAAGAGCCCGGCCACGGCGCTTTCCCCCGTAAACGGCTGATTTCAGGGCCGTTTGCGGGCGGGGATGGTTCCATCTCTTGACAACAATCCCATATGGGATATAATGAAAACGAAATTCAATATCGACAAAAAGCGCCTTTTCAAACCGGAGGTGGGTTATGGAATGGAAAAGGGACATCAAAGAGGCAATGAGGGAAGTGGCGGGCGGCACCAGGCTGGTGCTCGTCAATTTCTACGGGCAGGACGAAGGGTCTGTGAAGATGATAAACGAGACATTGAACGACGAAAAAGTAACAAGGCTGATAGAGCGCGAGACGGCGCCCGTGGCCTGCGATATCACCGAGAACGCCGACCTGGCGAAGGAATGGCGCGTGGACTGGACGCCGACATTCGTGCTGGCCGACGAGAACGGGCGTGAGCTTGAAAGGATGGTCGGGTACCTGCCCACGAGGGAGTTCATGGAGCAGCTTATCCTCTCCAAGGGGCTTGCCGCGTTCCACCTCGAAAGGTGCGAGGAGGCCGTCCAGGAGTTCGAAGAGCTGATCGAGAAATTCCCCGACTCCGAATTGAAGCCGGAGGCTGAGTACTACCTCGGAGCGGCGAAGTTCAAACTGACCGGCAACGCGGAGGATCTGGGCGACATCTGCCACACGCTCATGACCGAACACCCGGACAGCATCTGGACAAAGAGATGCTCGGTCTGGTCGCATGTCACCAGGCAGATGAAGCCGTTCTATAACTATTCGGGCGGCGGCTCTGCCGGGAGCGGTTTCTATTAATCATGAACCTGCTTCACAAAAAGCGGGCGCGTACCAGGCGCCCGCTTTTTGTCTTTGAGGCTCCCGGCGGCAAAGAGCAAGGGTCTTTCAATCCATCCTGTATTTTTCAGACCCAAAGTTGATGTTGATTTCCGCGAGCCTTTGGAATAAAATCAGTCCTGCCGCAGCCCTGAATGAAAGGACCGTATGGACAAACCCGGTCAAACAGAGCCCACCAGAAAAAGCGTAGTAATACCGTTCGTAAACAAGCTCCTCATCGTCGTAGACGACGTGATACTCGTCTGGGTCGCTCTCGGCATCATAGGAGTAGCCTTCCTCCTTATGATGGAGGCGATAACCGACTTCATCTTCTACACCCAGCACTCCATCTCGCACATCATAAGCGACCTCATGTTCGTCCTTATCATCATGGAGCTCTTCAGGCAGGTCATGCGCCAGATAAACAGGCAGTCGTTCTCGCTCAACCCCTTCATATTCATAGGGGTGATAGCGAGCATAAGGGGCATGCTGTTGACGCAGATGCAGCTCGGCATGGGCGAGACGGACTGGGAGAGCGGGGTCGTAAAACTCGGCGTGCACGCGGGGATAGTCCTGGTGCTCGTGGCAAGCTACTTCATCTACTCCAAAGGCAGGCCCAAAGAGGACCAGGGCTGACCGGGACTGATTTAAGGCTGCCTCTAAAAATTAGGTATTTTTTCTGAGGTCAAGGAAGGGCGGAAATAAAAAGCGGAGCATATATGGTAATATGTGAGCATTTTTATTTTCGCCCTGACACAGAGATCAGGAAAAAGAACAATTTTTAGAGGTAGCCTTAACCCTTAAGCTCGTAGAATGCCCACTTGGCGCACTCGTAGTCGTCCTTGTAGCGGTAGAGTATATGGCATATCTCGCGCAGCAGCGTGTGCTTGAGGAAGGTCCAGTCGTCCTTTAGAAGCCCGGTCTGGTCCTCCTCGAACTGATAGAGCCACGCGAGTATCCACCCCCGCTCTTCTTCGGTTATAACCTTCTTAAGACATATCTTCTTCTGGATCTTGAAGCACTTCGTCACCCGGGCCTCCCCCCCGAAGTCATCGACCAGTTCGAGGCTGGCGGCAGGCAGACCGTGTTTCTGGAGCACCTCATCGAGCCGGCCCCTGTAGGCCTCAACGTTCAGTTCCATTCTCCGTCCCCTGTTCTTTCGCCGTAATAAAAAAAGGGCCGGCGCGGCCGGCCCTTCCGGACAATCCGCCTAACCTTTCCTGCCTATGCTCAGGATGAGAGAGATGAACTTATCGAGCTTTGCCTTGACCTCTTCCGGCATCTTCTCGAACATCACTCCCACGACTATTTTGTCGGGGTCCTTGCTTATGTTCCTTATCGTGCCCACGAGCGCTATCTTTTCCGCGGAGCCCGGGAACTGCGCCTTTATCTCCATCTTCTTGTTGACCTGTATGAGGTTGAAGAGGTACTCGTCTTTCGGCGGCGGCTTTATGGCGCACCTGCACCCTTCCTTGCTTATGTCGAGTATGACCATCTCTACGAGCTCGTTGCCGAACATGGTCACGGCGGGCAGTATGCACTCATGGCGCGAGGTGGTGACGACCTTCTGCTCAAGTATCGTTTTGGGGTAGGATATGAAGATCAGCTTCGACGGGGTCGATACTATATTAAGTATCTCCGCCTTGAAGCCGTAGACGACGCCCTTGTGCATGTAATTTACGTTCACGGCGCTTTCCCGCACGGTCTCGCTGCGGAAAGTGCCCATGAGGTCGTTCGGGGAAAGCTTGACGAGTATGAACCGCCCCTCGTCCATGCCCACGAGCAGGCTTTTTATCCTCAAGTTGAGCGACACTATCTCGACCAGAAGCTCGGAGCCGATGTTTATCGGGAAGTGCGCGGCCGGGGTGACCTCTCTTAAGTTCTCCATCTGCCTTCCAGTTGCGTTTATTTCAGGCTAAAATACAATAAATGAACGTAAAAGTAAACCGGAAAGGTTAGGCGCAACCACGCCGGGCTTTAGACAGTTACGCGAAGTCCGGGTAGAGCTTCTTGGCGCACTCGTCGCAGAGGCTGTGCGAGAACCCGGCCTCGGAGTGCTGCTCGATATACTTTTCCATCTGCTTCCATGCCCCCTCTTTGTCCCGGATCCTCTTGCACGAGGCGCAGATGGGGAGTATCCCGCTCAATATCCTCACCTTTCTCAGGGCCTCCTGCAGCTCCATGTTCAGCTTTTTAAGCTCCTCCTCGGCCTCTTTCCTCTTTGTTATGTCCCGCCACACTGCGACGCCAGCCGTTATCTCCCCGTTCCTGTCCCTTATGGGCCCCGCGTTGCAAAGCACGGTCAGCCTCGTGCCGTCGGGGCGCTGGAGAACCCATTCCTCGTCGTTCACCGTCACTCCCTTCAGGATCGCCCTGCTTAACGGGAAGTCCTCGTTCCGCGGCTGCGTGCCGTCGGGAAGGGATATGGCCCACCTCTCTGCATGTTCTTCGAAAGTGATATTCTCAAGGGACTCGCCGGGCCTTCCGGCAAGCTCCCGCCCGAACCTGCTTACCATCCTGATATTAATGTCCGGCGCCTCGGCTATCGTTATGCCTATGGGTATGTGCTCCATCAGGGCCTCTATGGTGCTGGCGCTCCTGTGGAGGGCCTGCAAGAGCCTCTTTCTTTCGGAGCTTTCGATTATCGCCCACCTTCCCTCCTTCCTCGCGATGGAGAATTGATGGTTGGAGATGACGTCTATCATCTCGTTCGGGGTGCACTTTTCAAGCGAATACGAGCATAGGACTATCATGCGCATCTTTAGTATCAACGACTCGACGTCTTTTTCGTAGTTCTCGAAGGCGCCCCAATCCTTTCTCTCGAGCCAGAAGGTATTGCCGGTGGCTCTCATCCCCTCATACCCTTTCTTGAGCGCTCCGTCGAGCTTGGAGGCCCAGCCTTCAAGTACCGCCTTCGGGTCGAAGGAGCCTCCTTTTGTATACCAGTCGGAGTAGCTGAAGACCTCTATCTGCCCCCTGGCAAGATATTTATCGAATTCCGGATAAGCGGCCCTGAACGCACTTTTTGCCTCCTCCACGCCAAGCGGGTCGGAGGTGACCCATACGCAAAACTCGTTTCCTTCGAGCCCGGCCTTGAAAAAGGGTATGAGGATATCGGTCAGATCTTCCCTGGTCCTATAGAAATGGCAGAAATGCGTCCCCCAGGGCACGTCGCCTATCAAGTCTATCCCTGTCCTCCTGAGCCTTGTTCCCATAACCACCCCCCGTTGTCTTGGTACTGGAAAACCATGAAAATCAATCAGTTATATATTTATTATATAATCGGAAACCCGGGACTTCAAGGGGAGATGGGAGGTGTTTTTGAAATTTCTTCACACAATACACATGAGCCGGCCGGCGGCAAAACAAACCGGCAGCAGGAGAGGACCGTTTCAGGGCTGATCGAGCGAGCCGCTGTAAAAGACCTCGCACCTGCCGCCTTCTAACATCTCGAAAGGTTTTTTTGCGAGCGAGATTATCGGGCCCATGAGCGAACGCATGACGATGTTCGGCTTGTCTATCCGGGGCTTTTTGAAGGGGCCTTCTATCTTCTGGCTGTACACGGCGCAGGAGTTCGCGTTCAGCACGGCGACGGTCACTCCCTCGAACCTGTCGCCGACGAAATCGAGCTTGCCCTTGAGGGCGATGCGGTTTTTATTTGTGGTGAAGGCCACGTCCTTTGCCCCGGCCACGCCCTTTTCGACCTTCCAGTCGGAGACGAGCCTCCGTATCGCGCTCTTCCCTCCGAGGGATTCCTTGTAGATGCTCCCGAAGTCGTAGCCCTTCGCAAACAGCGCCCCCAGTGGGCCGGCCACGAAGAACGCGCCCACGTCGGCCAAGTTTATCTGCTGGCTCTTTTCGTACTTCTCCAGGACACGGTCGAGGTCGAACCCTTCGAAAACGAGGTCATGCCCCCGGAGCGAGACCTCCCCCTGCGACGTCCTCGTCATCTCTTCCGCGTTTCCGCCTTTCACCGCGAGGCGCAAACTCAGGTCCAGTTCGCCGCGCATCGTCTTTTTCTGCTTGAACGCCCCGAGCATCTCCTCGACGCGGAATTTCGATATTGTAAGACCGGCCGAGAACTCGGGGCCTTTACCAGTGACCGCGCCCTTGATGCTCCCCCTGCCGTCGCCGCCGAAGACCTTCATCGTCAAGGGGTCTGCCTCGAACTTCCCTCCAGCGGCTTTCATGACGACGCGGATATCCGACACCCTCAACCCTTTCGCATTAACCTCATCGCACGACAGAACGCCGTCGAAGGAGAGGGAGCTTAAAAAATCCACCCCTCCGCCGGAAAGGTCCTTGACCGCAAGGCCGCACCCGTCCGCCTCGGCCTTCCCGCCCGACCTTTCGTCGAGGTATTGGACATGCCCGCCTTTTACGGCGATACTCTCCATCTTGAATCTCGCGGGGCGTTCCCTGGGGGCAGGTTTCTTCTCAGGCGTCTCGAAGTTGAAGCGGCCTTTACGGTCCCTGGTTATAAAGAGACTGGGGTTTACGACCACGACCCGGTCTATCATCACCTCTCGCCTCAGAAGGGGCAGCAGCATTATTTCCACGGCAGCCTTTTTTACCGATACGATATCCGCGCCCCTGTTCCGTATCAGCATATCCTCAAGGGAAACGCCCGCGCGTGGAGACAGCGTGAGCCTCATCTTGCCGTTGATGCGCACGTCCATCCCCGTTGCGCGGGAGGCGGCGGCTTCGATGCGGGGCTTGTACGGGTTTATGTCGAAGGTGAGGACGAAAACGGCCAGCGCAAGGACAAGGGCCGTGACCCCGGCCAGGAGGATAAGAAGGGCTTTTTTCATCTTCGAGTTCATTCGTGCGGGTCACCCGGGGCGAGATGCCGCCTGCGTCCGGACAGGCTCAAGCCCTGATAATGGAGGATGGGTCGATCAAAATAAAAATTATACCAGAATTCTGACCGGCTGACCGGACGGCGGCATGAAAATGAAAAATTCTCCGTCATAAATGACGGTGAATTTTGATGGTACGGACGGTCATTTTTATTTGCCAGCCTTGACCCGCCGCTGAAGCGACGGGATTGCGGCTGTCATACCCATACAAAAAGGACTGCGGCAAAAGCCGCAGCCCTTTTTCATTTACTGGTGGAGGGTACCGGGATCGAACCGGTGGCCTGCTGATTGCGAACCAGCCGCTCTCCCATCTGAGCTAACCCCCCGAATGCAATGACCTAACCAGTGATTATTATCAAAAAATCCGGCAAACCGCAAGCGATTAATTTGGGGAAAGGCGGATATGAAGAAAGTGGAGGGGTCTGCGGCGGCGGGGGCTGCACGCGCATTCCGCGCGCTCAGTGCAGGTACGTCCTCATCCCTTCCATGAAGCCCGTGGGCTTTATGCCGAAGACGTTTATCAGCGCGTTATCCGCGGTGACATTGTCCTCCTCCAGCATAAGCAGAGCGTCCCTTGTTATCGGCGGCCTCGGCAGCACGGTCTCAAGGAGCGCGGCGTTAAGCCGCATGAGGCTCATGGGCACGTGGAGCTTGAACGGGGATTTGTTGAGCACGGCGGCGATACTATCGATTATCTCATCGAAGGTATAAATCTCCGGGCCCGCCGCCTCGAAGGTGGCCTTCCCCGCCGCGGCCATATCGATGGAGTCCGACATGGCCCTTGCGAGGTCCTTTACGAAGACCGGCTGCATTTTGTTCCTGCCGTCGCCGGGTATCATTATGACCGGGGAGAGCCTCATGGCCCGCGCGAAGAGGTTGGTGAATTTGTCCTCTTTCCCGAAAATTACAGAGGGCCTGAATATCGTGTAATCGAGGGAGGAAGCCCGGACGGCCTCCTCGGCCTCCCACTTCGTCCTGTGGTATTCGCTCCTCGCAAACGGCCTCGTGCCCAGGGCGCTAACGTGGATGTACCTCGCCACCCCGCTCTCCCCGCAGGCCTCTACGACGTTCCTCGTCCCCTCGACGTGGACGGCCCTGAAGGCCGAGCCTTTTGATTCCATGAGGATGCCAACGAGGTGGACCACCGCGTCCACGCCGCCCATGGCCCCGAGCACGGAGCGCTTGTCAGTGACGTCCCCGCGGACAAGCTCGACCCCGGACAGGGGAAAGCCCCTCTCCGGGTGTCTTACGAGGCAACGGACCCCCCGGCCTTTGAGCAGCTCCTCTATGAGGTTCCTGCCGACAAAGCCAGTCCCGCCTGTCACGAGTATCATTGTTTTTTTCCGAGGATGTCCCTTACGGTCTGTTTGAGTTCTGTGAGGTCTGAGGATTTGATGACATAGGCGTCGGACGCCCATGTGCCGAAGTCGTGTTTATAGTGCGGGTACGCCGTGCAGAGTATCACGGGAAGGTCTTTCCATTTCTCCTTTACCCTCCTCAGTACCTCGACCCCGTCCATGCCGGGCATCTTGATGTCAAGGAGGACAAGGTCTATGGGCTCCTGTTCGAGCTTTTCGAGGGATTCCTCTCCGGAGGCGGCAAGCTCGACGTCCCACCCTTCGTCCTCGAACTCCTCTTTATAGAGAAGCCTCAGGCCCTCCTCGTCATCGACCACAAGAATCCTTTTCTTCATAAAAAAACCCCTGATAAAAAGATACAGGCCGCAGACCCCCCAAACCCTATTGACGCTGCGCCTGCCCTTCCGCTGCGGCGTGGGGCAGCATTATGATAAACGCCGCACCAGCCCCGGCCCTGCTCTCCACCTTGATGCTCCCCTTGTGCCTCGCGACTATCGTCCTTGTTATCGTAAGGCCGAGCCCGGTGCCGTTCCTTTTTGTCGTGAAAAAGGGGTTGAATATCTTGTCGATCGCGTCCGGCTCTATCCCGGCGCCGGTATCGGCTACGGTCGCGAGCACGTATTGCCCGGACAAAGCGGTTGTCATGGTGAGGACGCCGCCCTTTTCCATGGACTGTATCGCATTGGCTATTAAATTGTCAAAAGCTATCTTGAGCTGTTCCCTGTCGGCCAGGACCGGCAGCCTCCCCTGATGGAGGTCCTTCCTGAGCTCTATGCCCCCTGAGGCCAGGTCCTCTTCGAAAGGCCTTATTGCCTCCTCCGCTATCGCGTTCATGTCCTCGGGCTTCAGGTCAAGGGAGCTGTCCTTAATGAACCTGAAAGCCCCGTCCATCACTTTTTCGAGCCGGGCCACCTCAACGAATATCCGTTCGAGGTACTGCGCCCCGGGGACATCAGGCCCGAGGTGTTTCCCAAGCCTTGCCGCGAACCCGCCTATGCTTATGAGCGGGTTTTTGATCTCGTGCGCCAGCGCCGCGGCCATGTCCCCGAGGGTTATGAGCCTCTCGGAGTCCTTAAGCGCCGCGCGGGCCTCCTTTAATTCCTCTTTCGCGGATTCGAGCTCTTTTTCGATCTCCGCGTATTTTATGACGAGCGTGAGCTGGAGGGCCGCCTTCCTGAGCCTTCGCCTGTCTTCGGCGCCGGGCCTTTTCCTCTCGATGGATTTAAGGTATATGACGCCGTGGAACTCGCCGCCCGCTTCAAGGGGCTGGACAAGCGCGTATCTGAAACCCTTTAGCCCCCTGTCCTCGACGCCGCGCCAGGAACCTTCCCCGGCCTCCAGCTTGTATAGCTCCAGCGCGGCCCTTTTCCCGCGTCCAAGCCCCGGAGCGCCTTCGGACGGGCCGTAAGAAACCGCCCTTGCGCCTTTTCCGCTGTGCCCTTTAAGCGCGAACCCGCTTTTGCCGTAGACGTAAATGCAGCACTGGTCGAAACCAAAAGCCTTCAGCAGCAGCCCTGCGGCCCTGGCCAGCTTCACCCCGGATTTACCAGGGGCCGCGAGACCGGCCATTTCTCCAATTATATCATATTCCATAAAGAAGCTCCGGTTCAGGCGAAGCGGAGTCCTCAGAAAAGGAAAAGCGTTCCTTAGACCTTGGCGTCCCTCAGGAATTTCGCCGCCTCCTCCGGAGGCGTGGGGTTGATGTAAAAGCCCGAGCCCCATTCAAAGCCCGCGACCTTGGTCAGCTTGGGTATAAGCTCGAAGTGCCAGTGGTAGAATTGTGAAGCCCCGTCCTTGACCGGGGCCGCGTGCAGGATGAAGTTGTACGGGGGGTAATTGAGCACCTTGTCTATCCTCTTCAGCACGTCGGAGAATATGATCGAGAGGTTCTCATAATGGTGCTTCTGGCAGTTCTCGAAATTGGACTCGTGCACCTTCGGCAGTATCCATATCTCGAACGGCGCCTTCGGCGCGTAAGGCGTCACGGCTATGAAGTCCCTGTTCTCTGACACCACCCTGACGCCCTGCATTATCTCCTGCCGGATGATATCGCAGAAGACGCACCGCTCCTTGAAGTTGTAGTACTCGAGCGAGCCGTCGAGCTCTTCGGCGACCCTCTTCGGGATGATCGGCAGCGCTATAAGCTGGGAGTGCGTGTGCTCAAGGGTGGCGCCGGCGGCCTCGCCGTGGTTCTTGAATATCAGTATGTATTTGAGGCGGGAGTCCTTCTTCAAGTCTATTATCCTGTCCCTGAACGCCCAGAGGACCTCCTCGAACTGCCTTACGGGGATGCTCGCGAGCGTGTCGGAGTGGTTCGGGGACTCTATCACGACCTCGTGCGCCCCGACGCCGTTCATCTTGTCGTAGACGCCGTCGCCCTCGCGGTTCAGTTCGCCCTCGACCTTCAACGCCGGGTACTTGTTCGGCACCGCCCTTATGTGCCAGCCCGCGGAGTTGGGGCCGCCGCTGTTTTTCCTGTAGGCGAGCACCTCGGGCGGGGTCTTCGACTCGTTGCCGGGGCAGAAGGGGCAAAAACCCACCTTGGGGGAGGGCTGGGTAAACTCGAACTCCGAGGGGCGCTTGCCCCGTTCAGTCGATATGATAATCCATCTTCCTACTATGGGGTCTTTCCTAAGTTCAGGCATCAGTCACCTTCTTGGTATTAACAGGCTGCTGAAAAAGTCCACCCGCTGCGTTATCTTCGCCGCGCAACGGCGTAGGCCAAAACTACGCCTCATTCCTAAGCTCCCCTATTCCAACGGGGACCTTGCGTCCGGAGCTTTTTGAGCAGCCTCTTCGAATGTCGAGTTTTTCAGCACCATGATTAAAAAGATAAACCGGCTGGCAAGGCTGGAAGGGAAAGGGGTCAGCTACGGGAGGAGACCTTCGCGGCCTATGGGATAAAAGAAAGGCTCCGCGGTCAACTCCTTGCCCTCTCCTGCTCTTCCTCTTCCTTTTTGCATTCTATGCAGCAGGTCGTAACCGGCCTTACCTCAAGCCTCTTCTCGGAGATGGCCTCTCCGCACAGCTCGCAGACGCCGTAAGTACCGTCGTCTATCCTCTTTATGGCCTCGTTGACCTTGGTTATGAGCTTGCGCTCCCTGTCCTTGACCCTCAAGAGGAAGTTCCTGTCGGTCTCGTGCGCCGCCCTGTCCGTCGGGTCCGGGAAGTTTTCCTCCTTCCCTTCGCTCATCCCGCTGACAGCCTTCTCAGCGCCGCTTAAAAGTTCTTCCAGCTTTCCGTTGAGGAGGGTCCTGAAATACTCGAGCCGCTCTTTATCCATAATCTGAAAGTATAACCGAAAAAGCCCGTGGATGTAAATAATAAATTTAAACCCCGCCCCCGCCTCAGCTCCTCGTAAAGGTCCCGCTTTTGCCCCCGGTCTTCCTTATGAGCCTTATGTCCGTAAGGGTCATCTCCTTGTCCACCGCCTTGCACATATCGTAGATGGTAAGGGCGGCCGCGGCCACCGCCGTAAGGGCCTCCATCTCCACGCCGGTCTTTGACGTCACCTTCGCAGTAGCGGTTATGTCTATGCCGGGGACGTCCTTCAACGGCGTGAACTCGACCTCAACGCTCGTAATGTTAAGCGGGTGGCAGAGCGGTATGAGCTCCCCGGTCTTTTTTGCCGCCATTATCCCGGCCACCCGAGCCACGCCGAGCACGTCGCCCTTTTTGACCTCGTTGGCGAGTATCAGCTCAAGGGTATCTTTTTTCATGAGCACCCTGCCCATGGCCACTGCCTCGCGCTCCGTTACGTCCTTGGCCGTCACGTCGACCATCCTTGCCTTGCCGCGCTCGTCTATGTGCGTTAGTCCCATACAAACTCCTTTTCTGGCAGGCTGCTGAAAAAAATCCATCTGCTTCGTTGTCTTCGTCTTGTCACAACGTAAGGTGAGTACGCCTCATTCCTAAGCTCCCCCATTTCAATGGGGGTCTCGCATACTGGATTTTGAGCAACCTGAATCAGAGTTTTCGCTAACCAATCAGTTTGCCTGCGCCTCTACCACGCGCCTGTCCTTTATCGTCAGGAAGAAGAGCCTTTTTACCGGCTCGTTGCGGCTGTCGAAATAAAGGCCGCCCGTTGCGCCCCTGAAGCCCTTCATCGACTTAAGCCTCTCCTTCAGGGCCTCCCTGTCGAGCGAGCCGTTATTCTCCCTTACGGCGGCCATGAGCATCATGGCCGCGTCATAGGCCTGGGCCTCTATTACCCCGGGGGCCGCGCCAAAGGCCTCCCTGAACCTCTTCGTGAAATCATTCGCGCCGGGCTTGGCGCTGTCCGCGAAGAACCCGTCCACGAAGACCGCCCCTTCGAGGCTCTTGCCGCCGAGGTCGGCAAGCCTCGGGGAGTTCCAACTGCTCGGCCCGAGGAGCTGTACGTCCGTTATATTATAATACTCGAAGTAAGGCGCGATCAACGCCACGGCCTCGTAGGAGTCCGGGATGAAGACGGCGTCAATCTTGACCGTAGGGGTGTATTCCTTTATGACGCGCCTGCCTTCCTTCCGCTCCTTGACCTGGACGCCGAATATCCTTTTTATCTCGGAGCTGAAATCAGCCTGCCCCTGCGGGTACGAGGCCGACCTTGCGACGGTACAGCCCCGCGTCTCGGCCTCTTTCGTAAAGAGCTTCGCGAGCTCGGCCCCGTAGTTGTTCTGCGGGCTCAAGACCGCGAACCTTTTCTTGCCGGACGGCCCGCAGGCGTACTCGGCCAGCGCCGAGGCCTGCATCGACGGAGTAAGGAAGTTCCTGAAGACATAGTCCCCGGCCTCCGTGACGCCGTCCTTCTGCGACAACGTGATGACCGGTATCTTTTTCGACTGGGCGTACTTGGCGGCCTCGGTCGCCGTGGCGCTCAGGAGCGGCCCTATGAGCCCAACGACGCGGCCGTTGGAGGCCAGCTCGCTTACGGCGGCCTCGACCGAGGCCGGGTCCGTGCCGACGTTCCTCGCTAACACCTCCACCGGGCCCTCGCCGCTCCCGAAGACCTCAGCCGCGAGCAGGACGCCGTTTAAGGCCTGCTCGCCGAACTGGGTATAATTGCCATGCAGCGGGAGGAGCACCCCGATGGCCGGGCCCTCGGCCATTTTTTCAGCGCCGATGGAAGCGGAGTCGATCTCCTTTATGAGCCGCGCGGCTTTTGTCCGAAGCCCTATGCCGGCCTCCCTGCTCGTGGCCACGGCCTCCAGCGCGGACTTCGCGTCCCTCAACTGGCCGGATTTGTACCTGACGGCCCCGAGCTCGTAGGATGCCTCGAAGCGGAGGCGGCTTGCCGGGAACCCCTCTATCACCTTCTGGTAGAGCGAGGCCGCGCGGGCGAAGTCCTTCCTGCCGGCGTAGACCCCCGCGAGCCTCATCAACGCCTCGTCGATATAGTCCGCGGACGGATTTCTGGAGATATAGGCCTCAAGCTCCCCCACCGCCTCGGTAGAAGCGCCCTTTGAGTCGAGCTCGTCGAATATCGATGACAGGTCGCGCGCGGGCGCGCACCGGACTGATGATAACAGGATAAGAAAGGAGAGAAAGACGGCGCGGCTGAACCTCATTCGAAGATTTCCTTGACCTTGGAGAAGAAGTTCTTCCGCAAAGGGGTCGTCTCCTCCCCGCTTATGCTGGCGAACTCCTCCAGTAATTCCTTCTGCTTTTTATCGAGCTTCGTCGGCGTCTCCACCTTGATTATTACCTGCTCGTCGCCGCGCCTGCCGGTGTGCAGTGACGCTATGCCCTTGTTTTTAAGCCGCAGGACCTTGCCGGACTGCGTGCCCGCCGGTATCTTTAGCTTTACCGGCCCTTCGAGCGTGGGCACCTCGATCTCGGCCCCGAGCGCGGCCTGCGGGAAACTGATGGGGACCTCGCATATTATATCGTCGCTCTCGCGCTTGAAGATAGGGTGCGGCAGGACGCTTATCATTATATACAGGTCCCCCGGATGCCCGCCCCTCTCCCCGTACTCGCCCTCCCCGGAAAGCCGGAGCCTCGAGCCCGTGTCTATGCCGCCGGGGACCTTTACGCTTATGGTGTTTACGGTCCTCGCCTGTCCGCTGCCCCTGCACTCCGGGCACGGGTCCTTTATGACCTTTCCCGCGCCCCGGCAGCCCGAGCACGGCCGGGAGATGCTGAAAAACCCCTGCTGGAACCTGACCTGCCCGGTGCCCCCGCATCCGGGGCAGGTGACGGGCTGGGTGCCCTGCTTCGCCCCGCTGCCGCCGCAGGCGCCGCAAAGGACGGTCTTCGGGATTTTTATCGTCTTTTCGGTGCCGAAGGCGGCCTCCTCGAAGCTTATCTCGAGGTCGTACCGGAGGTCGGCGCCCCGTTCAGGCGCGGGCCTCCTCCTTGCGCCGCCGAAAAAGTCCGAGAAGACCTCGCTGAAGATGTCCTGGAAGTCCGAGCCGAAGCCCGCCTCCGTATACTGCGAGCCGCCTGCCCCGACATAGCCGAACCTGTCGTACTGGGCCCTCTTGTTAGTGTCCTTCAAGGTCTCGTACGCCTCGTTTATGAGCTTGAACTTCTCCTCTTTTTCCTTGTCCCCGGCGTGTTTGTCGGGGTGGAGCTCGTGGGCGAGCCTCCTATATGCCTTCTTTATCTCCTCGTCGCTCGCAGTCCTTTCGACGCCGAGTATGCCGTAGTAGTCTTTTTCAGCCATATTATTAAGCGTCCCCTCCGCGCCCCGGGCCCGCGGCCTTCGACACCGCCACCATCGCCGGGCGCAAGAGCCTGCCCTTTAGCAGGTACCCCTTCTGGAATTCCTTTACGACCGTTCCGGGCGCGGCCCCTTCCGTCTCCTCCTCGGTTATGGCGTGGTGGAGCGAAGGGTCGAACTTCTCGCCCACGGACTTTATCTCCTGAAGGCCGAACTTCTTCAGGACCGAGTACATCTGGTCCGCCGTCAGATGGACGCCCTTGCGGAGCGAATCGACGTTCTCGCCGTTGGCGTGGGAAAGCGCCCTCTCGAAGTTGTCTATCACCGGGAGGACCTCTTCGATGAGGGCCTCGTTGGCGAAATTCACGGCGTCCGCCCGCTCCCTCTCGGCCCTCTTCTTATAGTTCTCCAGGTCGGCGCAGGCGCGGAGGTACATGTTGTGGTTGCGGTCCGCCTCCTTTACCTTGTCATCGAGCTCGCTGCGAAGGCGCGCTATCTCCTCGCCCGGCAGCTCCTGGAGCTGCCCCTCAAGGGCCTCCTCGCCCATGTCCTGCCTTTCGTCGTCTTTCATGTCGTCCATGCCGCCGCCTATCGTAATGTCGTTAAGTAAAAAAAGGATACCGGGGGCAAAGGCGTGACCGCCCCCCCCCGGCTGAAAAGAGCTTCTTAAAAAGAGCTTCTTTAAAAGAACTTGCTTAAAAGCCCGGCGGTATAATCGACCAGGGGGATTATCTTCGAGTAGTCCATCCTGACCGGCCCTATGACCCCTATGGTGCCGAGCACCTCCCCGTCCCTGCCGTAAGGCGCGGTAACGAAGCTCAGCCCCTCGAACTCCTTTATGGCGGACTCCGAGCCGAGGTAGATGTGGATGCCGCTCTCGTCCATGCTCTTGTCGAGTATCTTCACGAGGAGGCTCTTTTCCTCGAACGCGGAGAAGAGCTTTTTCATGCGCTCGAAGTCGTCCCTGAACTCGGGCTGCTCGAAGATATTGACCTTGCCCTCGACGTAGAGGCCGTCCTCTTCGTTGGGCCTCTGCTCAAGCCCCATTGCGCCGAGCTTGAGCGCGTCGGTCAAAAGCTCGTCGTAGAGGCTTTTGACCTTTTCCATCTCCATTAAGATTTTCGCCCTCAATTCCCGGACAGTCAAGCCGCCGGCTATCGAATTAAGGTAGTTGGATATCCTCTCCAGGTCGAGCCCGCTGCAATCGAACCCCGTCCTTATGAGCCTCGTCGTCACGTGGCCGAGACTTGAGACCAGCAGCATCATTATACCGGTCCTGTCGAGCGGGAGGAAACTTATGTGCCTTATCCTGAAGTTGTCCTTCCCGGGGATAAACATCACCCCGGCGCAGCTCGTGAGCATGGAAAGCGATTTGGCCGTGTCCATGAGGATGTTGTCAACGGGCTCCTCGCAGGTCCTCTTAAGTATGTCCTTCTCCCCTTCGGGCGGCTCCTTTAGCCCGCTAAGGCTGTCGATATAGAAGCGGAAGCTCATATCGGTCGGGACCCTCCCGGCGGATGTGTGCGGCTGGACGAGGAAGCCCTCGTCCTCGAGCTCGGCCATGATGTTACGGATGGTGGCCGGGCTGAGGCCAAGGCAATACTTTGCCGCTATGGCCTTTGAGCTTACCGGCTCGGCCGTAAGGATATAGTCCCTCACTATGGCGTTAAGTATCTTGCCGGACCTTTCTGAAAATACGCTCATGCGTAACCCTTCGGGATTAAAAGGATTTTTTTAAAACCCCTTAAAAGTCCACATTAAAAGATACCAACGGTAAAAACCAATGTCAAGGATAGAAAGAATCAAAGGAGTTTCGGGAAATATGATGAAAAAGCCCCGCGTGTCTTTATAAAAAAAGGATGCCTCTGAAAATCAGGAATTTTTTCTGAAGTCAAGGAAGGGCGGAAATAAAAAGCGCAGCAATGTCCATTTTTATTTTCGCTCCTAGGCAGAGGTCAGGAAAAAGAACAATTTTTAGAGGCAGCCCTCCGCCATCTTCAGGAATACCTCATTGGAAAGAAGCACCCCTTTCGGCGTAAGCACGATATCATCGTTCGGGCCGTTCAACAGCCCGTCTTTATGGAGAGCCTCCCACCTTTTGAAAGATTCTTTCGGCAGGGAGCCGAAACGTTCCTTGAACGCCCTGCCCTCGATCCCCTTATCGAGCCTCCTCAGGCCGAGCATCATGGCTTCGGTCATGGCCTCTTCCCTGCGGAGCTTCTCTTCCCCAACTCTTGCCGTGCCGGCGTTTTCGATCGCCCGCATGTATTCCCGCGGGTCAGGCGCGTTCCACCACCTCCTGCCCCAGCCGGGGCGCGAGATGTAAGAGTGGGCGCTCGCGCCGAGCCCGAGGTAGTCCTTGTCGGCCCAGTACCTCGAGTTATGGACGCTCGTCTTTCCGGGCAGGGCGAAGTTCGATATCTCGTAATGGATATAGCCCGCTTCTTGCAAAAGGTATATAGCCCGCTCATACATCGCAGCCTCGGCCTCCTCTGAAGGCAGCCCGGCGCGGCCTTTGAACGCGCTGAAAAACGGCGTCCCTTCCTCTATAGTAAGCCCGTAGACGGAGATGTGCTCGGGCCTGAGCCCTATCGCCTTTCGCACAGAGCTCTCCCAGTCCTTTTCGCGCTGGCCCGGAAGCCCGAATATGAGGTCTACGCCGATATTACGGGACCCGGCCTCCCGAGCTTCATGGAACGCATCCAGCGCCCTTCGGGCCGAGTGCGTCCTGCCGATGGATTCAAGCTCAACGTCTGAAAACGACTGTGCCCCGATGCTGAGCCTCGTTACCCCGCCACGGGCGTAGGCCGCGAGTTTCTTTAAATCGACGGTATCGGGGTTTACCTCGAGGGTAACCTCGATATCATTTCCCAGAGGAATGAACCGGCCCTTTATCGAGCTTATGACCCTGCCGATCTCTTCGGGGGAGAATATGGACGGCGTGCCTCCGCCGATGTAGACGGTCTCAAGCCTCCTGCCGTTGAGGCCTTCGGTCTCCAGATAAAAGGAAAGCTCCTTTATAACGCAGTCCGAGTACCTCTTCTCAGGGGGGCTTGAAATCGCGGCTGAGCTGAAGTTGCAGTACGGGCACTTCGATATGCAATACGGTATATGGACGTATACCCCTATCGTGTCGTCGCGTATCTCCATATCCTCCTCAACACGTCCTCGGGGAATATTACCCCGAGGGGCCTGCCGCAGTCGTCAGTTACGACGACGAACCCGGCATCACGGGGGCGCGCGAAGGCCGCCCTCACCTCGTCCATCCCCGCGTGCGGGCGGACTGTGGCGAAGCCTTTCTCAGCCGATTCTTTGACAAGCGCCTTCGAAACGGAATCCGGCGCATTCGCGTTGTCGAACTTGCCGGAGGGGAACGCCTCCATGAGGGACCCCGGTGTGACCGCCCCCGTGACAACGCCCTTGCTATCGACGGATACGAGGACCTTATGACCTTCGGTAAACAGCCTTAACGCCCCCGGCACGGTCTCATCCGTACCGATAGTCCTTACGCCCGCGCTCATCATGTTCGCCGCTACCATCGCCGCTCCTACAGGTTATTTTAACATAAGGGGGTATTATTTTAACAGATACCGGGGCCAAAAGTAACCACCTTCGAAAACCCGCCAGTTATAAGCCTTGCAGACCGGACCAGCCCCGCGGCGGGGAGAGTT
Source organism: Deltaproteobacteria bacterium (assembly GCA_016219015.1). GTDB lineage: Bacteria > Desulfobacterota > GWC2-55-46 > GWC2-55-46 > GWC2-55-46 > JACRCL01. The sequence continues at coordinate 37,425 of JACRCL010000017.1, forward strand.
TTAGAAAAGCACAAAAATGCTTGACATTTAAGGATAATTAAATACAATCGAAGTCTCTTATCCCCTTACAAACGGAGCTATCATGACCCCATGCCGCCCGGGACTTCAAAGGAGCCTCACCCTTAAATTCTTGATCCTCGGCCTCGCGTTCGCCGTCCTTCTTAACCCCTCCGGCATCTTCGCGGGCGACAATACGGCGGGAGAGGCCGTAACCGGCGACATATTCCCTCTCACCTTCCTCTGGATAGCGGTCCTCCTCATAGCCGCGAAGATATCGAGCCTCATCGAGCGCGTGGGGCAGCCCGCGGTCCTGGGCGAGCTTATCATCGGGGTCGTGCTCGGCAGCCTTTACCTTACCGGCTTTACCATGTTCGAGCAGATAAAGACGAACGAGATAATACACTTCCTCGCGGAGCTCGGGGTCGTGGTGCTGCTCTTCCAGATAGGGATAGAGTCGAACATACAGACGATGATAAAGGTAGGGATACCCTCTTTCCTGGTGGCGTGCGTGGGCGTAATACTGCCGCTCGTGGCGATAACGTACTTCGTGGGGCCGTGGCTCATACCGGGGCTCCAGTACTCCGCCTACCTTTTCCTCGGGGCCACCATGACCGCGACGTCCGTCGGGATAACGGCGAGGGTCCTGCAGGACATCGGCAAATCGCAGACCCCGGAGGCGCGCACCATAATAGGCGCGGCCGTCATCGACGACGTGCTCGGCCTCATAATACTCGCGGTCGTATCGGCCATAGTCATCCAGGGCTCGATAGACTTATACTCCCTCTTTATAATAATACTAAAGGCTGCCGTATTCCTCGGCGGAGGCATACTGCTGGGCACATGGATCGCGCCGCGGCTTAGCTGGTTCTTCTCCAGGATACACACGGGAACGGGCATGAAGTTCGCCCTTGTGATATCATTCGGCCTCGTCTTCGCCTACGTAGCCTCGCTCGTGGGCCTCGCGCCCATCGTCGGGGCGTTCACGGCCGGGCTCATCCTTACGCCCGTGTACTTCGACCAGTTCAGCGACCCGCCGTTCGTGGAAGACTTAAGAAAAACGCTCAGGGAAGAGCGCGTCGACGGCGCTCTCGCCGGAAGGCTCGAAGAGATAATCGAGGTCCACTCGCACAGGCACATAATGGAGTTCACCGAGCACCTCGGGCATTTCCTCGTGCCGATATTCTTCGTCCTTACGGGCATGCAGGTTAAGGTCGCAACACTCATGGACACCCGCGTCATAGTGATGGCCGCGGGCATATTCATAGCCGCCGTTATCACCAAGGTTGCCGCCGGGTGGGCCGCCGGCAAGGGCATGAACAAGCTCTCGGTGGGCGTCGGCATGATCCCGCGCGGGGAGGTCGGGCTCATATTCGCCAACATGGGCAAGGGCATGGGTGTGATGGACGACACCGTCTTCTCGGCCATAGTCATCGTCATCATGGCCACGACCCTTGTCACCCCGCCGATGCTCGCGGCTGTATTCAAACGGACGGGTTAAAAGCAAGGAACGAGGCTGCCGATACGCTCTGCTTAGACGCCAACCGGTTTTGCCTTTTCAGCCGGCTATCGGTTTCCGATAACTGATAACTGATAACCGATTACCGATAACTGATACCAGCCTTCTATACCGAGACCTTATACTTCTTGACGAACCCCACCGGCCTGTAGCTCATCTTCGATTTCCTCAGGCCCTCCTGCCCGAGGTCCTGCTCCCTGTTTATGAACACGTACCTCTCAGGCAGACCGGCTGAGAAGCTCTGGTTCACGAACTGCAGCAGCCCCTTGAACTCCCCTGCCGCCTTTTCAAAGTGCACCACGAAGGTGTCTTTCTTAAGCTCCTCCCCGAGTATATAGGCCGCCGGGGTACCCTCGACATAATAGACCGAGCCGCAGAGCTGAAGCTTACCGCACAGGCCAAGGGCCTCTTTCGCCGCGTCGTAATCGTCCGCCGAGCTTTCGTCTCTCCAGCCCTCAAGCACCCCGAGGGCGTCCGGGATGTATTCGTCGAGGAGCGGCCTTACCTCGTACCTGTAGGAGCCGGTAAAGAGGTTGACGAGGTTCTTTTTCCTGTGGAACTTCCTGCCGGACAGGCCGGCCATCTCCTCTCTGCTGTAGAGGTAGTCGAAGTTGTCCCTGTCCTCCTTGACCCCGTACCCGGCCTCCCTTAAAAGGAGCGTCTGCCGCTCCGAGGCGTTCTTCATGCATGAGAACCTTTTAAAGAGGCCGTCGAGCAGGTCCCTCTTCGGCAGGCCGAACGGGAGCATGAAAAAGTCCTTGCCGTTGTCGCGGCCGGATATCATGACAGTCCCGTCCGGAAGGCGGGAGAGCATGTAGCCGTGGGTCTTCCGGAAAAGGAAAATGTTCGCGAAGGTGAACTCCGATACCCCGCACTCCAGCCTTTTGAAGAGCGGGTGGAGGACCTGCCTGTGGCCTATCGACACCTCTGAAAGGTCCGGGTAATCCGGGATCAAGTCCTGCAAGCAAGCCCCTCCCTGTAACAAGTCTTTCCTCAACCCAGATTATACCACCTGTTGATTTTATTCGGGCGCTCGGCGACATACCGCCCTTTTTAAGGGCGCATCAAAGAGCTATATAAAAAGCAATACCTTGCCGACAATCCCGCCATTTATGGCGGGATTGCATCCGGCGGCAAGGTAAAATCCAGACCCATGATAGAGGAGCCGGCGGCGGCCCGGCCGGTCACATAAGATACCGGGAGGCCCCTGGCAAGGTCATTTTCAGGCCATAAAACCATTCCCTTTGCCGGCCCAAAAACCTCAGCCTTTTCAAGCACATCCTTAAATACCCCGTTAAAAAAACGCACCTCCCTTGTAACTTATGTCACTGTGAGTTTTTCCCGGCACTGGTATAACAGGGTGAGTTTAAAATACGTAAGGAGGAGCGTGGGCCATGAAGAGATTCAAAGGTATAGCGGTTTTATCCTCTTTGCTGCTGCTTGGCGCGGTAAGCGTGGCAGAGGCCGAAATGGTCACGATTTACGGCCCGGTATACATCACAAAGGGCGAACACCACAATAAAGAGACGAAGCTCAACTTCACGGCCCCCATGCCCGGAGCAGGCGTCATAGTCGTCAAGAACGGCGGGGACTCGGGGAAGGAATCCAGGGTCAGCAGCGCCGAGATAGAGCTTAACGGCCAGGACGTGGCCAAGGAAAAGGACTTCAACAAGAACGCCGAGGTGCTTGAATACAACGTGACCCTGCAGGCCGAGAACGAACTTGAGGTAAAGGTCGAGTCCTGCAAGAAGTGCGAGATCGAGATATCCGTAAAGGGTGAGCCGGCGCCTCCGCCTATAAGGCCCCTTACCCGGTAATCGAAGACAGCAACCCACTTCATATTCCCCCCACTTTGCCGGGGCTCAGGAAGGGCGCCGGTTGTCAAAGGATTCTGGCCCACCGATCAGGTCTTGCATCAAGGAGCTCCTCTCCGGATGCAAGACCTGACCTACCTTTTAAGGCCTTTGAAAATGCCTTACGAACCGGTCAGCGCCTCACGTAAATATAAAGGCGGTTTACCGGCTGCGCCGCTTCTTTTGAGGCCCGCAACCCGGCTGCTTAAAACGCGCCCGCGGCGCATCATAAAGCGCCCTTTTCCACTCAATCCGCCCCGTGATTTTAAGAGGGGGGGGTGACCGTGGTCACATAAAAAACAGGGGGGCTGTTGTATACTGTTTCCACGATGCACTTCTATAAAACCTTCTTGGTTCTTCCTATATAACAACGGCAAAAAGCTCAATTACCGAAAACAAATCGGGCAAATCTCAAAACGGCAGGAGGTGCGGTTTATGGAAATTGAGGTTGTGGAAAAGGGCATAGGGTTCGCCCGCGACGGCAGGTTCAGTGAAGCGTTGAGGATCTTCGACGAAGACCTGTGCTTTACTCAACACCCTACGGCGATGTCGCACTACGCCGTATGCCTCGCCAACGTGGAGGGGAATTACGACAAGGCCATATCGCTCTGCCTCATGGCGGCTGAAAAGGAATTCTATAACCCGGAGATATACCTGAACCTCGGAAGGATATTCCTCCTGAACGGGCAGAAGTCCGTAGCGGTCAGGGCCTTCAGGAAAGGGCTCAAGTTCGACAACTGCCACTTCGACATCTTGAAGGAGATGAAAAAGCTCGGCGTCAGGAGAAAGCCGATAGTCGGGTTCCTGCCCAGGCAGAACCCCGTCAACAGGCTGCTCGGCAGGCTCGCCGGAAGGATAGCTTAAGGCAGAAAAACCGGATGAAATGCGAAACCCCCGCCCGAATGGGCGGGGGTTTTTTATTTTAACAGGCTGCTGAAAAACTCAAAATCAAATACAGGCTGCTCAAAAAGCTCCAGATGCGAGGCCCCGATTGAAATAGGGAAGCAAGGAATGAGGCGTACTTTGTCTGTCATTCTGAGCGAGTGAGCCGAAGCCCTGAGCGAAGCGAAGGGGAAGAATCTCGAATTGGGGAGCAACAGGTTCGGGATTCTTCGTCGCCTTCGGCTCCTCAGAATGACAACCTTGTACGCTGTTGCGCTTTGATGAAACGAAGCAGATGGACTTTTTCAGCAGCCTGTTAAGGCCCTACTGGAGCCTCAGCCCTGTCTCGATGACGGTATTCTGCGGCCCGTATACGACGCTCAAGTGCCCGCCCCCGTCAACCGAAAGGGTTATATCCGTGTCCCCGTCGAGCGGCTCCCTGTAAGGCAGCGTTACCGTCTTCAGGCCCGTAAGGTTCAGGTCGTTGAACTGCCTCAACTCCTGCTTCAGGGACTCGACCCCGCCCTCTATCACCCACTTGCGCGTAATAAGGCTTTCGGGGACCTCGAAGAGCTCCACGTATATCTCGCTCTGGAAGCCGAGCTTCTTCGCGGGCCTGACCCTGAAGGTCTTCTCCACAGGCAGGGCCTCGCCCTTCTCAAGCACTATGGAGAACGAGTGGGTGGCGTCCTTGTCGGTCGCGGAATACCTTATCGCGTAAGCCATCCCCAAGTGCCTGTCGGTTATCTCCCTTGTGCCGTAGAGAGCGGCCCCCTGCCCCACGGCCGTAAGCGGGCTGTGGTCGTAGATGAGGTTCTCCCTCCTCAGGTTCGGGAATATGTGGCCTATCTTCTCCTTGAAGGAGGGTATCTGCGAGGAGCCCCCGGTAAGGAGCACCGCCTCTATCTTGTCCTTCCTGAGCCCGACCTTCTCGGCCCTCTTCAGGACATAGGAAAGGGTCCTGTCGACGTTTTTGTAGAAGTCGTGCCTGTCGAGTATCTCCTCGAACTCCGCCCTCGTCACCTTCGCCACCTCCCTGCCCTCCCAGACGAAGGCGGCCTCGTTTTTTCTGGAAAGCTCTATCTTTATCTCCTCCGCCCTGCTCGTGAGCCTGTATGGCACCTTTTCCGGAGACATGCCGGCCTTTTTCGCGCACTCTACGGCCAGCCAGAGGTCTATGTCCTTTCCGCCGAGGACCAGCGCCCTCTCGGGCTTGGCCACTATGTGCACCTCGTTCACGTTGAGGCGCACTATCATGGTATTCAGAGTGCTGCCGCCGAAGTCTATTATGAGGACGACCTTGTCCCTCTCCTCCACCACCTGGTAGCCTACCGCGGCCGCCAGGGGCTCCTCTATGAACTCGACCTTCGCCCCCTTCGCGTTCCTCTCCACTATCTCACGGAGCGTGTTCTTGTAGTCTGTGTAGCCTACCGGCACGGTAAGGTAGATGACGTCCGAGGGGTTCCTGGGCAATATCGAGAACCAGCCCGAGCTCGCGGTGGCCTTCTTCAGGTGCTGGTACAGGATGCGGAAAAACCTGTCCATGTGCTCCTTCGCCTTCGGGTTGCCGTCCAGGAGCATCTGCTTCATGTTCGTTATCGGGAAGTCCTCGTTCACCTCGGCGCCTATGGAATTGGTCTCCGCGCTCAGCACCGTCGGTATTATGAGGGCTCCGTCGTACCTTTTCGCGGCGGGCAGCTGGATGAACTCCGGCTGGGAGCCGCCCTTCTTCCTCATTATGACGGTGTTCGTGGCGCCCAGGTCTATGGAGACGCAGTCGATGCTGGCGGGCTCTTTCCTGTGCACGACGTGAAAGCCCCCGGAGGCGGGGTTGTGCTCTTTCACGAACACCGGCCTTTCGATCTCCCTCCCGTGGTAGGTGGTGGCCAGGCCCTCGAGGCGGTCGACGACCTTCTTTACGGCGTCCCTCAGCGCCTTCGGCTGCACCCATACGTGGGTGTACGGCCTCAGGGTCTCTATGAAGCGAGTGTCGTTCAGCCTCGGGGCGAGCTTTTCAAGCTCGTTCGAGATTATCTGCGCGTATTTCTCCCTCGAGAACCTATTCTTCTTCGACTCCTTTATGCCGAGCTCCTCGGCCGAAAGGATGTAGTCCACGACGTCGAAGACCTCGATATCCCCCATCCACTTCCTTACGGTGAAAAACGAGAGCGACTGCTCTATGACGTCCTGCAGGAGGGGGAAGAAGTCTAACTCCTTGGGGATCTCCTGCACCAGCTCAATAAGGGCGTGCTGCCTCGCGAACGGGTCGTTTATCTCAATCGTCGCCTTGTACGTCCCGGTTATGACCTCCCGGTAGAGGTCCGCGAACTCCCCGCCCTTCGGCAGGTCCTTCGCTATGTACATGAGGGCGTACTTCCTGTAGAAGGGCTCTTCGATGAGCGGCACGGCCTTGATGGCGCAGCCTATGGCCTCCCTGTAAGCCGCGGCAAATACCCCCTCCTTCGGCATCTCCCTGGCTATGCCGAGGAGCGTGTAGCGCTTGAAGAACGACACGTCGCTCGTCTTGGGCAGCTCGCTCGCTATCTGTCCGAGCGGGACCTCCCTGCGCCTGGGCTCGTCCGGGAGGTTCATGGCGAGCCTCCAGGCCCGAAGACGAGTGGGGATGAACTTATCGGCCTTCGGTATATCATTGGCGAGCCGCAGCAGCTCCGTAGTCCTCTGGTAGGCCTCGGTAAGCCCGTCGGCCGCGTCTACCGCGTCCTCTATGGCCTTCGAGTAGAGAGGGAGGAAAGGCTCGGTATGGGGGATCTCCTTTACGAAGTCGAGGGTGGCGTGCCTGTTGTCCTCGGGGTCAGTTACCCTGTTAAGGAGCTCGTAGCCGAGCTTGAACAGCTCGAGGAATTCGGGGGACTTTGGGATGAGCCGGGCTGTGTCTATGAGAAGGCCCCTCGCCGAATGGCCGACGCCGGCCTCTTTTATCGAATTAAGCGTCTTTTTAAGGCTGTCGAAGTCGATCGTCTTCAATGGCCTGCCCCGAAGATGACCCTGCTGAAACCGGTCTCGGTCACGGCCCCGTCCCTGCCGATTATCACCTCGACCTTGCCGGGCATGAGGAAGTCGCTTTCGTTATAGCGGTCAGTGAGGAATATGAGTCGCTGGTTCTCCGAGCCCCTGGCAAGGAGCGTCTTTTCTTTCCTCTCCTCGATGTAAGGCCCGTCGATTAGAACGTCGATATATTCGAGGATTGAGGCGGCAAGCCTGTCAGACTTAAGCTCCTTGAGCGTAAAGCCGGTATACACGACCGTTGAAAGCCCGAGCCCCTTTGCCTGCTTCAGGAGCAGAAGGAGGCCGTCTTTCTGCATGAAAGGCTCCCCGCCGCTCACCGTTATGCCTTCGACCCCCCCGGCCCTTTTTTCAAGGACCTCCCAGGGCGTATGGAGCTTTCTTGCCTCGAATGTGTGCGTGTCCGGGTTAAAGCACCCTTCGCAGTCCCGCGCGCAGCCCTGAAAGAAGACGACCTCCCGGAGGCCGGGGCCGTTCACCCTCGAATAAGGCAGTATTGCGTGGATATTGATGAGTTCACCCATGATGGCGACCCGTTTAGTCGATTATTTGTTTTTATGGAATACCCCGGAAGGGGATCGGGAATTATTCTCTTTAAGGCTACCTCTAAAAATTGTTCTTTTTCCTGACCTCTGCGTCAGGACGAAAATAAAAATACTCACATATTCACATATATGCTGCGCTTTTTATTTCCGCCCTTCCTTGACTTCAGAAAAAATTCCTAATTTTTAGAGGCAGCCTTGGCCGGAAAACCCTTGAAGCCCCGGTCACTCGGCCTCTATCTTTATCTTTATTTCCCTGTCGAGCTCGTCTTTCTCCACGAAGCTCTCCTGCTTGCCGAGGAGCTTCGTCAGGTGCTCGGCGACTTCCTTGCAGTCCGTGTAGATGCTCGAGTCTATCTCCACTTTTCCGTCAGGGGTTATTTTTATCCTTATCTGTCTGTCCATTCATTCACCTTTTGGCAGGCTGCTGAAAAAGTCCATCTGCTTCGTTGTCTTCGTCTTGTCACAACGTAAGGAGTACGTCTCATTCCTCGCTCCTCGACGCCTCGCATCTGGAGCTTTTTGAGCAGCCTGAATAATTCAGAGTTTCTGCAGGTGCAGAAAAAATACGCCAGGCCTATCCTTTAAGGAGTATCTGTATCTCCCCGGCCGTCTCGTTCTCCTTGGCTATCTCGAAGTCCAGCGGCAGGTTGTCCTTTATCGATTCGTATGCGTATATCTGCTTCAGCCTGTTCGAGAACGTGTTGACGACTCTGTTGTCGCCGCCCATCTGGTAGTTGCCGGATTTTTCCTTGGAGAGGTTTATTATGTCGCCGTCCCTGTCCACCTCGATAGTCTCTTTCTTCTCGTTCTTTATGAAGTTCTTTATCTCGCCCCTCCTTTTAAGCTCCTCGAGGGCGCAGATTATGTACTTCTTGTTATTGAGCTCTGTCTTGATGACGGTATAGAAAGACATGCGCGGTCCCTCCTCAGTTAAGGGGGGTCTCCCTGAAGAACCTGTTAAGGGCGTCCCCGTTCATCAGCACTTCCTTAAGGAGCCTCTCGGCGAGCGCGAGGAGGGCTTCCTTGTTCCTCCCTATCACCTCTGCCGTGGCCTCCTTGGCGGAGTCGAGTATCTTCTGGATGTCGTCAAGGACATCCCCCCCGGATGTGAGGGCGTAGTCCTGCAGGACGATGAGGCTTTTGTTCCTCATTATCTCGCCGAACCCGTACTCCACGACCATCTTCCTCGCTATCCCCGTTGCCTGTATGAGGTCGTGGGACGCGCCTACGGTCTTGGAGTCGTTCCCGATCATCTCGTCCTCGGCGACCATGCCGCCGAGTATGACCCCTATCTCCTTTTCGAGGTCCCTCTTCGTGAAGGTCGTCCTTATCGCCTCGTCTATCGGTATGAAGGCGCTGAAGTTCTTGTAGTTGTCGACGCTTACGAAGGCCGGGGTCTTGTTGAAGTGGAGCTTCATCATGACGGCGTGGCCCGCCTCGTGTATGGCGATATTCCTCTTCTCCGTGTCGGTAAGGGACTCCGCCCTCTGGAGGAAGAGCGAGCGGGAAGCCGGGCGCGCCCTCTGGTGGCTCCAGGTCCGTAGCTCCTCTATCTCCTCCTTCTTCAATACCGACAGCGGCGTAATGTGCCTTATCGAGGAAAGGAGCGTTTCCTGCGTGACGTCAAGGGCAAGGAGGCCCTCTATCATGTCCTCGACCTCTTTCGTGCTCTCGCCGCCGTGGACGGTATTGAAGGTCGTTACAACGGCGTCCTTGACGGCCTGCTCTATCTCGGCCCCGGTGAACCCCTGGCTGTTCTGCGCCAGCTCCCTCATGTTCAACCTGCTCAGGTTCTGCACCCTTCTTTCGAGGTGTATCCTGAATATCTCCTCCCTCTCCTCCTGGCTGGGGAGATCCACGAAGAAGACCTCGTCGTACCTGCCTTTCCTCCATAGCTCCGGAGGGAGGTTCTTGGGCTCGTTGGCGGTGGAGATGACGAAGACCGGGTTCTCCTTTTCCTGCAGCCACGTGATGAACGTGCCGAAGACCCTCATCTGCGTGCCCGAGTCCCCCTGGTAGCCCGATATGCCGCCGAAGGCCTTGTCGATCTCGTCTATCCAGAGTATGCAGGGGCTTACGGCCTCGGAGAGCTGTATGCACCTCCTGATGTTCTTTTCGGACTCTCCGACCGTGGAGCCGAAGAGCCTGCCGACGTCGAGCCGAAGCAGGGGCAGGTTCCATATCCCGGCAAGCGCCTTGCAGCAGAGGCTTTTCCCGGAGCCCGGCACGCCAATGAGCAAAAGCCCCTTCGGGACGTCGAGCCCGAGGGTCTCAATTTTGTCGCGGCTCAGGCGGAATACGTGCTCCCTCTCGACGAACCATTTCTTTATCTCGCTCAGGCCCCCGATGTTCTCTATCGTCTCCCTGTGGGGGTAGTAGTCGAGTATCTTCTGCTTTTTTATTACCTGCTGCTTTTCGTCCTGGATGTAGGATATGCAGTCCTCGTTAAGGAAGCCGTTATTGAGGCTTATCGCCTTCCTTATGACCCTTTTTATGTTGTCCATGGAAAGCCCCTGCAGGGACTTGTACAGGATCGAACGCGTGGAGGCGTGCCACTTCTCGGGGATGAGGTGGCCGTAGGTCTGTGAGACCATCTCGGCTATCTCGTCGTAGTCAGGCAAGGAGAGCTCAAGGACCACGATATCTTCTTCAAGCTCCGGAGGTATTTCGCTAAGCGTGGGGGAGAGTATGCAGATGGTGTTTATGGTGTGGCGCTCTTCTATTATCGCCGGGAGGTCCCTGAACCTGCGCAGGAACTCATGGGAATTGAAGTACCCGGCTATGTCCTTCAGGAGGAAGATGTTGTTGGTGTTCTCGCCCTTGGATATCTTCTCATCTATCGTGGCGAGTATCTTCTCCTTGCCCATCGGCTCCCGTTTCTTCTTCTCCCCGCCGTACAGGCCGCGCGAGACCGACCAGGACCAGAAGTTGAACTTCATGGACTCGCTTAAACTCTCTACGATCCTCTCGACCCTCCGCTCCTCGAAAGACACCAGCCAGAGAATGGGGTAACGGGCCTCGACATGGATCTTTATTTCATTTTCGAAGTCACGGGTATTCATTGAACACCTTTTAGGCTACCTCTAAAAATTGTTCTTTTTCCTGATTTTTAGAGGCATCCTTTATTTTATATTTATAAATATCATATCATAAGAACGAACATCTTCAAACCTAAAAACCTTCGGCAGACTGCGCCCTTGAAGCAAGATTCCTTTAAAAATCCGCACCTTCCGGATTAAATCGGCGGGGGTAGGCGGATTTTAGCACAATTTCCCCAAAGTAAAAGAAAAAAAAGAGGCTACTGAAGTAGCCTCCCTTACTGGAAGCTTTTTTTAAGGCCCCAAAGCCTTTCAGCCCCTTTTACACGGGTTTCATGGCAATTCCGGCAGGGCTATACAGTGGGCCTCCCTCGCCCGACCACGAGGGATACTATGAAGAGGATCACGAATATGACGAAAAGGAGCTTGGCTATCCAGGCAGCGGTCCCGGCGATGCCCGCAAAGCCCAGGACGGCCGCGATTATCGCTATTATCAAAAATGTTACTGCCCAGGAAAGCATACTGTCACCTCATTTTTGAGATCCCGGGGACCCGGAGTTGTTTTTTTATCGTAAGTACCTTGTTTTTCCTCTATTTTTAGTATACAGCCGCTTTCATGGGTGTCAATTAGCCGCCTCTCCCTTGTCATTGACTCAGGCGGGGAGATATCTTATATTGTTTATTCGGACTTGATGCTTAAAGGGACAATGACAATATGGAGTACATAAAGGAATTCATCCAGATATTCATGCACCTGGACGCGCACCTGAACGTCATCATCAACGACTTCGGCGTCTGGACATACCTCATACTCTTTCTCATCATCTTCTGCGAAACGGGCCTTGTCGTAACGCCGCTCCTTCCGGGGGACTCGCTCCTTTTCGCCGCCGGGAACTTCGCGGCCATGGGCTCGCTCAGGGCCGAATACCTCTTCATATCGCTCGCGATAGCCGCCGTCCTGGGTGATACGGTCAACTACGGGGTCGGGCGCTTCATGGGGCCTAAGGTCTTCCACAGGAAAGACAGCCGCATATTCAAGAAGGAGTACCTCGACAAGACCCACGGCTTCTACGAGAGATACGGCGGCAAGACCATAATCCTTGCGCGGTTCGTGCCGATAGTGCGCACCTTCGCGCCGTTCGTGGCCGGCATCGGGGCCATGAGCTACGGGAGGTTCGTCGCCTATAATATTGTGGGAGGGGTGTCGTGGATAGGGCTTTTCGTGTTCGGGGGGTACTTCTTCGGCAACCTGGCTTTAGTCAAGAACAACTTCACGGCCGTGATATTGGCCATCATCGTAATCTCCGTCCTCCCCGGCCTCATAGAGGTGGCAAGGCACAGGAGAAGGGCGTAAGCAGGCTGCTGAAAAAGTCCATCTGCTTTGTTGTCATCAAAGCTCGTCACTGCGACGTACGAAAAGAGTACGTCTCATTCCTCGCTTCTCGACGCCTCGCATCTGGAGCTTTTTGAGCAGCCTGTAGTGATTTGTGTTTTTCAGAGTTCTGTTAGAGGCGAGGTTTCCAATACATAAGGAAGGTGTTACGGAGTTTACGACTTATTGCTCAGCGCAAATTGAAGCATGAAGCAGATGGACTTTTTCAGCAGCCGTATTCAGGGATGAAATTCGAGCTTCGGGCTCGGCCTGCCCAGCAGATAACCCTGCGCGTAGTCGAGGCCGAGCTCCTTCAGGGTGTTCAAGGTCTCAGGGTTCTCGACGAACTCCGCTATGGTCTTTATGCCCATGCCGCGGGCGACGTCCGTGATCGCTTTTACGAACAGCCTGTCGTTCAGGTTGTTCTCTATGTTCTTTATGAAAGGCCCGGCTATCTTCACGTAGTCAACGTGCATCTCCTTCAGGTACAGGAACGACGTGAAACCTATGCCGAAATCGTCGAGGGAAACGTGGCAGCCCAGGGCCTTCAACGACCTTATGAACTTTATCGCCCTGTCGAGGTCGCTTATGGAGGCGGTCTCGGTTATCTCGAACACGAGGCGCCCCGGGTCCACGCCGGTCTCGTGTATCTTCGATTGCAGGAAGTAGAGGAACTCCCTGTCCACCAGCTCCTTGCCCGAGATATTGACGCATAAGGTCAAGGGGTTGCCGCTCCGGCCCGTCTCCGCCTGCGTGCGCATCGCCTTTTCCATGATGACCCTGGCTATGGAGCCCACGAGCCCGAACCTCTCGGCTATGTCTATGAAGGGGCCGGGCAGTATTATCCCGCCGTCCTTGTCCCTCATGCGGGCGAGCACCTCGTAGTGCCTGACACGGCCGTCCTTCATGTCCATTATCGGCTGGTACCAGGCCTCGAACCGGTCCTCCTTGAGCGCCTTGAGTATGTTCTCCTTCCATGCGAGCCTGGAGTGCATCTGCTCGATGTCGCGCTCCTCGGGCGTGTAGAAATGGAACCTGTTCCTCCCGAGTTCCTTGGCGCGGTACATGGCCGCGTCAGCCCTGGTAAGTAGCTCCGAGGCGGTATTGCCGTGCTCCGGGTACATGGAAACCCCTATGCTCGCGGTCATGTGGCAGGGGACATCGGCCTGGTAGAAGCCCTCGAGCCCTTTCCTTATCTGCTCGGAGACCGCTACGCTTTCGACCCTGCTTATCCCGGGTATGAAGACCGCGAACTCGTCCCCGCTCAGCCTGCAAAGAAAGGCCTCCCTGCCCGTCTCGTTGAAGTAGCGCGTGCCTATGTAGCGGAGCGTCACCTGAAGGAGCTTCGCCACCCTTCTGAGGAACTCGTCCCCCATGCCGTGGCCGTAGGCGTCGCTTATGAACTTGAACTGGTCTATGTCTATGAGGAATAGCGTCCCCGCTGCCCCGGAGTCGCCCTCTATCCGCGCCTCTATTATCCAATCGCTCAGCGTCCCTATGAACCGCGCCCTGTTCATGAGCCCCGTAAGCCCGTCATAGTGCTCGAGGTACTGAATCTTCTCGGTGCTGGTCTTCTTCTCGGTTACGTCCTCGTAGATGGAAAGGAAGTGGGTCACGCGGCCGCCCTCGTCCTTTATGGGGGATATCACGCCCTTGCACCAGAAATATTCCCCGTCTTTTTTCCTGTTCTTCAGCACCCCCTGCCAGTCGTCTTTTGAGGGGACGTCCTTCCACAAAAGCTCGTGGTCAGGGTATACGGCGTCATCCGGGATGAACATCCACGGGGTCTGCCCTATGGCCTCCTTGCCGGAGTAGCCCGTAGCCTGCTCGAACATCGGGTTCACGTATTCAATGACCCCGTTGGCGTCCGTTATAAAGACGATATTCGCCGATTTCTCAATCGCCATCGAGAGCTTCTTAATCTCGAATTCAAGGCGCTTGCGCTCGGCGGACTCTTCTTTTAAAAGGTCCTGCGCCTCCCTAAGCTCGCGGATGCGCTCTTCCAGCAGGTCCTCTGTCGTCTTGATCGCCGTCATAAGTATCCGGGGAGAAAAGATTTTTTTTAATAACTTACATTTTTCAGATTTATTGAAAGGTATTATTTGCTTCTCACATACCTACTTCGTCGGAAATCAATCGTAACTTTAATAATTTAAATCAAATGGCTTGCAGGGCGCCTGTTTTTTATGCAGGGACTTGAAAGTGCAACGCCGCCGTGTCACGCCGGGGGGCTGAGAGGGGGCCATTTGACTTACGCCGAAGCGAATGTAGAATTTGTATATACCGGGTTTCCTGACCGCTCTTTCCGAAAAAAAACCTGGAAATCACGCGAAAACCCGGACCTCCGTTCCGGCGGCATCCAGCAAGGTATCGAGATGAGGATAGGCCCGAATTACCTCGGCGACGGCATATGCGAGTTCACTGTCTGGGGGCCTCTTGTGAAAAGGATGAAGGTCCGCATAAAGGCCCCCGGCATGCAAAGGGACCTGCCCATGGAGATGGACGGGAGGGGCTACTGGAGGGTCTCTGTCCGGGGGCTTCCGCCCGGAACGCCCTATGTGCTCTGCCTCGATGGCAGAGAGCGCCCGGACCCGTCCTCCCACTCCCAGCCGGACGGCATAGAGTCTCCTTCCCGGATAACCGACCATTCTTTCGGATGGGACGACCCCGGCTGGAAGGGGATAAAGCCTTCGGGGATGGTAATCTACGAGGTGCACACGGGCGCGTTCACCCCAGAAGGCACCTTCGAGGCAATTATCCCGAGGCTTGAGGCCATTAAAGACCTTGGGGTCAACGCCATAGAGCTGATGCCCGTGGCGCAGTTCCCCGGTGAAAGGAACTGGGGCTACGACGGGGTATTCCCCTTCGCCCCGCAGAACACTTACGGCGGCCCCGCGGGGCTTAAGAGGCTCGTCAACGCGTGCCACGGGCAGGGGATCTCCGTGATACTCGACGTCGTCTACAACCACCTCGGCCCGCTGGGCAATTACCTCTCCGAGTTCGGGCCATACTTCACGGACAGGTACAAGACGCCCTGGGGCATGGCTGTGAACTTCGACGGCCCGTACAGCGACGAGGTCAGGAACTTCTTCATCGAGAACGCGCTCCACTGGTACAAAAACTACCACATCGACGGGCTCCGGCTCGACGCCATACACGCGATATACGACTTCAGCGCCAAACCTTTCCTCGCGCTATTGAAGGAGCGGGCCGAGGAGTTCTCCAGGGAGGAGGGGAGATTCTTTTACCTGATGGCGGAAAGCGACCTGAACGACCCGCGCGCCATAGCGGACAGAGAGTCCCACGGGCTCGGGCTTGACGCGCTCTGGTGCGACGACTTCCATCATTCCGTGCACGCGCTCCTTACCGGCGAGCGGGACGGGTATTACGTCGACTTCGGCGCGCCCGGACAGATGGCGCAGGCGTTGAAGGGAGGGTACGTCTACACGGGGCAGTATTCCGTATACCGGAAAAGGAGCTTCGGGGCGAAGCCTGCCGGCGCGGCAAGCCGCTTCATAGTGTTTTCGCAGAACCACGACCAGACGGGCAACCGGATGCTCGGGGAAAGGCTCTCTTCGCTCGTCACCTTCGAGGCGCTGAAGCTCGCGGCGGGCCTTGTGATGCTGTCTCCGCATGTACCGCTCATTTTCATGGGCGAGGAGTACGCGGAAGTCTCCCCGTTCCTTTACTTCATGGACTTCCCCGACAGGGTCTTGTCCGAATCGATAAAAAACGGCCGCAAGGAAGAGTTCAGGGAATTTTCATGGAAGGGAGAGCCGCCCGACCCGCAGAGCCCGGATACGCTCCTTAAATCCAAAATAAACTGGGATAGAAGGTCTGAAGGGATAAACAGGGCCATGCTCGGTTTCTATAAAAGGCTCATCAGCATGAGAAAGACCCTGCCCGCGCTCACGGCCTTGAATAAGCGCATCGAGGTATCGGTCGCGGACGGGGATATCCTGTTCCTTAGGAGATGGGGGGGCGGCGGCGAGGTCTTCGCGGCCTTCAACTGCGGCAAAGAAGACGGGGAGGCCTGCTTGCCCGAGGGCGTCTGGGAAAAAGCACTCGACTCATCCGACGGGGAATGGGCCGGGCCGGGGCCTTTGGCCGCACCCGCCCTGAACGGCCCCGGCCCCGTGAAATTGAGGGCCTTAAGCCTCGCGGTCTACGTAAAGGGTGCCTCTAAAAATTAGGAATTTTTTCTGAGGTCAAGGAAGGACGGAAATAAAAAGCGGAGCATATATGCGTTAATATGTGAGCATTTTTATTTTCGACCTGACGCAGAGATCAGGAAAAAGAACAATTTTTAGAGGCAGCCTTAAAGGAGAGATGAATGGAAAGGTACATCTGCATCCACGGCCATTTCTACCAGCCGCCGAGGGAGAACCCCTGGCTTGAGAGGATAGAGCTTCAGGACTCCGCCTACCCTTATCACGACTGGAACGAGAGGATCACGGCAGAGTGCTACGGCCCCAACGGCGCGGCTCGGATACTCGGCCCCGATTCGAAGATAATAGACATAATAAACAACTACTCGAAGATGAGCTTCAACTTCGGGCCGACGCTGCTCTACAGCATGGCGGCCGACAAGCCCGGCGTATACAGGTCGATACTGGAGGCCGACAGGCTCAGCATGGAGAACTTCTCGGGCCACGGCTCGGCCATGGCGCAGGTCTACAACCACATGATAATGCCCCTTGCCCACAGGAGGGACAAGTACACACAGGTACTCTGGGGCATAAAGGACTTCCAGGCCAGGTTCAACAGGTACCCTGAGGGCATGTGGCTCCCCGAGACGGCCGTGGACACGGAATCTCTGGAGACCCTTGCGGGGCTCGGGATAAAGTTCACTGTGCTCGCGCCGAGGCAGGCGAAGAGGATAAGGAAGGACTCGAAGGGGAGCAAGTGGAAGGACCTCGCGGGTGAAAAAATCGACCCCACCATGCCCTATACATGCCGCCTGCCTTCCGGGAAGACGATCGCGATATTTTTCTATGACGGTGGGATAGCGCATGAACTCGCCTTCGGGGGGCTCCTCGCGAACGGGGAGTCGTTCGCCGAAAGGCTCGGCGCGGCGTTCCCCCAGCCCCAGCCGCAGTCCCAATCCCCATCCCCATCTGATGACCGTCCCTGCCTCGTCCACGTGGCCACCGACGGGGAGTCCTACGGCCACCATTTCAGGCACGGGGACATGGCGCTTTCCTACTGCCTTTACTCCATCGAATCCCGGAATATCGCGAGGCTTACCAATTACTCCGAATACCTCTCCAAGCACCCGCCCGACCATGTTGTGGAGATACACGAGAACTCCTCCTGGAGCTGCGCGCACGGCGTGGAGCGCTGGAAGAGCGACTGCGGCTGCAACACCGGGAGGCCCGGCTGGAATCAGGCGTGGAGGGCGCCGCTCCGCGAGGCCTTCGACTGGCTGAGAGACCGGCTCGCCCCGTTGTTCGAGGGCGAGGGGTCGAAGTACCTGAGGGACCCCTGGGCCGCGCGGAACGACTACATAGACGTAATAAACGACAGGGGCGTGGAGAACGTCGAGGGGTTCCTGAGACGCCACGCGTCGAGGGAGCTTGCGAGGGAAGAGAAGGTGCGGGTCCTGAAGCTCCTCGGGATACAGAGGAACGCCCAGCTCATGTACACGAGCTGCGGGTGGTTCTTCGACGAGGTCTCCGGCATAGAGACCGTGCAGGTGATGATGTACGCGGCCAGGGCCATGCAGCTCGCCTCCGAGGCCGCGGGGGCGGACCTCGAGCCGGAGTTCCTGTCGATGATCGAGAAGGCCCCGAGCAACGTCCACGGCAACGCCAGGCGGGCATACGAGATGTTCGTAAGCCCGGCGAAGGTAGACCTGCTGAGGGTCGGGGCGCATTACGCGCTTTCTTCCCTGTTCCAGGAGTACGATAAAAAGACCGGGATATTCTGCTTCGACGCGGAGAGCGCGGAGTACGAGAAGGCCGAGGCCGGGAAATTGAAGCTCGCCGTGGGGCTTGCGAAGATAAGCTCTCGGATAACGTGGGAGGAGGCATCCATCTGCTTCGCGGTGCTCCACCTCGGGGAGCAGAACTTAACCGGCGGGGTCAGTTTTTTCAAAGGCCCGGATATCTACGGGGAGATGAAGCAGGACCTCAAATCCGCGTTCGAGAAGAGCGACCTGACCGGCCTCATAAGGCAGATCGACGGACGATTCGGCCCGGACACGTATACGCCCTGGCACCTTTTCAGGGACGAGCAGAGGAAGGTCGTGGACCAGATACTGCGGCTCACGTACCAGGAGATAGAGTCGTTATACCGGCAGGTATTCGAGGAGAACTACAACATCATGGGTTTTATAAGGAGGCTTAACATGCCTCTGCCCAGGCCCCTTTCCGTGTCCGCCGAGTATGTCATAAATAACGACCTCAAGAAGACCTTCAACGGGGAGATAGACTTTGAGAAGCTCTCGGCCCTGATTAAAAAAGCGCAGGAGCTCTCCGCCTCAATTGACTCCGAGACGATAGGGTACGTGGCGGGCGAGTGGGTCAACTCCACGGTAAAGGGCCTCGAAGGCAGGCCCGAGGACCTGATTCTACTGGAAAAGATCAGGGACGTACTAAAGCTCCTTAGCCCGCTCCCCCTAAAGATGAACCTCTGGGAGGCGCAGAACGTCTACTTCTCGATAGGCAGGTCCCTCTACAACAGGCTGAACGAAAAGGCGAAGGCCGGCGACGAATGGGCCGGAAGATGGGCGGCGGCCTTCAGGGAGATCGGCGGCTTCGTGGCAGTGAAGGTCGAGCAATGAGGGTCCCCTGCTCCACATACAGGCTGCAGCTTAACTCTTCCTTCGGCTTCAAGGCCGCGCTCGATATCCTCGATTACCTCGGCTCCCTCGGCATAACGGAGGTCTACGCCTCGCCGATACTGAAGGCGCGGAAGGGCACCCTCCACGGCTACGATACCGTTGACCACGATTCCCTCAATCCAGAAATAGGTACGGAGGACGAGTTCCAGGAGCTTATGGCCGGGCTCAAGCGGCGCAGGATGGGCCTGCTCCTTGACATAGTATCCAACCACATGGCCTATGACGGCGCCAACAGGATGCTGACGGACGTCTTCGAGAAAGGCCGGTCCTCCAGGTACGCGGGCTTTTTCGATATCGAGTGGGACCACCGCTACGAGGGCATAAAGGGAAGGGTGCTGGCCCCTTTCCTGGGGAGGATATACGGCGAGGCGCTCGAGGCGGGCGAGATAAGGCTCGCATACGGCCCTTCCGGCCTTTCGGCCAATTATTACGGGTTTTCCTTCCCCTTAAGGATTGAGTCCTACGCGGACTTTTTCACCAGCGACATAAAGAGGCTCAAGAAAAAGACCGGCAGGGACCACCCTGATTTCATAAAGTTCCTCGGGAGCCTCTACGTCCTGAAAAACCTCCCATCCGAGGGAGACCCGGATGAGTTCCAGGACCAGATAACCTTCCTAAAGAGGATGCTCTGGGAGCTCTATACCAAAAACCCCGACATAAGGGAGTTCATAGACGGGAACCTCGCCTCCTTTAACGGCAGGCCCGGAGAGCCCGAGAGCTTCAACCTCCTCGACAGGATATTGTCCGGGCAGTCCTTCAAGTTCTCTTTCTGGAAGGTCGCGGCGGAGGAGATAAACTACAGGAGGTTCTTCAACATCAACGAGCTGATAACGCTCAGGATGGAAGACGAGGACGTCTTCAAGGGGACGCATTCGCTCGTATTAAGGATAATAAAAGACTATGACGCCGGCGTGAGGGTAGACCACATAGACGGCCTTTACGACCCCCTTAAATACCTGAAGAGACTTAAGGAGAAAGCCGGGGACGTCTACATGGCGGTAGAGAAGATACTCGCGAGGGATGAGGAGCTGCCGGAGGCGTGGCCCGTGGAAGGCACCACGGGCTACGATTTCCTGAACGCCCTTAACGGGGTCTTCTGCGACTACAGGAACGAGGCGCGGTTCACCCGCGTCTATACCGCGTTCAGCGGGGTCAAGACCCTTTTCAGCGACCTCTTCTACCAGAAGAAAAAGCTCATAACCGAGATGGACATGACCGGGGATACGAGGAACCTCGCCTGGCTCCTCAAGGTCACCCTGAGCAAGGACAGGTTCGGGAGCGACATAACCCTGCTGGGCCTCAGGCGGGCGATAACCGAGGTCATGGCGAACCTCCGCGTCTACAGGACATACATAAGCCCCGAGTCTTTCACGGACGCGGACAGGGCCTGCGTAAAAGACGCCGTGGAAAAGGCCGTAAAGAGGACGCCCGCGCTCTTGAACGAGCTTAACTTCATCGGCAGGGTCCTCACTCTCGAGTTCAGGGACTACTTCACCGGGGAGCAGAAGAAGGAGTGGCTCGGGTTCGTGATGAGGTTCCAGCAGTTCACGGGCCCGCTCATGGCAAAGGGGTGCGAGGACACCCTGCTGTACGTCTACAACAGGTTGCTATCGCTTAACGAGGTCGGCGGTGACGCTGGCAGGTTCGGCCACTCGGCCCAATACTTCCATTCGTTCAACAAGAACAGGGCTGAAAAAAAGCCGCACTCCATGAACGCCACGTCTACGCACGATACCAAACGGGGCGAGGACGCGAGGGCGCGGATAAACGTCCTTTCGGAGATGCCTTCCGAGTGGGCGGAGAGGATAAAAAGGTGGAACTCGCTCAATAAATTCTGGAAGAGGCCGGTCAACGGCAGGCTCGCGCCGGATAAGAACGACGAATATTTCCTTTATCAGTCGCTCATAGGCTCATACCCCTTCCACGGGGAGGAGGACGGCGGGTTCCACGAGAGGCTTAAACAGTACATCATAAAGGCCGTGAGGGAGGCGAAGATACACACCGCGTGGCTCAAGCCCGACATCGCCTACGAGGAGGCGTTCATCTCCTTCATGGAAGGGATGTTCGATGAAGGGCATGGTTTTCTTGCGGACTTCCTGTTGTTCCAGAGGAAGGTCGCGTGGTACGGGATACTTAACTCTTTATCCCAGACCCTCGTCAAGATCACCTCACCCGGCTTTCCGGACTTCTATCAGGGCACGGAGCTGTGGGATTTGAGCTTCGTAGACCCGGACAACCGCCGTCCGGTCGATTTCGTCAAAAGGAAAGAGATGCTCGAAGGCATGAAGGACTCCGCGGCAGGGGAGCTTATCCCGGCCCTCCTCGCCTCCCCCTTTGACGGGAGGGTAAAGCTCTTCCTCATCCATTCGGCGCTGAAGGCGCGCAGCAATATCTCGGACCTCTTCTACAGGGGCTCCTATCTGCCGCTCGAGGTGAAAGGGGCCCTCTCCAGGCATATCCTCGCCTTCGCCAGGGAAGGCAAGCAGGCCGGGGCCATAACCATAGCCCCGCGCCTGCTCGCGTCAGTAATAAAGGAGGGCGAGTACCCCTTCGGCGAAGAGGTCTGGAAAGATACCGAGGTGCTTCTCCCGCAGGGCCTTTCAAGCCTCATGTGGAAGAACGTATTTACGGGGCAGACTTTGAGGGGCAAGGCCCTGCCCGCGGGATGGGCGTTGAGCGGCTTCCCCGTGGCACTTCTCGTAAGCGCGTAGGCCCCCGGCGGAAGCGTTAGGGAAGCTCTGATTAATTATCCTTCTGTCATTCTGAGGGAGCATAGCGACCGAAGAATCTCGTAACTTGCTGATTTGTAAACTACGAGATTCTTCCCCTTCGCTTTGCTCAGGGCTTCGGCTCACACGCTCAGAATGACATGCAGTTGCGAATTAAGCCGGAGGTTCCTTAAATATTGACCCCCGTGCGGATAAAATAGTATGATTGCTCATTACCGTCACGGAGGTCGATTCTTATGGCGCGTTTGAGCCGGCTCATCAGGCTTATTGAGGATAAAAAAGCGAAGATAGGTGTCATAGGCCTCGGTTACGTGGGCCTGCCGATAGTGCTACGGTTCTGCGAAGAGGGCTTCTCTGTTACGGGCTTCGACGTGGACCAGGCGAAGATAGACTCCCTCAACAGGGGCAGGTCCTACATAAAGCATATCCCGGATAAGTCGATCGCCTCGCTGATAAAAAGGAAAGACCCGCTCTTTACGGCCACCTCCGATATGTCGAGGCTCAGGAAGGCCGACGCGATTATAATCTGCGTGCCCACCCCGCTCTCCGAGATGCGGGAGCCGGAGATGAAGTACGTCGAGGAAACGGCCAAAGCGATAGCGAAGGCCCTGCGGCCCGGACAGCTCATCTCGCTTGAATCCACGACATACCCCGGCACGACCGAGGAAGTGCTGCTGCCGCTTTTCACGGCAAAGGGGCTGAAGGCCGGGGCGGATTTCTTCCTCGTCTTCTCGCCGGAACGCGAGGACCCCGGCAGGAAGGACTACAACACCAAGACAACGCCGAAGATAGTCGGCGGAGTCACGCCCGCCTGCCTGAATGCAGGCAAGGCGCTTTATTCAAGGATAGTGGACAGGGTCATACCGGTTTCTTCCACGCAGGCGGCGGAGATGTCGAAGCTCCTCGAGAACATCTACCGCTCGGTGAATATCGCCCTCGTCAACGAGCTTAAGATGCTATGCGACAGGATGGGGATAGACATATGGGAGGTCATCGAGGCGTCGAAGACGAAGCCATTCGGCTTCCAGGCGTTCTACCCCGGCCCCGGGCTCGGCGGCCACTGCATACCCATAGACCCCTTCTACCTCACATGGAAGGCGCGGGAGTACGATTTTTCCACCCGCTTCATAGAGCTCTCCGGCGAGATAAACACGAACATGCCGTACTATGTCGCCCAGAAGGTCATGGAGGCGCTTAACGAAAGGGGCAAGCCTCTAAAGGGATCGAGGATACTCGTCCTCGGGATAGCCTACAAGAAAAACGTCGACGACATGAGGGAGTCGCCTTCGGTCGAGCTTATAAGGATTTTGAAAGAGAAGGGCGCGAAGGTCGATTACAACGACCCGTTCATCCCGGTCGCCGTAAGCAAGGGCAATGGCCTGAAGATGCGCTCCACCCCCCTGACCCAGAAGACCATAAAGAGATACGACTGCGCCCTCATAGCCACTGACCACAGCTCATATGATTACAGGAAGATAGTCGAGTGGAGCAAGCTCGTGGTCGACACAAGGAACGCAACCGCGGGGATAAGGAGCAGGAAGGTTGTAAAGGCGTGAAAAGACATTCTGAAGCGCGGTCTTTTAAAAAAAACGCTGTGAAAAATTTCTCTTTGCTCCTTGGGGACAAAGGGATTTACCCTTTCTCTTGGCGGATAATAACAGGCTATCTCTAAAAATTAGGTATTTTTTCTGAGGTCAAGGAAGGGCGGAAATAAAAAGCGGAGCATATGTGTGTGAATATGTGAGCATTTTTATTTCCGTCCTGACGCAGAGATCGGGAAAAAGAACAATTTTTAGAGGGTAGCAACAACTACTTCTTTACCTCTATCCGCCCTATCGCCATAAGAATCCCGTTTATTATGTCCGAAGGCGTCGGCGGGCAGCCGTGTATATAGGCGTCGACCGGTATTATGTTCCCCACCCCGCCCAAAGATGCGTAGCTCCGTCCGAACATCCCCCCGTCATGGGCGCAGTCGCCCATCGCCACTACGAGCTTCGGGGTCGGCATAGCGTTGTGCGTCCTCTTCAACGCTATCTCCATGTTCCGAGACACCGGCCCTGTGACGAGCAGCATGTCCGCGAACCTCGGCGAGGCCGTGAAGTGCATCCCGAAACGCTCGCAGTCGTAGACCGGGTTGGTGACGGCCTGCAGCTCCAGCTCGCAGGCGTTGCACGACCCGGCGTCAACGAACCTTATGGTGATGGAGCGCCTGAAGCGCCTCATCACCTCTTCCTCCAATGCCGCGCCCTTCAGTGTGACCTTCGCCTCCTCGGCCGGGGGCAGCTTCTCGGTCACTATGCCGGTACGGAATATTTGATGTAAAATCCTCAGCATTTCATCACCTTAGGAAGCTCTTATTAATTATCCTTCTGTCATTCTGAGGGAGCATAGCGACCGAAGAATCTCGTAATTTGCCGGGTTTATTTACCATAAGATTCTTCGCTTCGCTCAGAATGACATATGGCTGCGAATTAATCAGAGATTCCCTTACAAATCGTGCCCCGAGTAGGACTGGTTGAAGCTCTTGTTGCATAACGGAAAATCGGGGACGATGTTCCCCTTTATCGCCTGCTCAATGGATAACCAGTTCACGCTCGAAGGGTCCCTGACCATGACGCGGTTTATCCCGCCGTCCGGCCCGGCCTGCACCCAGTGGATTATCTCCCCCCTCCATCCTTCGACAACCGAAAAACCCGATGTCCCCGGCAGGGGCGCCGGGCAGTCTACTCGTATGAAGCCTTCGGGCAGGGTATCGAGCATCCCCCTTATAAGCCTTATCGAGTCCCTCACCTCTTCTATCCTCACCCATGTGCGGGCGTGGACGTCGCCGGAAGTAAGGAACGGCGGGTTCGGGGGTATCTCGTCGTACGGAGGCCAGGGGGACTGGACGCGCGCGTCGCACCGCTGCCCGCTCGACCTGCCGACAAACCCTACGGCGCCTATCTCCTTTGCCGTCTCGGGGGTGAGCACGCCCGTGCCGTAGACCCTGTCTTCGAGCGAAGAGTTGTCCTCGTAAATCCTTATGAGCCTCTCGAACTCGTTGGCAAGCCCCTGAAGCTCGTCCTCCATTGTCTTTACGGCCTCTTTCGTTATATCAACGTTCACGCCGCCGGGCACGACCCTGTCCATCGTGAGCCTGTGGCCGAAAATTTTAAAGTTGTTCTTCAGCACCTTTTCCCTCAGGATAGCCATCTGGTAGAGCATGAAGGTAAAGGCCGTATCGTTGCATATCGCGCCGATGTCGCCCAGGTGGTTGGCGATCCGCTCCCTCTCAAGGAGTATCGCCCTTATCCACTGCGCCCTTTTGGGCGCCACGCACATTGAAGCCGCCTCCAGCGCCCTGCAAAAGGCGACAGCGTGGGCGACAGTCGTATCGCCTGAGACCCTCCCGGCCAGTCGCGGGGCTTCGAACCACCCGAGTGATTCAAACCTCTTTTCGATCCCCTTATGGACGTATCCGAACCTTGTCTCAAGGTTAATGATGTCCTCGCCGACGGACTGGAACCTGAAGTGCCCCGGCTCGATCACCCCGGCGTGCACGGGGCCGACGGGGACCTCGAATATCCCCTCGCCCTCGGCCCTTATCCACTTATAACTCCCCTCGACCCTCCCGAGGTCTTTTTCCGGGTCGAACGTCTTCCTCAGAGGGTACGCGTCCTGCGGCCAGTCTTCGTGCTTTATCCACGGCCTCAAGTCCGGGTGTCCGGCCGGGACCAGCCCCATGAGGCTGTTTATCTGCCTCTCGAAGCGGTACGCGGCGGTGTATTTCCTGGTAAGCGTCGGGAAGGCCGCCTCGCCTTTGGGGAGCGCTATCTTTATTATGAGATAATCGGACTCTTTGTTGTAGGCGGCCATTACGCCGTAGCCCCTTCCGAAGGGGCTTTCGTCCACGGCCCATTCCGCGGCGAGCCTCCACCCCGCGCCCTTCAGGGCCTTTGCCGCGGGCGCGAAGAGGTCCGCCGGGATATTGAGCGCTAACGCGCCGCGCTGGGAGTTGTCGATGGATTTTTCGGCGTCGATGATATTGCCGAGCAGCTTTTTAAGGTCGTCCGTCATTTCAATAACCTCACGGCAGTGTGGAACCACTCGCTTAAAAATGACGGCAGATACAGGCCGAGTATGAGCATAACCGCCATGTGCACGAATACCGGGATGTGCGCGGCCTTGAGTCTCCTCTGATAATCGGGCGCCTTGCCGAAGACCATTGGCATCACCTTCCTGAAAAGCGCCGCGAAGGCGATGGCGAGGCCGAGGAGGAAGAACGGGGTGAAGTAAGGCGCGTCCTTCATCGCGGCGGTCAGGATGAGGAACTCGCTGGTGAAGACCCCGAAGGGCGGCATGCCCACTATGGCTATGACGCCGAGCATGAGGCCCCAGCCCACGAGCGGGTTGCCCCTTATGAGCCCCTGTATCTTCGACATCTCCTGGGTGGAGTGCATCTGCGAGGCGTGGCCCACGGTAAAGAAAATGGAGGACTTCGTAAGCGAATGGACGAGCATGTGGAGAAGCGCCCCGAACGTGGCAATGGGGCCTCCGAGCCCGAAAGCGAACGTGGCTATGCCCATGTGCTCTATCGACGAGTAGGCGAACATCCTCTTTATGTCCTTCTGCCGGAGGAGCGAGAAGGCCGCTACCATTATAGATACCAGCCCGAATACCATCATTATGTAGCCGGCCTTGTGGCTGTGTGTCGCGCCGTCCACGAGGACCTTGCACCTCACCAGCGCGTAGAGCGCGACGTTAAGGAGCAGGCCCGAGAGCACGGCGGATATGGGCGTGGGGCCTTCGCTGTGCGCGTCCGGGAGCCAGTTGTGCAGAGGGACGAGCCCGACCTTGGTCCCGTACCCGACCATGAAGAAGACGAAGGCGAGCGACAGTACCGTGGGCTCGAGCTTGTCGGAGACCTGGCTCAAGTTCGTCCATAGGAGGCCCGCCGAGCCCTCCCCGAAGACCCTCTCGGCCGCGAAATAAAGGAGCACGGTGCCGAAAAGGGCCTGCGCTATGCCGACGCCGCAGAGTATGAAATACTTCCAAGCGGCCTCGACCGCCGAAGGTGTGCGGTACAAAGAGACAAGCAGGACCGTGGAAAGGGTCGCCAGCTCCATCGATATCCACAGCACGCCGACGTTGTTGGTAAGGAGGGCCAGGAGCATGGCGAAGATGAAGAGCTGGAACATGGCGTGGTAGAACCTCATGCCGCTCCTGCCGACCTTGCCGTGCTCCCTTTCGTGCCTCATGTACCGCCTGCTGAATAACGCGGTGGTCATGGAGACGAAGGCGGTGAGGACGGAGAGGTATACGTTGAAGGCATCGACGAAGAAGAAGTCGTGGCCCGCCAGCATCGGCCCGTTGTAGTAGACCTGGAGGGCCAGGAATATGCTTGCGGCGAAGGTCGCTGCCGAGCCGAATATGTTTATCTCCGGGGCGTAGCGCCTGTCGCCCACGAAGGCGAGTATGAGCGCAGCTATGAGGCTTACCCCGAGTACGGTTAAAAGAGCCACTTTGTCACCCCGCCGTCCATCAGTCCTCCTCCTTGAGCTTTTCCATCTCCTTCAGGTCAAGGCTGTCGAAGGTGGTCCTTATCTGGAAGAAGAATATGCCGAATATGAACGCGGCTATGAGGATATCGAGCGCGACCCCGAGCTCCACGACGAGCGGCATGCCGTACGTGGCAGAGGTCGCCGCGAAGAAAAGCCCGTTCTCCAGCGCGAGGAAGCCTATTATCTGCGTGACGGCCTTTTTCCGGGTTATCATCATAAGGAGGCCGAGCATGACGGTGGCGAGGGCCACGGCGAGAGTCGAGCGCGTCACGAGCGTGGAGAGCTCCCTTATGGGCGCGGTGAGGTGGTAGGAGAATATGACGAGCGCTATGCCGATGAGCATGGTCGTGGGTATGTTCACCATGTCCTCGACCTCCTTGTGTATCTTGAGCCTGTGTATGAGGACGTAGAGGATATATGGGAGGGCGAAGACCTTCAACGTGAGCGTGAGTATGGCCGAGATGTAGAGGTGGTGGAGGCCCGCCGTGTACCCCACTATCGCGGTGGATATCGACAGGAAGAGCCCCTGCCACGCGAATATGTGCAGCAGGCCGTATATCCTCCTCTGCACCAGCAGCCCGAAGGCCGTAAGGAGTATCAGGGCCGCCAGGACGCTGTTTATCTGAGCCGCTATATTTACGTTCATATCTACTCCAGCATGAAATACGACAGCATCCCGAGCGTGGCAAGGAGAAACGCGCTGCCCAGGAACTCCGTCACCCTGAATATCCTCATCTTCGCCAGCCGCGTCTCTATCAATACTATCAAGAGGCCCACGAGCGCGAGCTTCGCCACAAGGGCTATAAGCGCGACCGGCAGCATCATTGCCTCGTCCGCCACGGCTATGCCCCACGGGAAAAAGAGAGCTATCCCCAGCGAGGAGAAGAGGAACAGCTTCATCATCCCGGCCCATTCGATGAGGGCCAGGTGCCTGCCGGAGTACTCGAGCACCATGGCCTCGTGTATCATCGTAAGCTCAAGGTGCGTGGCGGGGTTGTCCACGGGGATCCTGCCTGTCTCGGCTATCGCGATGAGCACGAAGGCCATAAGCGCGAACGCAAGCGAGGGCCGGAGCATCAGCGTCCCCTCCATTACAGTATGGGCCATGTGGGAAAGCGACGTGGAGTGGCTTACGAGCGATACGGTGAATACCGACATGAGCATGGCCGGCTCCGCCAAAGATGCCACCATCATCTCCCTGCTCGACCCCATCCCGCCGAAGGCCGTGCCGATGTCCATTCCGGCAAGAGCGGTAAAGAAGCGGGCTATGGCGAAGAGCGCCACGAGCGCGATTATGTCCGCCGTTGCCGTAAGGGGCAGGTCCACGGAGATTATCGGGATTATCGAGCCCGCCATGAGCGTTGCGCCGAAGACCGCGTAAGGCGCGAACCTGAATATCCACGAGGCGTTCTCGGCCAATACTATGTCCTTTATAAGGAGCTTGGAGATGTCCCTGTAGGGCTGGAAGGGCCCGGCGGACTGCCTACCCTGGAGCCAGCACTTGAGCATCCTCACCCAGCCGACCATCAACGGCGCGCCGAGGAGCACTATGATGACCTGGAGCCCTTCTATAAGGAGCGGGTATGCCTTCATCATGCGAACACCAGCAATACTATCAGAGTAAGGAACGAGTAAAGCAGGTATATCTGTATCCTTCCGTGCTGTAGCCGCCCGACCCTCCTGGCGAACCAGAACGACGCGTCGGAAACGGGCTTATAGAGGCCGTACCATATCCTGTCCCTCATCTTTAGATGATAGATGTACCTGTCCATGAACATCGGGGAAAGGGCCGGGTCGCCGGCGGCTCTCGCCACCTCCTTTATGCCGAAGAGGAAGCCGAATATCCTCCGCAGCGGCATGGCGAAGGAAGTCGAGTTGTACTGCATCCTGTTCGTGAGCTTCCCGAAGCCGCAGTCCCACACAGGGGCCCTCCTGATCGAGGTCTTCCGGGCGTGGAATATCATGTATACGACGGCCACGACGAGCAGTATCCCGAGGAATACTATGGGGGCCGAGTAAGACGCCCTCCCGGCCGATACCGGCGTAAGCCAGAGCCAGCCGAACTCATGGGCCGACAGGCTTATCGTGCCTCCGACGAGCGTCTGCGGTATTACGTCGAGCCAGCGTATCACGAACGACGGCAGGACCCCGAGCAGCAGGCACGATACGGCCGCAAGGAGCATGCCCGCGCGCATCGAAAGGCCCGCCTCGTGAACCCCGTGCTGGTGCGCCCCCCTCCAGTGGCCGAGGAATACCACCCCGTAGGCCTTGACGAAACACCGGGCCGCGAGCGCCGCCGTGAGCGCGAGGAGGGCCGCCCCGAGCGGTATAAGGAGGTTCAAGACCGGGCTCGGCAGCACCGGGGAAAGGAGGAACGTCTGGAAGATGAGCCATTCGGAGATGAAGCCGTTAAAGGGCGGCAGGGCGGCTATGGACAGGCACCCCACCAGGAACATCGGCGCGGTCCACTTCATCCTGTGTATGAGCCCGCCCATGTTCTCCATGTTCCGCTCGTGCGTGGAGTGGAGGACCGCCCCGGCGCCCATGAAGAGCAGGCCCTTGAACATCGCGTGGTTAAGCACGTGGTACAGCCCCGCCACAAGCGCCAACGCCGCGAGCACGCTCATGTTGAAAGACGCGAATATCATGGCGAGGCCCAGGCATACGAGTATTATCCCTATGTTCTCCACCGACGAATACGCAAGGAGCCTTTTGAGGTCCACCTGCATGAGCGCGGAGAGGATGCCCATCACCGCGGAGACGAGCCCGAGCACCAGCACGAGCCCTCCCCACCACCATGATGATATGTGGAGGATGTCGAAGGTGACCCTCATTATCCCGTATATGGCAGTCTTGAGCATGACCCCGCTCATGAGCGCGGAGACGTTGCTCGGCGCCACCGGGTGCGCCTCCGGGAGCCAGACATGGAGCGGCATCATGCCAGCCTTTGCGGCGAAGCCGAAAAAGGCGAGCAGGAACGCCACGCTCGCCCAGGCCGGGGTTATCGTAGAGGAGCGCATGGCCGAGAATGTGTACCCGTTGAAGCTCTCGAAGCCCGATGCGAACCCCGCGATGACCCCGAAGGAAAGGAGTATCAGCACGGCCCCGATATGCGCTATGAGGAGGTATATGAACGCCGCCCTCCTGTTGGAGGCGTGCTCGTCCTCGAAGACCACGAGGAAGTAAGAGGACGCGGCCATCAGCTCCCAGGACACCATGAACGAGTATGCGTCGTCCGAGATGAGCACCATCAGCATCCCGGCCATGAAGAGGCAGTAGAATACCACCAGTGTGGAGACCGGCCTCTGGCCTATGAAGCCCTTCACGTAGCCTATGGAGTAGATGGAGACGAAAAGGCCGAGGAGCGACACGACGGTGACGAAAAAGCCGGAGAGGACGTCTACCCTCAGATAGAAAGGCAGGTCCGGCAGGCCTATGGGCAGCGTCATCGTATCGACCGCCCCGTTGCTTACGGCAAAAAACCCGCCGGCGAGCGCCATGAGCGACGCGGCGGCTGAGAGCAAGAACGACACCCTCACGAGCGCGTGCGGCCGCCCGGCGAAGAGCGGGGTTATAGCGGCTGTAAAGAGGAAGAGTAATATCGAAAGGAACACCGGTCCAAGGGGCAGGAGCGTCATAAGCCCTCCGGGCCCTGGGTCTGCTGGATATTTCCCCCCGTGAAATAACCGGGGCCTTCAGGCGCTTGCGGGCCCGTGATAAAGGCGTCTACAACAACTTCGTCGTCGTCCATGTCACCAAAAACAGGCTCTATCCTTGAAGTAGTGCGGCAGATAAGAGCGACCAGGTATTAAATGGGTATCTTAGGCCGGCATCCTTTTATTTAATGTTATGCGTCAAAGTAATATCGGCCTTCAAGCATAGCTCAAAGGCCGATTAAAAGTCCTCGCCGGTTTGTGAATGTGTTCTACAAAAACCTTTTTTCAGCCGAAGAGCCTCTCCCGAAAACAGCGCGAAAAACGGTGCTCACACATTATTCCAACTTTTTTCCGACCTGTCAAGAAAAAATGACGGGGCCGGATTCCGACAGGTTGCTGAAAAACTCGACGCGATAATCGTCTTTGCCGAGTCTCTTAAGCCTGAAACCGTCCTCCCTCAAGACGGCTTCAAGGTCGCACTCGATATAATCCCCCCACTTCTCCTCTATCGATGAAAGGCTGGCCGGTAGATTCGAAGGCGCGGAGTTGAATACTTGAGCCAGCGGCGAATATGCGACGTCCATGCCGAGCGCCTTTATCTTCATGCAAAGGTCTATCGCGGAAAGCCTCCCGAAAGACTCGTCGAAACCGCCCGCCCTTAAAAAGGCTTCCCTTTTTACGAGCATGCAGTCCGGGCCTACGGCCTGAAGGCGTCTGTACCTGTTTACCTGCGGGCTTTCGGCACTCATGCCCCTGTAGATATGGCTCCACTTTATCCCGTTGTCCCTGTAAAAGCATATGCCGGCGTGGGATACTCTCCCGTTAGCCGGGTCCAGCTCCTTGAAGCCGGTGACGGCGGCGCGCCCGTTCGACAGGGCCGCGTTAATAGCCTCCTTGATAAACGCCGCGTCAAGGCTTATGGGCCGGTTAATGAAAAGGAGGTATTCGGCTGAAGAGCCTTCCGCGCCTTTGTTGTAAGCGCTGAAAAGATCGTCCCGGCATTCGATAAAGCTCAGCTTGATCCCCTTTTCAAAAGTAAGGGGAAGGGGCTTGAGGGTTATGACCTCGATAAGCGTCTCCCCACCCTCCCCGGTGGCGGCTTCCACCGTCCCTTTCAGCCCTTCGTCCCCGGACTTTCTCCCGGCCCCTTCGATATGCCTCGCCAGGAGTTTCGCCTTATGCCTTCTAAGCTCGTCGAGCTCTATGAAGAGGAGCTGATCAGAAAGGGGGTCTTTCTTCAGGCACGTCCCGTCCTCCGGGGATTTGCCGAGGGTATGGTGCATGTGCTCTATTACCACGTCCTTCAGGTAGATTGTCCTGTTATGGCCTGATTTCCTCAGCTCGTTGAAGATATCGAAGAGGTGGGACTCTATATGGAGGTTCCTGAACGACGCCGGGCAGACGCCGCCCATGACATCGCAGGCCGCCCTCGATACGCATGGGAAGGTCGGGACGGAGCCCCCCTGGTCGAGGTCGTCGCCGTAGACGAGCGCGACCCTGTCCGGGTATCTATTGAACGCGGCGGCCATCCTCCTGTCCCACCCGCGGGTCCTGAATATCGCGTCGTCGTTCATAAGGAGTATGTATCTTCCGGCCGAGGCTGCCATGCACTCCCTGAATATGCCGCCCATGGAAGCGCCCGGAGGGCGGACGAGAGTTTTAATGTCGATGCCGGGACAGGAGACCGCGAGGCTTTCAGGGTCGTCTTCGTCGAGGTAGAGCACCGCCTCGACCCCGGCGATGTCCGAGGCCGTATCGACCACGCTCTCAAGGAGCCTTTTGGCGAGGAAGGGACGGCCTCTTGTGGGGAGGAATATGGAGAAGTCCTTCATGGATTTTCAGCACGCCCAGGCATTGAGCCTGCAGGGGCGCGTCATGCCGGGGGCGGTTTTCAAGGGCGCTCCGTACATGCCGCCGTCTCCAGCAGCCTCCTTTTGAGCCTCATCTTCGTCATCTCTTGCACGTGCTCTCTTACGTCCCGCCCGAATTCCCGCTCTATCATGCCGAGGTATCTCGCGCCCTCGAAGTACCTGTGGAAGGCCCCGTCCCTGAACCTCAATACCTCCATGGCGCTAAGGTGCTTCGTGGGCAGAGGGAGCATCTCGTATGAGTGCTGCGAGAAGCCGTACCACTCATCCGGGAGCTTCCAGCCTTCCTTTACCGCCATGCCGTAGAGCTTCGAGCCGGGGTAAGCCATGGCGCAGTAGAAGTTCGCGAACTCGCAGTTCAAGTCCACCGCCATCTCGAGGGTCTCCTGCATGGTATCGAACGTGTCGTCGGGCAGCCCGAAGATGAAGTTCCCTATCACCCTTATGCCCGCGTCCCGTATCGCCGTGACCACTTTTTTTATGTCCCTGACCCTCATCCTCTTGGACGCCCCGTCCCTCACGTCCGGGTTGGCGGATTCTATCCCGAGGGCGAGCCAGTTGAGCCCCGCCTTCTTCATCTTCCGGAGGTGCTCGAATCTAATGGTGTCTATCCTCGCGTAAGCCCAGATATTGAGCCCGTATCCCCTCCTGTCGAGGAGGTCGAGTATCGGCATATAATGCCTCTCGTCGAGGACGAAAAGCTCATCGGCAATTTTCAGGTTCCTTATCCCCCTGTCCACGAGGAGGCCTATCTCGTCTACAACGAGTCCGGGTGACCTGTAGCGTATGGCGGGCCTGCCGAACGGCGCGTTTATGCAGCAGAAGACGCACGAGTACGGGCAACCGAGGCTCGTATAGACCGCGCCGTAAGGCGACCTGTTATTGATGTCGTCGAAGCAGTGCCAGTTGTGCGCCCTGTACCTGTCCATGGGCAGGAGGTCCCACGCGGCTATCGGGAGGACCTCGTCAAGGTCCTTAATGAGCGGCGCGGGGGGGTTGTTCCTTATGACGCCATTGTCGCGGTACCATAGCCCCGGCACATCCGAAAGGCTCCGGGAGCCCTTGAGCGCCCCGACGAGCCCCTTCAGGGTATACGGCCCCTCGCCTTCCACGACGAAATCAACGGATTCCTCCTCCATCGTCTTTCCCGGAAGGGCCGAAGGGTGGAGCCCGCCGATGGCGACCTTTGACGACGTCCGCTCCTTCAAGCCCCTGCATATCCTCCCGGCTATTGTCATGTTCTGGGTCGAGGCCGAAGGCTGGGAGCCGTAGACGATAACCGCTGAAAGGAGGGGATTGAAATCGTTTATCCTCGCGGCGGTCTCTTCGGGCGCGATATTCTCCGCGTTCGCGTCTATGACGGCCACGCTTACGCCGCTGTTCCGCAGGAACGCGGCCATCACTGCTACCCAGAAAGGAGGCTCTATCGCCGAGTAATCCTTCCCGAGGCCCTGATATACCCGGTCCCTGTCCCCGGGGTTAATTAGCGCTACGTCCGGACCCATCATGCCACCTTCAGAATGGTCTTTATGCTCCTTGAGATATCTTCCTCGCCGAGCCCGGCGAGCCTGTGGAGGTATTCGCGCCCGCCGATGTCGAATATATACTCGTCCGCAAACCCCATCCTCTTTATGACCCCGCCAAAGCCGTTGTCCGCAAGGGTTGAAGCGACTATCGAATCGAGCCCGCCCTTTCCGATAAAACCTTCCTCTATGGTGACGATATACCGGTAGTCCTTGAGCGAGCTGTAAAGGGCCGCCGGGTCGAAGGGCCTTAGAAGGAAGATATCGACGACCCCGGCATCTATACCCTCCCACTGCAGCGCGCCGGCCACCTTTAAGGCCTTATGCGTCATATAGCCGGTCGAGACAAGGCAGATCTCGCCGCCCTTCCTCAACTCAAAGAACCCGTCTTCTATATTTATCTTTTCAATATTATCGGCGTATATGCCCGGCAGGGGTTTGCCCTCGAACCTCAGGTACTTGGGGGACTTCACTTTTATCGAGTAGTCAACGAACTTTCTTACGAGGTTACAGTCGCTCGGGGAGAAGACCGTCATGTTCGGCAGGGCCCTCATTATGGAGAGGTCTTCGAGGCAGTGGTGCGTCGGGCCTGATACGTCGTAGCTCATCCCGGCCCCTACCCCGATGAGGTTCACGTTCAGCTCCTTCAACTGCGACTGCAGGGCCAGGTTTATCCTTATCTGCTCGTACGCCCTCATGGTGAGGAACGGCGCTATGGCGTAGGCGTAGACGATGAACCCCTCGAGCGCGAGCCCGGTGGAGACGTTCACGAGGTTCTGCTCGGCTATGCCGACGTTGATGAACCTGCCGGGGAAGTCCGCCCTTAAAGCGTCAAGGCGCGGGGAGCCGAAGTCCGCGCTCAGGAAAAAAATCCTTTCGTCCCCGCCCATGCGGGCGTGGACCTCCTCTATGAAGGCGTCCCTCATCGTGCTCATCTCATGGCCTCTATTATCGAATCGACCTCTTCAGGTCTGATGTTCCTTATGTGGCTCAAGGCGTCGGACTCAAGGGACGGGACCCCCTTGCCCTTTATCGTGTCGGCTATGAGCGCCTTCGGCCTGTTCCCTTGCGTACCCTTCAGGCGCGAGAGCGCGAGGGCCAGGTCATCCGGGTCATGCCCGTCAACTGAAGAGACCTCCCACCCGAACGCGCGGAGCTTTTCTTCGAGCGGATTTAAATCTATTATGTTCTTGCAGAAATCGAGCATCGATACATTGTTACGGTCTATTATGAGGACGAGGTTGTCGAGCCCGTGCATGGACGCGAACATCACCGCCTCCCAAACCGACCCCTCGCAGAGCTCGCCGTCGCCCACAAGGACGAAGACGGTCTCACTTCTCCCCTTTCTCTTCAAGGCTATTGCCATGCCGCACCCGACCCCTGGGCCGTGGCCGAGCGACCCGTTCACAGTCTCGAACCCCGGTATCACGGGGTCAGGTATGCCGCCGAGGAAGGTCCCTTCCCCGCAGACCCTGTCGAGTTCCTTCCTGTCGAAGTACCCGAGGTCTGCCAATATAGGGTATAGCGATATCGCGCCGTGGCCCTTGCTGATGATAAGCCTGTCCCTCCCCTCCCACGCCGGGTCATAGGGGTTGAAGCGGAGGACGTGGCCGTAAAAAAGCGCGGTGAATATCTCCACGCACGAAAGCGAGGACGCTATCCGAGTCTCCTGCGCTACTTTATGCACCCTGAGGGCCTCTTTCCTCACCCAGGCGGCCTTCGTCCTCAAGGGTGAGCACATCTCCTTCCGCGCTACCTGCATAGGGCGCCTCCCGAATTGTTCTTCGAGTACCACTCGCATGTAGCCGCTATCCCCTCGTCGAGCGTCACTTTCGGCCTCCAGCCCAGCGTTGCGAACCTTGAGCTGTCAAGGAGCTTCCTCTTCGCCCCGTCGGGGCGGGACCTGTCCCAGGTTATCTCTCCTTTGTACCCGACAACCCCGGCTATACACTTCGCCAGGTCCCTGATCGACATTTCCATGCCGCTGCCGACGTTATAGTGGCCGCGCCCGCGGGCATTGAGGATGGCGAAAACGGATGCGTCTGCCGCGTCGTCGCTGAAGAGGAACTCCCTTAGAGGCGAGCCGCTCCCCCAGAGGGCGACCCTGTCCCGCCCCTCTTCCTTCGCGTCCGTTATCTTCCTTATCAGCGCCGAGAGCACATGGGAGCCCTCGAGGCTGAAGTCGTCGTTCGGCCCGTAGACCGAGTTGGGGACAAGGGCGACGAACCTCTCGACCCCGTCCTCCCTGTTATAGGCCTTGCAGGCGGTTATCCCCGCTATCTTGGCTATGGCGTAAGGCTCGCTCGTCTCTTCGAGCGGGCCCGCGAGCAGGTACTCTTCCTTCATGGGCTGCGGGCAGCCCTTGGGGTATATGCAGGACGAGCCGTAGAAGACGGCCCTTTTTACTTCGTACCTCCTGCACGCCTCGAAGACGTTGTCCTGCATGGAGATGTTCGCGTGGAGGAATTCGGCGGGCCGGGTCTTATTGGCCATTATCCCGCCCGTAAGCCCGGCGGCCATGAAGACGTAATCGGGCCTTTCCTCCCTGAAGAACCGGTCTACCTGGGCCTGGTCAGTCAGGTCAAGCACGGAGCGGGCGCGGGTAACGACGTTACCGCAGCCCTCGGAGCCGAGCCTTCGCAATAAGGCCGAGCCGAGGAGGCCCGCGTGGCCCGCCACATATATCTTCGAGCGCTTAAACATTCCCGTACCTGCTGTTGACGACTATCCTGTAGCCTTTTATAAGCTCCCTTATCCCGTCGTCGAGGCCGTAAGCGGGCTTGAACCCGGTCTTTTCGATCTTCTCGTTCGACACCATGTAGTCCCTCTTGTCGGGGTCCTCTCCCACGGGGGCCTCCATGTAGACGAAGTCGTCTATCTGCTCCTTTATCTTCGCGCAGAGCTCGAGCTTGGTCAGGTTGGCGCCCGAGAGCCCGACGTTATACGGCCCGCCCGCCATGGAATCGAAATTATCGACGGCGTGCAGGAACGCCCTTGCCACGTCGCGGACGTGGATATAGTTCCTTTTGAAGCGCCCCTCGAAGACGACGACGAACCTGTCTTTCACCGCCCTGTAGGTAAAGTCGTTCACAAGGAGGTCTATCCTCATCCTCGGGGACGCGCCGAAGACCGTCGCGAGCCTGAGGCTTATGGAGTTCCCCCTCTCAAGCACTATCCTTTCGGCCTCGACCTTCGTCCTTCCGTAGGCCGATATCGGATTGAGAGGGGTCTCCTCGGTGCAGAAGACGTTCTTCTGCCCGATGCCGTAGCCGCTGTTCGTGGTAGGTATGATCATCCTCTGGTCTTTTGACGCGAGCCTCGCCAGGAGCCCTATGGCGTCCCTGTTCGTGGTAACCGTGCCGATGGAGTCCCTCTTGCACAGCGGCGCGCCAACGAGCGCGGCGAGCGGGATTATGTAGTCGGCCTTTTTAAGATAAGGCCCTATGAAGCCCTCGTCCCTCGCGTCCCCCCGCGCCACCTCGAAGCTATCGAAGGCGCAGCACTCGAGGAGCGGGGTCTGGCCGAACATGAAATTATCAAGCACAGTCACGGCGTGTCCGGCCTTCAGAAGCTCCGGGACGAGCGTGGAGCCTATGTAGCCCGCCCCGCCTGTCACAAGGATATTTGCCATCGCTTCAAGCTCCCTTGAATCTCCCCGCAGCAAAGCTGCGGGGAATCTTCGACACATAAGGAAGATTTCGATTCCGATTCGCTCGCTAAACCCCGCAGCAAGCTGCGGGGAATGCGCTCGCTATGCGTGTTCATACGGTCTTCAGTGTCTCGTGGAGGTAATCTATCTTTGGCCTCAAGTCATAGGGGTGGTTGCCGATGAAGAAGCCGTTGTAGTGGGCTATGTCGGCGTTCTTCGAGCCCGTGACCTCGTGGTCGTAGTATTTTATGACGTCGTGCCGGAGGATGTTGCCGCCGGTTATTATCCTGTGCTCTATGCCTGCGTCCTTGAGCTTTCCTAAGACGTCTTTCCGCACTATGCCGGAGGCCGGGTCAACTATCATGGTGAACGAGAACCACGAGCTCTCCCCGACCTCCCTCTGGGTTATGAACCTTTTATCCCCCGAGAAGAGGGACTTGAAGTGGGCCGCGTTCCGCCTCCTTATGCTCAGGAAGCCTTCGAGCTTCTTCAACTGGGCCTTGCCGACGGCGCCCTGCATCTCCCCCGGCCTTACGTTGTACCCCGGGAGTATGAACCTGTAGGCCTCGTAGAAATCGTCCCCGTTCCTCTTGAATATCGGGCTGTCCTCGTCCTGGTCCCTCGTCCACCCGTGGTTCCGGAGCGATTTCAAGATGTTATAAATCTCCTTGTCGCCGGTAAGGACGAAGCCGCCCTCCATGGTGGAGATATGGTGTGAGAAGAAAGTGCTGAAGGTGTTGACGAGGCCGAACGTGCCCGTGTATCGCCCATTGAACCTCGCGCCCATCGACTCGCAGTTGTCCTCAAATAGTGTGATATCGTTTTCATCGCAAAGGGCCGTTATCTCGTCGAACTGGCAGGGGTTGCCGAGTATCGATACCGCCGCTATCATCCGCGTCTTTTTTGATACGGCCTTCTTAAGCTCCCCCATGTCGTAGTTCAGGGTCTCGATGTCGACGTCCACGAACTTGAGCTTGAGGCCGTACTGGTGGAGCGGGTGGAAGGTCGTTGACCACGATATGCACGGCACTATCACCTCGTCCCCGCGCCTCAAGGGGTTCTCTTTCCTGTAGAAGAGCGAGGCGACGGCTATGAGGTTGGCGGAGGACCCGGAGTTCGCCATGACCGCGTACCTCATGCCGAAGTGGGCGGCGAACGCCTCCTCGAACTCCCTTACCTGCCTCCCCATCGTGAAGGTGCCCCCGTTCAGCACTTCGATAACCGCGTCCCGCTCCTCCTGCCCCCACGTGGAGCTTGCCAGCTCGAACCTCACCGCGTCACCTCGCATGATGAAAAGTCGGCCTGTAGACGATTATCTCCGAGCCGTTGAAATCGAACTTGAACGGTATGTGCAGGTACGATTTAAGCGCCTCCCTGACCCTTGGCTGGTCCTCCGGCTCGGCGTAGAAGAGGATGAACCCCCCGCCGCCCGCGCCAAGGAGTTTCCCCCCCACGGCGCCGCTCTTTATGGCCGAGGCGTACATCTCGTCTACATGGCCGTTGCTTATCTTCGTCGATAGCCTCTTTTTAAGCCGCCATGTCTCGTGGAGCAGCCTGCCGAAGTCGGTAAAATCGCCCCTCTTCGACGTAAGGACCTTCTGGGCCTGGTCCACGAGCGAGCGCATCTTTAAAAGTTCATCCCTGTTCTTAGGGGTATTCTGTACCTGCTCCTCCGCTATCTCGGAGGCGCACCTGGATATCCCCGTATAGAAGAGCATGAATTTTTTCTCAAAGCTCTTCAGACAGCCCTCTTCCATTATTATGGGCTCCACGACTATCTCGCCGTTCTGGAGGAACTCGATGGTGTTGAGCCCACCGCACGCGGCCCAGACCTGGTCCTGCGAGCCGACGTTCTCCCTTATGAGGTCCTGCTCGACGTGGATCGCCTCCCTGAAAAGCTGCTCCTTCGAGATTATCTTCCCTTCGAGGGCATGGAGCGTCTTAAGCAGGCCGACGGTAAAGGCCGAGCTCGAGCCCATGCCCGAGCGGGCGGGTATGTCGCCGTCATGGTGTATTTCGAGCCCCTGGTCGATCTTCAGGTGGTCGAGGGTCCCCTTGACGGCAGGGTGCTGTATCTCGTCCCTGCTGCTCACGAGCTCTATCCTGGAGTAGGCTATCCTGTACCTGTGCTCGAAGAAGGGGGGGAGCTCCCTGCAGCTTATGTAGCAGTACTTGTCTATGGCCACCCCCAGGACCTTGCCGCCGTTCTCCCTGTACCACTGGGGGTAGTCCGTCCCGCCGCCGAAGAAGGATATCCTGTGGGGGGTGCGCGATACTATCATCCGCCAGCCCCCTTCCTCATGTTCCTGAATTCCCTCCGCGCCCTCTCGTAATCCTCGGGTATGCCGATGTCGATGAAGTAAGAGTCGCTCACGAACCCGGAGGCGTTGAGCGAGCCTATCTCTTTTTCGAGAAAGTCCTTTTCAAAGGAGAAGATTTTAAGCCCTGTTTTCGAGAGCTTCTCCCCGATATCCCTGTTGACGGCGTAGACCCCGCCGTTCACAAGGCCCGCTCTTACGAAGGACTTCTCCCTGAAGCCCGCTACGCGGTTTCCATCGAGTATCACCGAGCCGTATCTCTCAAAATCGCGCATGGGCTTGAGCGCCAGGGTTATCTCGGCCCGGCTATCCCTGTGCGCCTTTATAAGCCCGTCGAGGCCGACCTCGAAGAAGGTGTCCCCGTTAAGTATGAAAAGCTCTTCCCCGCGTATGTGTCCGAGGGAAGCGAGTATCGCCCCGCCCGTGCCGAGCGGCTCCTCCTCTATCATGTACTCGATACTCATCTCCCTGTACATGGGGCCGAAGAAGTCCTTTATCGCCTCGGACCTGTACCCTGTCGACAGGACGGCCTTCGCTATGCCGGCCTCGGCGAGGGGGTCGAGCACATAGCTCAGGAAAGGCCTGCCGTTCACCCCGGCCATTGGCTTGGGCACGTCCTTTACGACGCGCCTGAGCCTGGTGCCCAGCCCCCCGGCGAGGACTATGGCCTCCGAAGGCATCACGAGCCTGTCTTTCCATGCGTGCGCTGTCATCAGTCCCGTATTTTCACGACTCGGAATAAAGTGTTTACGGACGGCATTCGACGGAATCAAAAAAACAAGGCTGTGAGAGCGGCCGTTATAGAGGCGGATTATTTCTTCATGAGAAATAACTTTAGACCAGATTTCAGGTTTGTCAACCGCGTCTGTTTTTTGTATTAGCGCGCA
This sequence comes from Deltaproteobacteria bacterium, assembly GCA_016219015.1. Lineage (GTDB taxonomy): Bacteria > Desulfobacterota > GWC2-55-46 > GWC2-55-46 > GWC2-55-46 > JACRCL01. Next base: position 78,669 of record JACRCL010000017.1, read on the forward strand.
AAAAGGGGTTTTGCGCGCCGTTAAGCGGGCTGCCCACCTGTCCAAAAACACAGCCCCGTGCTATTGACAGGCGCCGTGGGTAATATAGAATTTAATTATCCACATCTTTCATTTCTTTTTTCGACGGAAAGGCCACGTTCCCTTGAAAATTTCCTTTGTCCCGTTGACATACAAGGTGGCGCTCGCTTTCATAGCGGTGCTCCTGCCGATCCTCGTCGCCTTCATGGTGGCCTACAACAACAACAAGATGCAGCTCGAGCATCTCATCCTCGAGGACCTGAGGGCCATGGCCGACGACAAGGAGGGCGATACCCTCTTTTTCCTCCAGATGGCACGGGACAGGATCAATGACTTCGCGAACGACGAGTCTCTGCAGGCAAAAACCCAAAACATCATGGCGGGGCGCGGCGGCGAGGATGGGTTGAGCGAGTACCTTGTAAAAAACAAGCTCCCGCTCGCAAAGGAGATATACAGGGTCTCCGTAATCTCGAACAAAGGGCGGGTGATAGCCTCCACCACGGCCCAGGTCCTGGGCGAGGACAGGTCAAAGGAGAAGTTTTTCATAAACGGGATGAAAGAGGTCCCGGTCACTGAAAGGGACTACGGCTACATGGGCGAGCCCGAGATAGCCATAACCGCGCCGGTCTACAGCCCCGACAATAAAAGGAAACTCGGGATAATAGCGGGTTTTATCAGATTGTCGAGTTTTAAAAAGATATTGACCGGCCAGCAGCCCCTCGAGTTCGGGGCGGTTTCGGCCTGGGACATAACCCAGCTGTACCGCACCATCGAGATATACATCGTCAACAGGGACAGGCTCATGCTGACGGAATCCCGTTTCATAAAGGGCTCCGTCTTGAAGCAGATCGTGGACACGCCCCCCGTAAGGAAATGCTTCGAGGAAGGACGCGAGATGACGGGCTTTTATAAGGACTACAGGGGCATTGAGGTAGCCGGAGCCTCGATGTGCTTCCCCTCTTTCGAGTGGACTCTGGTGGCCGAGATCGACAGGGATGAGGCGCTCGCGCCTATAACGAGGATGGGCAGGTACATCCTTGCCACGGGCTCGGTCGTCTTCGTCCTCATGGGCGGGCTGTTCATATTCTTCCACAGGGCCATAGTGACCCAGCTGAAGATGCTCTTCCACGGCTCGATGTCCATAGCCGCCGGGGACTTCGACGTCTACGTGCCCATAAGGACGAGGGATGAGCTGGGCGCCCTCACGGGGGCCTTCAACGACATGGCGCGGTCCATCAAGGACAAGACCCTTGCCCTGAGACAGAGCGAGGAGCGCTTCAGGGCCATGCTCGACAATACGAACAATATAGTTTACCTGAAGGACGCCGAAGGCAGACATATACTCATAAACAGGAGGTTCGAGTCGCTCTTCCACGTGAAGAGGGAAGAGGTCATCGGCAAAACCGTTTTCGACTTGTTCCCTGCGGAGTTCGCCGAAAAATTCCAGGAAGGAGACCTGAAGGCCCTTTCTTCCGAAAGGGCGATAGAGGTAGTGGAGTACGCCCCGCACGACGACGGGACGGTCCACACCTATATCTCGATAAAGTTCCGGCTCTTAGACTTGAAGGGAGAGCCTTACGCCGTGGGCGGCATTTCAACGGACATAACGGAGATAAAGAAGGCGGAGGCGAGCCTCGCCAACGCCCAGAGGATAGCGCACCTGGGCAACTGGGACTGGGACATTGTAAAAAACGAGGTCAGGTGGTCCGACGAGATATACAGGATATTCGGGGTAAGGCCGCGGGAGTTCGGGGCCACCTATGAGGCGTTTTTAAGCTACGTCCACCCGGACGACAGGGCGTTCGTCCATATGTCCGTCGAGGACGCGTTCTACAGGGGCGCGCCTTATTCGATCGACCACAGGATAGTGCTCTCCACAGGGGAAATAAGGATAGTCCATGAGACCGCCGAGGTCATGTTCGACCCGGAAGGCAGGCCCGTAAGGATGTCCGGGACCGTCCAGGACATTACCGAGAGGAAGCGGACCGAGGAGGCGGTAAGGGAGAGCGAGATGAAGTACCGCCTCCTGCTTGAGACCCTGCAGGAAGGGGTCTGGGTCCTTGACAGGGACGGCAATACCACCTTCGTGAACCCGAGGATGGCCGAGATGCTCGGCTATACGGTGGAGGAGCTTATAGGCAAGGACATCTTCTCTTTCTACGCGGAAAGAGAGGTCATGGAAAAAAGGGTGGAGCGGCGGAAGATGGGCATAAGGGAGCAGCTCGAGGCGGAATTCACGAGAAAGGACGGGAGGAAAATAACCGTTACCCTTCTGGTCGCGCCGATAACGGACGAGGGCGGCGACTACTCCGGCGCGATAGCGGGCGTCATAGACGTTACCGACAAGAAACGTTCCGAGGAGGAGCTCCGGAGGCTCTACAGCGAGCTTGAAAAGAGGGTAGCGGAGCGCACGGCCGAGCTGGAGGCCGCGAAGGACAACCTCGAGGCCGTCAACAAGGAGATCGAGAGCTTCAGCTACTCCGTGGCGCACGACCTACGGACGCCGCTCCGGCTCATAGACGGGTTCACCAGGGCGCTTTTCAAGGATTACAAGGACAGGTTCGATGAAACCGGCAGGGACTACCTGCGGAGACTTCAGAACGCCTCGGCGCGGATGGGCCAGCTCATAGAAGACCTCCTGGGCCTATCTTACGCCATGGGCGTGGAGATGCACCACGAAAACGTCGATCTTAGCTCGATGGCGAGGGGGATCGCGGGCGAGCTGAGAAAGGCCCAGCCTGAGCGCGAGGCCGACATCCGCATAGAAGACGGGCTCATGGCGAGAGGGGACGCCAACCTCCTCAAGATAGTGCTGGAGAACCTCATCGGGAACGCCTGGAAGTTCACCGGCAAGACCCCCAACCCTAAGATAGAGGTCGGACGGGCCGGCAGGGAGGAAGGCAAGGACGTATACTTTGTCCGGGATAACGGGGCGGGCTTCAACATGAAGTACTCCGACAGGCTCTTCGGGGCCTTCCAGCGCCTCCATTCGGCCGACGAGTTCCCCGGCACCGGCATAGGGCTTGCCACGGTCAACAGGATAATAATGCGCCACAACGGCAGGGTCTGGGCCGAGGGGGAGCCGGGCAAGGGGGCTACCTTCTACTTCATGATCTAACAAGGCTGCTCAAAAAGTCCATCTGCTTTGTTGTCTTCGTCGCTCGTCATTGCAGCGTACGGAAAAAGTACGCCTCATTCCTCGCTCCTCGACGCCTCGCATCTGGAGCTTTTTGAGCAGCCTGAATAAATTCCCGCGAAGGTCGTCATTCTGAGGAGCCGGAGGCGACGAAGAATCTCTAAATTTTTTTCAGCATGCGCTTTTCCATCTCATCCACGACAAGGGAGCTGAACGGGAAAGAGCAGGTGAAAGCCGGGGAGACGGCGTTCAGCAGATGCGTGGAATTCTCCCTGTGCTCTATTACGAAATCCATCACAAGGGAGCGGGCCTTCACGTCGAGGAGCTGGGCCCTTATGCCGGGCCTTATGAAGGGGCCGAAACCGGAGGTGTCTATGCTTTTCACGAGCTTCGAGGCCTGCGCCTGCATGCACCTGCCGAAGTACTTCTTCGCCTCCTCGAAAGCGAGCGCCCTGAAGTTGAAGGAGCCGCGTAAGAAAAGGCGCGCCTCGTGCGAGAGCACGTCGAATAGCTCAGAAAGACTGAACCCCGAAAGCCCGCCGTAATTCTCCCTCCAGAAGGCCGGGATGGCAGTGGGGCCTATCTTGACCTTCCCTTCGACGGTCTTCGTGAAGTGGACTCCGAGGAACGGGTTCCTTAAGTTCGGCACCGGGTATATGTGCCTTTTTATTATCGAGCTGTCCCCGTACTCCATATACAGGCCCTTGAAGGGTATGAGGGCGTACCTCTTGCCCGCGTTGAACTGATGGGCGACCTTGTCCGCGTAGAGGCCGGCGGTATTCACGAGGTGAGCGAAACTTATCCTCCTCCGGTCCGTCTCGATAAAATCTTCCCCGCCCCTCCTTACGAACCTCTCGTTGAGGAGGAACTCAACTTTCCCCTTGAGGGACCCGGCTATGTGCCCGGACACCTCCACGGGGTCGATGGTCGAAGTGGCCGGAGAGAAGAGCGCGCGCCTGTGGGTGCTCGCGTTGGGCTCGACCTCCGCAAGCTCCTTTTCGTCTATCATGCTCAGCTCGACCCCGTTGGCGTCCCCTCTCCTTTTAAGCTCGTGGAGCATTTTAAGCTCTGCTTCGTCTTTCGCAACGACGACCTTGCCGCACCTGTTTATCTTTAGCCCGTTACTTACGCAGTACTCAGTAAGGAGCCTGTTGCCCTCCGCCGTCAGGCGCGCCTTGAGCGAGTCCGGGGTGTAATAGAACCCGGCGTGTATCACGCCGCTATTTCTGCCGCTGGCGTGGGAGCTGAGCCTTTCTTCCTTTTCAAGGAGCGATATCTTGAGCCCCGGCCTTCTCAGGCTCAGCTCACGGGCTATCGTAAGCCCCATTATGCCGCCGCCCACTATCAAAAAATCGGTCTTATGGTCTTCCATGCGTATGCCCTTAAAGGAACACTATCTTCTCAGGCGCAAGCCCGGCGTGCTTAAGGCTTTCGGCCATCTCTTCCGCGCTCGCGAGCGCCGCAACGACTACCTTGCCCCCGTATCCGCTTATCTTATCCATGCCCGTGACCTTGAGGCCGAAAAAGTCCCGGCCCTCGAAGTACCCGTATGCCGCGCTTATCTTCACAGGGCTGTCTTTGGCGAGCCTGTAGATGACCTCGGCTATGTCGCCGGTGCCGCATACGGCGAACTCCTTTACGCCCTCCTCCGCGAGGTTCTTAAGACAGTTGGAGCACCTGTCCACCACGTGCGCGTTATAGCGGGCCATCGCGCCCAAAAAATCAAATACCCTGTGGAGCTTCCTTATGCCATCGCCAAGGGACTTAGGGTCCCGTGAGAACTTGACGATCTTCATGTGGAACTGCCTCGCGAGCATCTTTACGAAAGTGAAGGCGAGGCCCATGCCCTGAAGAGGCCGGACGAGGATATCGAAACGGCCGCGCCCCCTGACTTTGGCGGCATTCAACCTCTCAAACCTCCACCCTTCCATGAGCCTTGAGGGGATCGCCTGCTCCAATAGCGGCTCGTAGACGACCGCGTCTTCTTTAAGCCTCAGTGCCTTTATCGCCGGGTTCTCCTGGAGCGGCAGGACCCTGCCCGACCTTTTCGCCTCAAGGGCCGCGAGCGACACATTGAGCCCGTCGTGCGGGCCCATGTGGTTACCCCTGCCGTCGGTGCCGGGGTGCCAGACGTGGTAGAGGAACTCGTCTTCGCGCCAGACCTCCTTCTTGCCGGAGTTCACGAGCCTGAAGGTCATCTCGTAAGGCCCGCATATATGGCCGAGGTAGTCGATATGCTCATCGGCCCCGCCGATGGATACGAGGTCGTGTTTGCGCGCGCACATGCACGCGCCGTAATTCAACGTATGCACCGGGTCCTCCTTCTTCGCGAGGCCCTTCGTGGTCTTCCCGTCCCAGTTCACGCACCCCTTGCCCTTGATCTCGTCTATGGAAGGCCGGTTAAAGGGGTGGAACTTTTTCGATACGTTCCTCACCTCGTCGAGATGGAGGACTATCCCCTTTTCCCTCTCAAAACTTTCCAGTATCGACTCGACGAACGTAGGGGCCATGACGGCGTCGGAGTCGCAGAACGCGACTATCGGGGAGCGGGCCGCGATGATGCCGAGGTTATACATGAGGTGCTTATGGTAGCAGACGTCCTCGGGAACCGACATCACCAGCCATCTGTCGAGCGCGGGGGGCCTGCCGCCGGCCTCGTAACTTTCAAGGAGCGAGGCAAGCCCGGCCGGGCGCCTGCCATAGTACTCTATCCAGATTATCTCGTAGTCCCGCCTCGGGACAGTCTGGCTGTTGAGGTACTCTATCGTATGGAAGCTCTCTCTGCAGGACCAATCGAGGAGGATAAAACTTATGCGGGGCGCACCCTGACGGGTGTTCTCAAAGATGGCTTGGAAGCTCCCCGCGGCAAGCCGCGGGGAATCTTGACACGAATATTTCGATTTCGATTCGCTCGCTGAACCCCGCTGCTGCAAGCAGCGGGGAATGCGCTCGCTATGTGTGTTCATAGTTATTATACACCAAGGATTTACTTATTCAACAAAAACTTCAAGGCGAGCCGATCCACCCGAGGCCTGTCTTGATCCCTTTTTTTATCCTCTTTTTTACCGACGATACCAAAGAGCGTATCATTGAAGGAGCGTTCCCGGCGTCCGGCAGTAAGCTGGGCAGCGTTTCAGGGGCCTCGCGTCCCTTGCTGGCAAGCCTTATCGCCTTTACGGCCTCGGCTGCCGCCGCGCCTTTGGGCCCGGTCTCTTCGATTATCTTTTTAAAATAGCTGACCGCTTCATCGTAATCCTTCAAGTGGTAGTGCGCCCACCCGATCCCTCTTACGGCCTCTACCCATGCGTCCTTTTCGGCCATGTCCGTGAGTTCGAGCGCCGCTTTCAGCTCTTTAAGAGCCCCGCCGTAATATTTTTTCTGAAGGTACGCCCACCCAAGCCCCCTCCTCGGGGAGTGGGCCCGGGATTGAAGCCTTACGCCCTTCGAGAAATACTCTATCGCCGTGCCGTACCTGCCGAGGAAATATTCAGACCAGCCCGCGCAGGCCCATGCATCATTGTCATTCGGGACTATAGAGGCCGCCTCCCTGAAATGCCCGGCCGCCTCCTCGAAGCTCTTTCTCCTGTACGCCTCCTTGCCTTTGGAGAAGGCTTCCCTGAAGCCTTTGACTGCCCTGTACGGCGCGTCCGCTGTCCTGTGCCTCCTGCGGACGCCGGGGAACGCGCCATGCAAAACGGCCGATGCGTCCGGGAATACCCCGGTCCTGAACCCAAGGTCCGTGGCCCTCAGGCAGAAATCAGCGTCCTCTCCGCAGTCTATGCCAAGCCGTTCATCGAACCTCACCATCTCCCACGCGGTCTTTCTCATGACGATGAGGCTGGCGCGTATATACGCCCGTGCGGACCACTCGTCGTAATCGAGCGGATAAGGGAAGACCTCCCCGCCAAGCTCGACCGGCAGCGCCCAGTCGATCGACCTTTTCGTCTCCACGGTCAAGACCCGGGAGCCGACTATATCGAGGCAGGCCCCCCTGATGTTGGCGTACCAGTCCGGTCCAAGCTCAACTTCCGGCTCCATTAGGCAGATAAACTCTTTGGAGGCCAGGGAAGATATAAGGTTACGCGCCCTGCATATATTCGAGGCCGTATCCAGCCCCTCTATGAACCTGATTCCATCTCTTTTTCGCGCGGGGCCGAGGACGAGTATTTCGCTCTCCGGGACTTCCTGCCTTTCAATGGAATCGATGCACCTGGCGAAGACGTCTTCCGGGCATCCAAGGTCTATCACGCAGAAAGAAAGGCTCTCGATCATAGCCGTGCTCATATTAATGTATGCTCATGGGGCTCCGAGTACGCGAAACTCAGGTGCCTCCCGTCCCTGTGGAAGAACCTCCCGTTAGGCCCTCCCGCCGGGTGGGAAAGGAGTATGAGCGCCATGCTCACTATCGAATAGGGGCTTTCCCTGGACGCGCGGTTCATCTCCGTGCGCGCCTCACCTGCCACGAGCGCGTTCATCTGCACGTCGGAGGCCGGGTATTTTTTCGCGCACTCCTCGGCCATTGAGGAACAGAGGCTGTTGAGCGCGGCCTTGGAGACATTGTATTGCCCGAAGCCCGCGGTGGAGGCCCACCCGGCCTCTGAGGTCATGAACAGGACCTTGATCTCCCCCCCGGAGGCCATCTCCGGGAGCGCCTCCCTCGTGAGGAGCCACTGCGCCGTGAGGTTGGTCCTCATGAGCCTCTCCCAGCTCTCGACCCCTTCATCAAGGAGCGGGAACCGTGACGGCCCCGGCGGCAGGGCCGCGTTGTTCACAAGTCCGGTAAGGGCGGAGAGCCCGCCTATTCTCCGGCACGCCTCTTTAACTTCCTCTTCATCGGTGATATCGGCCTCTATCACGTGGCAGTCCGTTGACGGGATGGAAAGGGATTCTATCTCCATTATCGTTTCGAAGAGCTTCTCCCTCCTCCTGCCCGTAAGGAATACCGTCGCCCCTGCCGCGGCAAGCCCCGCGGAGACGCACCTGCCGTAGCCGGTGCCCGCGCCGGTGACCCAGAAGGCCTTGCCCCTGAGAAGGGCCCACCGCTCCGCGGGAAGGCCGAAGCGGTGCGCCTTCCATTTGCGCGGGTCGGCCTTCTGGAGGACCCCGCGCGCGGATACGTTTCTATCGTTATTCAAAAGTCCGAGCAGCCGCACTTTCCCTTTCAGCCCCTTTCGAGACAAGGAAGTTTCGGGCCTCGCGCTTGAGCCGGAGCTCCCTTATCCCGCTGTTTTCCTTGAGCGGCAGGACCCGTCCGGTTGCCGGTATCTCCATTGCCGTGGTAGACATCCCCTTGCCGTTATTCGGGCCGCAGTAGTCGTTCTCCCCGCCCTGGTTCGGGTGCCATACGTGGTAGAGGAAATGCGTAAGATGGAGCCTGTCCCTTACGCCCGCGTTTATGAGCCGGGCCGTCATCTCGTACGGCCCGCAGATGTGGCCGAGGTAATCGGCGTGCTCGTCGGCCCCGCCTGTGCGGATGAGGTCGTCTCTTTTTGCGCAGAGGCACGCGCCGTAGTTGTATACGTGCCAGAGGCCGGGGTCGTCCTTAAGGCTCGTGGCTGTCTCATTGAACCCGACGGGGACGCCGTCCTTCGCGTTCACGCACCCGTCCCCGGTTATCTCGTCAACGGACGGGTAATTGAAGGGGTAGAACCTCCTGTCGAAGTTCCTTATCTGCTCGAAGTGGAGCGCGGGGCCGGGGTCTTTTTCAAACTCTTTCATGACGGTCCCGACGAAGGTGGGCCTTACGATCGCGTCGGAATCGAGGACCACCGTTATCCGGCCGGAGGAGTTGATTATCCCGGCGTTATACATAACGTGCTTGTGGTAGCACTCGGATGTGTCGTTGTCCATCACTATCCATGTATCCACGGGCGGAGGTACGCCCGCGGACTCGTTCCTCCTTATCATCTCCTTTAACCCGCCCGCCTCGCGGCCGTAGAACTCTATCCAGACGACCTCGAACCTGGACCTCTCGACCCTCTGCCTTCCGAGGTACTCAAGGGTATGGAAGCTCTCCCTCACGGACCAGTCGAGCAGTATGATGCTCACTTCGGGCGTGCCGGGAGACGTCCTTTTGCGCAGGAACCTCATCCTAAGCCCCTAAGGAGTTTTCCGGATGAGACGAGACGGTCTATCGAGCCCTCGACCTCCCTTATGGTGTTACCCTTGAGAAGAAGGCCCTTTTCATAGCCGTCCGAGCTCGCCCGGTTTATGTCGAAGGGCTGGCCCTGTCTTATGCCGTAGAATACGCCCTCGGCCTTTATGATGTTGTACCCGTGGAACCCTTCCCTTATGAGCCGTATGTCCGAGGGGTTTTCGCGTTTGACCCCGGTTATGTCCGCGTCACCCGGCAGGCGCTTTAGCTCAGGGTATTCATCGGGGTCAAAGCCGTAGAACCCCGCCCCGGATTTTACGATATGGAGCCTTTGCCCTTTCGCGTCATCCATGGCTGTAGCCGCTTCATCGTCTTCCGGGCACTCGGCGTCCGGCCTCGCGCTCCTGCCGGCCCCCTTGCCCCGAAGGACGTCCTTTATCACCTGCCCCGCGAACGGCCCCACGTCGAAGCCATGTTTGTGCAGCTCTAGGACGAGCCTTTCGAACCTCCGCCTCCTTACCTTCTCGTCTATATACGGGCCTTCGCTGTACCAGAGGTGGTCCGGCACCATGTGCTGGAACTCCTTCAATATCTCGTTCTTGTCGCCCCTGAACTTTATGCCGTACTCCTCCGGCCGCTCCCAGTATATGGACCCGGACATGAGCATCAGCGGGTTTATGTTGGCCACCCTCCCTATGCGGGGCTTGTTCCCGGCGATAAGGGCGATCGATTCCGTTATGTCGTCCTCGGTCTCTCCGGGCACGCCCAGGACGATGTTCACCTCCGTGTATATGCCCGCCTCCGAGCAGTCTTTGAGGTTTTGCGATATCATGTCGAGCGTGTAGCCCTTCTGCTGGAGCCGCAGCGTATTTTCGCTCCATGCGTCGACGCCGAAGCGGAGCGATACGAACCCGGCTTTCTTTAGCCTGTCGAAGAAGGCCCGGCCGCTCCCCTTGTGGATGCGGAGCTGGCCCGTAAGCTTGATGGTGAGCTTGCGCCTTATTATCTCGTCGCATATCTCAAGCAAAGCCTCCGGCATCCCGTTCAGGTCGCTCTCGTTGAACATGAAAAGGTCGCATCCCTGCCCCGCGAGGTACTCGAACTCGTCGACCACATTTTTCGGAGACCGCACCCTCCAGAAGAACCTCTCCGCGCAGAACCTGCACCTGCTCCACCTGCACCCCCGGCTCGCTATGATCGGCGTAAGCTGGTAGTGGTTGAAGTTCCGGTATACGTCGAGCCCGTACCATTCGTACCTCGGCATCTCGATGGAGTCGAGGTCCTCGGGCATGGGGCCGGGCTTGAACGGCGCGTCCTCCGGGTCGAACCTCGACATGACACCGGGTAAAGCCGTCGGCCTCTCGCCCCCGGCGAGCCTCTTTACGAGGTCCCCGACGACGAGGTCCGCCTCCCCTATTACCATGTAGTCCGCCTCCGGGAAGGCGAGCCTGCCTATGAAGGGGTGATAGCAGCTGTAGCCCCCGGCGAGGATTATCGTCTCAGGGAGCCTCTCCTTAACGCCTCTGGCCACCTCTCTGGCGAACTTTATGTTGCACGCCTGTATGGAAAACCCCGCTACCTTCGGCCTTGCGCAGGCTATGGCGTCTATGGCCTCGTCTATTTCCGGCCTGAAGAAATCAATGGTGTCCTGCTTCTGCCAGAGCTCGTAGTTCTCCGCGAGCCACGGGTCCTCGGGCAGTCTTTTGCCCGAAGGCGTTAGCACCGCCTCCGGCCCGTCGAAGAGGCGGCGGCCGTGGAACCTGTGGTAGGCGATTATGTCGAGGTCTATCGTCTGGAACCTTACCCCTGCCTTCTTGAGCGCGTTATTCACGTACGCAAGCCCGTTCGGCATGAAGGCCATGTTCCTCGAAGGGCTGTCCACGAGGACCATGTCGAGGCCGTGTTTTACCGATATCTCCGGTATCTCTATCGGGTAGATGGAGCCGTACTCAGGCACCCACGCGCTTTCGGGGATATGCTCTCTCGCTATCTCGGCGACGACCTCCGGGGTGATTACCGAAATGCCGTGCCTGAGCCTCTTTTCCATGGCCCATCTCTTTACGGCCGAAAGCTCCGGGAGGAATACGCTCTTTATCGAATAGGGCAGCTCGGAAGGCCTGACAATTTTTATGCCTTCGACCGAGGCCGCGGAAGGATTGTCCTCAATCACGAACTTTATCTTTTCTTTCAGATGAGGCGCGCGGGTTAAAAGGAGGCTGAAGAGTTCTCCTGCACCGTAGAAAGCGAGGTCGTGCCTGGAGGCGAGGAAATCTCCGAGCGCCTCAATGCATCTTGTCTCCGCCGGGCCCGGCTCGCCATTAAAGAGCCTGTAAGGGGACAGCCGCACCTTCCGCCCTTTTACCTTTACCGGCCTGTTGTTTGATCTTATTTCGAGCGTGACCGCAACAGGGGCCATCCTTCCTCCAGGGGCCTTTTTTTCGCCTTTGAGCATTTTCGAGAGGAAGGTCTTGAGCCCTTTAGGCATATGGTCTTTTATCTTCCTGAACGCCCGGCTCTGCATTAAATTCCGCATGGTCAACCCTTCATTGCCTTCAATATCCGGAGCACTCTTTTAAGCGCCTTTATCCTCAGGTCCTTTACCGAAGTCTCCCTTTCGAGGGCCTTGAGCTTTTGCGCCAGCAACAGGTCTACGAGCCTTTTGGCCTCCTCACGGGTTTTGGCGATAGCGCACCTGCCGCTCCTGATCAGCTCCTTGAGCCCGTCCTCATCGAGGGCTTTCAGGTCCATCGGCCCCGCGTCCTGCGCCACGGCGTAGAAGACCCTGTTGTAAGCCACGATATTGAAGCCCCTGTAGCCCTCTTCCTCAAGCTCGGGGTAGAGGTGCGAGAGGTTGTCAACGAGCCTCTTTATCTCCGCGGGGTCTTTTGTCTCGGCGCAGAGGCCGAGGGCCTTGTATCTCCCAAGCTCATCCTCGCCGATGGAGGCGATATCGGCCTCTCCGATCGACCGGGATATCGCCATGTACCTTTCCCCGTACCGTACGAGGTTAAAACCCATGTAGGAGTCCCAAAGTATCGGGCTGAACGCCGGAGAGATATCCTCGCCTATCGCCTTCAGGGCCTCTTTGAGGGTCCTCGCCTTTACGACGCCGTCCGTCTCCTTCAAGCTATCCTCCGAAATGACCGGACACCCGCGCGAGCGCGGGACGGCGTATACGGTCCTTCCGAAGCGGATGAGCGTATAATTCCTCGTAACGCCTATGGGCGGAGGGGCGAACTGGCCTTTTGGGAGCGGATAATCGACTCCCGCGGGCTCCCAGCGGCCGTCTTTCGCCCTTACGCTCCAGATGTTGTAGTCTATGGAGCAGTCCCTGAACGCCCTGCCCACCGCGAGCACTACCCCGCAATGGACGGATTCAAAGAAGTCCTCGTCCTTGCCCTCTTCGAGGAACCCGGCGTCGAAATCCGCCATCCGCCCGTCGCAGTCATGGCCGCAGAGTATCCCGCCTTCCCTCACGAGCGGCGAGCAGAGCTCTATGTCGCGGGATACCGCCTCGTACCTGTGGTCGCCGTCTATGAAAACGAGGTCGAACGAGCCTCGTTTGAAGACCGGCGCCGCGTCTTCCGAGCGCGCCCTCACCGGTATCACCGTATCCTCAAGCCCGGCCTCGCGGACCCTGTTCCAGAAGAAGGAATAGACGTCCCTCTTCCCGGCTACCTCGAAAAGGTCCGTGCCGGGGCTGCCCTTCCACCAGTCCACGCAGAAGAGCTTGCCTCCGCTGATTTTAGCTACTTCCCCGAGTATGAGGGCGGTATCGCCGCACCAGCTCCCTATCTCGATGAACCTGCAACCCTTTTTCGCAACCGAGGCGGCAAGGGACGAGAGCACCACCTTCTGCTCATCCCCCTGTATTTGCCTCTCCATTATCTCTATGTCCATCATCTCTATTGAAATCCCTGAACCCGCGAAACAATAAAAATAGGCTGCTCATTAAAGCAAACCGGCGGCCCGCCTTGATTATGAAACTGACTATAATCCAAGTTTTACGGCTGTCAAATGGGGGCAAGAGGTTTTTAAGGTATGCGCAACGGGGCGGGCTAAACGGGTTTTACCCGGCTTTCAGTGAGCTCCTCGAAATAGGTCTCGAACCGGGCAAGCCCGTCGAAGGCGGCCTCGGAAAGGACTTTTATGTGTATAAGGTCTTTCCTGTTGTCCATAAGGACGTCCATGGACGGCCTCTTTTCCGCGACCCCGAGGTTGATGAAATAATCGCCGCTGTTCGGGCAGAGCCTTACTGACCACTTCACTATGCTCACTCTTCCGGGCAGAGCCGGCGAGACCTCGGCCTTCTCCATCCTTGTGTTCGTCCCGTACACCATGACACCGTCGGTCGAGGTCACGGCGAAGCCGAACATCGGCAAGTCCACACTCTCGTGGAAGCGCACCTTCATGTAGATATCGATGGTATCTCCCGAGCGGACGCTCGCCGGGTCGACGGCGCTGTTTGAGGCTATCAGGTAATCGACTATTTCGGCCCGCCTGTCCCCGTGCCTGTACTCGTTCTTGTTGTAGCTCTTTTTCTTCGGGCAATTATCCGCTGCGGGCGCCTCCCGGAAAAAGGCCTCGACCCCGTCCTGCTTAAGGTCCCCCCGGCCCGGACTGAGCCCGTCTATGATCGTCTTCAGGCCCTCCTCGGACGCGGCCGCGATGCAGCTCCCCCCGGTTATCAGCCTGTCCAGGATTTCGCTACCGGCTTTACCGATATCGATGCTCCCCAGCCCCTGGGCGATTGCGTAAAATTTCTCCCCGAAGTGGACTATGTTGAAGCCCCCGTACCCCTCCTCCAGCAGACGGGGCTCAGGGGCGTACTCCGGGGAGCTGTTCGAGAAGAGGAGGTCGATGTAGCGGTTCACGACCTTCTTCGGCTCGCCCCGCTCGACTATCCTGCCGCCTTCGAGGAGGATAGCGGTGTCGCAATGCCTTACGACCGCCTCCGTGCTGTGGCTTACGAAAAGGATGGTCTTGCCGGAATCCTGGAACTCGAGGAACTTGTTGAAGCACTTGTGCTGGAACTTCGCGTCGCCGACCGAGAGGGCCTCGTCCACTATGAGTATGTCCGGGTCTACGTTTATGGCCGTGGCGAACGCGAGCCTCACGAACATACCCGATGAATATACCCGCACCGGCTGTCTGATGAAGTCGCCTATCTCCGCGAAGGCCTCTATCAGCGGGAGCCTCCTTTCCATTTCAGTACGGGTTAATCCCATGAGCGTGCCTTTAAGAAAGACGTTCTCCCTGCCCGTAAGCTCCGGGTTGAAGCCCGCGCCGAGCTCAAGCAGAGGGAAGACCCTGCCGTCCACCCTGACCGTGCCTGTCGTGGGCCGCAGCACCGAGGATATTATCTCCAGCAGCGTGGTCTTGCCGGAGCCGTTACGCCCGACTATGCCGACGGTCGCGCCCTTTTCCACCTCGAAGGTTATGTCCTTCAATGCCCAGAAGTCCCTGTGGTATTTCTTCTTGAAGGGATGGAGGGCCTCGAGGAACCTGTCCCCTGACGAGTCGAAGAGGCGGAACTTCTTTGATACCCCCTGCACGCTGATGGCGCTCATGGCTTCAGAGCACCTCCGCGAAGTCGTTCTTGAACCTTCTGAAAAACAACGCGCCGAGGTAAAGCGCCGAGAGGCTCAGCGACCAGAAATAAATCCCCGTCTTCCAGCCGTGCCAGAAGGGGACCCCGTACAGGAAAGAGTTTCTGTAGCCCTCTATTATGTAGAACATCGGGTTGAGCCTTGCGAAGAAGAGGTACTTGGGCGGCAGGACCTCCACCCCGTAGACTACGGGCGTGAGCCAGAACCAGATATTGAGCGCCACCCCGATTATGAGGCCTATGTCCCTCTGGAACACGTTCAGGGCGGCCACGAACCAGCTAAGACCGGTCGAGAAGACCGTCAACGCGAAGAGGTAATAGGCGAACTGGAGGTTGAAGACCGTTACGGGGAACCCGTAGGCGAGGAATATGAGGGTCACGAGGGCGACCATTATGACGTGGACGATAAGGCCGGCGAGGATGTTCACGAGCGGCAATACCTCCGTGGGGAAGACCATCTTCTTAACGAGATACGCGTTGCCCACGACCGCGTTCGCATTCAGCGTCAACGCCTCGCTGAAAGTGGTCCAGGGTATGAGTCCCACCGAGAAAAATAGTATGAAAGGCACGTCCCCCATGGGCTTTACCTTGAGCCCCACCGAGAAGACGAACCAGTAGACGAGTATAGTTATGAGGGGGTTTACGATTGCCCAGAGGGAGCCCGCGAGCGTGCCCGCGTACCGTGCCTTGAGCTCATGGACGGCCATCGCGGCGATTATCGCCCGACAGCCGTACAGGCGCTTTATCTCATTCAGGAGGCTCATCACAGCCCGGCTCGAAAAAGGATTTTTCGCGGCGGGGTCTTTCGCCGCCCCTTCCCGCGATTACTAAATATAATCCGGTTTTCGCGGCTGTCAATCGGCGGGTATTCCCCGTACCTTATTCCTGAAATGAAAAAGGGCCGCCCCTTTGGGGCGGCCCTGCGAAGTCTGCGACCGTTTTAAAAGCCTTTTACTTCTTTATCGATTGCAGGTACTCAATGACGTTGGCCAACTCGGGGTTGGAGAACAGCTCCACCTTGGGGCCCATCATCGTGCCGTGGCGGCCGAACCTTACCACCCTTGCCATCTCGATGGCCCCGAGCGGCGACATGTCGAGGTCAGGCGCGCGGAATACCTTCTTGGCCGCGCCTTCGGGCGCGTGGCATCCGAAGCACTTTGCCTTGAAGAACTGTGCACCCGCCGAGGCGTCAGGGGTGTATTTAAGGGTGCGGACATACTGGGCGACGTCGATTATCTCGTCGTTGGTGAGCATATTCTCCCAGCCCTTCATCTCCCTGCCGTAGACGCCGTACTTGATTATAACCCGGAGCTCCGCCGGCGCGATGAAGAGCCTGTTGGTCCTCAGGTCCCTCGCGGGCCTCGGCTTTATGTTCCTGCCGTACTCGGAAACGCTGCCGTCCTCTCCGTGGCATTTGACGCAGTATTTCTTGAATATCCTCTCCCCATTCTTCTCGTCAGCCCGGGCGCCGTTGAACGTGCCGAACAGAAGAGAGAAAGCCAGAACAAAAAGGAAATACTTTTTCAACGCTTCACCTCCGGATTTTATTCCCCCGCGGCAATTGACCCATCCATCCGGGTCTCCACGGAGAATCGCCATTCGTTTTTATATCGCAGGATTATCCGATTGCCAGCCCCAAAAGTCAAGGGAATTTAAATGCTTGCGGCAAAAGCCCCCTCCGGCCCAGCGGATTTTAATAATCGTACAGACCCAGGGCCTTGAGCCTCCATACCTCTTTATAGAGAAGGTACAGGAAGACCGTGAATACCGACATGAAGAGCACGGCCCACGGCCCAATCCTGCCCCTTAAGAACAGCGACGGGTCGGAGCTGTACTGAAGGAAGGCCGCGAGCTGGTCGACCTCCTCGGGGGTGAATACCACGGCCATCTTCGACCCCTCGGGGGCCTTGCCTATGAACCGGCTGAGGAACACCCTAATGCCGCTCTCGTCCATGGACTTCGCCTTAAGCGAGATGTCCGGCGGCACCATCCCGAGCATGAAGGCCCTGTCCTCGGGCGACAGAAGCGCCTGCTCTCCCATGAAGAGCATATCGTGGCACATTCTGCCCTTTGCCTCGTAGACGGCCCTGCCCTTCTCTATCGTATCCATCGTAGGGAAATTGAAGGTAAAGGCGCGGACGTTTATCGCCCCGAGGGCGATTATGAGGATGGAGAACCACACTATGTTCTTCGAGCCCGCGTGGAGCCTTATATGCGAGGTGTCGTTCTCATACGCGATAAGCTCCTCCGGCTTCTTCTCATAGAGCGAGACGGCGAAGAGGAGGGCGAAGTAGCCGAAGTAGACGAGCGTCGCTATCCTTGCGGCTGGAAGGTACCCCCCCATGGGCGGGTGCGCGCCGAGATAGCCGAGGACCGCGAAGTTGACGAAGAACACGATGTCCATCCATCTTTTTACGGGGCGGTACCGGTTGCTTTTCACGGGCGACCTGTCGATGAAGGGCAGGAAAAGGAATACCCAGAGGGAGAGCCAGAGGACTACGGCTCCAAGCAGCTTGGAGGGGATGGAGCGGAGCATCGCGAAGAAGGGCAGGAAGTACCATTCGGGCTTTATCTCGGCGGGAGTGATGGACGGGTTGGCCTTCTGGAAGTTCTCGGCCTCCAGGAAAAGGTTGGGGTAGAAGAATATTATGAAAAGGAAGAACGTAAACACGAGGCCCACGACGTAGAAGTCCTTGACCACGTAGTACGGATAGAAGGGGACCTTATTCTCCTTGCGGGGCTGGACGCCTATGGGGTTATTCGACCCCACGTCGTGGAGCGCCATTATATGGAGCACTATGAGGCCGCCTATTATCGCGAGCGGGAAAAGGGCTATGTGGAAGCTGTAGAACCTGCTCAGGGTGGCGTCGCTCATGAGGTAATCCCCCCTTATCCACGTCACGAGCGTGCCGCCCACCACGGGCAATACCGAGGCAAGCCCCGTTATCACGGTCCCGGCCCAGTAGCTCATCTGCCCCCAGGGCAGGACGTAGCCCATGAAGCTCTCCATCATCATCACCATGAGGAGGAAGACGCCGATAAACCAGACTATCTCCCTCGGGGCCTTGTAGCTCCCGTAGTATATCCCCCTGCCGATGTGCGCGTAGATGGCCGCGAAGATGAAAGTGGGTGCGACCGCGTGGATGCTCTGGAGGAGCCACCCCCAGTGGACGTACCTCCTGAACCTCTCTATGCTCTCGAAGGCGACGACCGCGTGGGGCTTGTAGAATATGGCCGCGGCTATGCCGGTTATCACCTGGACCGCGAAGAAGAACATGATGAGGACACCGAAGGCCCATGAGTAGTTAAGGTTCGGGGGCGTGGGGTACTCGGTGGCGTGGAACTTCGTAAGCTCTATTATCGAAGGGAACCGCTCTTTAAACCATTCCTGTACCGATCTCATTATCCCTCTCCCTTTAAGCCTTCTGGAAGTCGGAGACCTTCGTTGCCGTTATGTCCTTCGGGCTCGACACGAAAAGGTTTATGCGGTTTTCGGATACGAACCTGTACGGCAGGAGAAAGAGGTTTGACGGGGGCGGCCCGCTTATGACGCGGCCCAATGTGTCGAACCTGCCGCCGTGGCAGGGGCATACTATGTTAACGGGGGTGGCGCTTTCGTCTATTATGTTCGGGGTGCAGCCGAGGTGGGTGCAGAACGCGCGCGCCACGAACCACTCCGGGTTTATATAGCGCTCTACAGCCTCAACGGGCTCCTTGAGGCCGTATTTCACCTCCTCCATCTGCCGGACCCACTCTGGCTTCCTGTGGAGCACCATCACCGGGACGACGAGATCGTCGGTGCCTATGAGGGTCACCCTCTTGAGGGACAGCCCCACCACTTTCATCTCGCCGGGCTGTATGGCCGAAAGGTCCACCTCCTGTTCGGTTTTGCCGAAGACCAGGTCCGAGGCCACCCTCAGGGCGCTGATGGCGGGAAAGGCGGTTGCGCCGACGGCGACCGCGCCCATGGCGACGCAGCAGCCGGTCAGGAAGTTCCGTCTTGTCGTCACTGAGCCGTCGTCATCCATCGCCCGCTCCTTTCGGATTTTTGTTTAGAATCTATCTGAAATACAGCCCATTGTCAAGGTAGCCGGGGGGAGCGGTTTCCCGCTTTTATCGGGATTTCAAGCCCCTGGACCGGCGGGATAAAGCCTTTCTACGATTCGCCAAACAGTGAAATGACCCGGCCCCCTCCCGGCCTAAAGCGATAAAATCCCTTACTTGCCCCCACCGCGGCTTGCCGACCCCTTGACAGTGCGCTCTTATGCTGTAAAAATGTAAGAAAACGGCAGAGAAGCCCCGCGCCCCCTTCAAAAGCCGAAGGAGGGCGCCAATAGACAATGGAATTCGACCTGACAGAAGAGCAGAAAAAGCTCAAAGAGAAGGCGGCAAGGTTCGCGCAAGAGGAGATAGTCCCCCTTGCCCGGGAAAACGACGCCCTCGAGCGCTTCCCTTACGGGATACTCGAAAAGATGGCGCCGCTCGGTTTCCTCGGCGGCCCTGTCCCGAAGGAATACGGAGGGGCGGGCCTCGACTTCATAAGCGACGCCATAGTATTCGAGGAGATAGGCAAGGCCTGCTCCTCGGTAAGGACGATCGTATCGGTACAGGTCTCGCTCGTCGAGCTTTCGGTCTTGCGGTGGGGGACTCCAGCGCAGAGGAAAAGGCTCCTCCCGCTCCTTTGCGGCGGCAAGTTGCTCGGCTTCTTCGCCATAACCGAGCCTGAGGCCGGGAGCGACGCAGCAGGTATAAAGACAACGGCTGAAAGACGCAATGGCGGGTGGGTCTTAAACGGCGAGAAGGCGTGGATATCCACAGGGGGCGTGGCCGGTATCGGGATAGTCTTCGCGAGGACAGACCCCGCGGCCGGCCCGAAGGGGATATCGGCCTTTCTGGTGGAGAAGGATACGCCCGGCTTTACGAGCGTTGACATAAAAGGCAAGCTCGGGCTTAAGTCCGCCAATACGGCGAGGCTTTTCTTCAAAGACTGCGTCGTGCCGGAAGAGAACATCCTCGGCAGGCCCGGCGAGGGGCTCAAAATCGCCCTTTCGGCCCTCGACGACGGCAGGTACGGGGTAGCCGCCGGGTGCGTCGGGATAATAGATGGCTGCGTGGAGGCTTCAGTGAAGTACGCCAAAGAGAGGAGGCAGTTCGGCCGCCCTATCGCGTCCTTTCAGCTCGTGCAGGACATGATCGCGCGTATGGCGGTTGACAGGGACGCCGCTCGGCTCCTTGTATACAGGGCGGGGTATCTGAAGGACAGGGGCATGAGGAACACGCTTGAGACCTCGGTAGCCAAATACTTCGCCTCGGAGGCCGCCGTGAGGGCGGCCACGGACGCCATACAGGTCCACGGCGGCAACGGGTACTCGAACGAATACCCGGTAGAGAGGTACTTGCGGGACGCGAAGGTCGCCACCATCTACGAAGGCACCTCCCAGATACAGAAGCTCATAATAGGCGAGTGGCTTACGGGGTCGAGGGCGTTCGTATAATATGAACCGCCCGGCGGCAAGCCGCGGGTATCAGTCCTGAAAAAGAATAGAATATATTATTTGACTTCTACCGGCGGACGGAAAATATATTAAAATGACGGACATGAGAGAGTTCATGACTATCTCGAAAGCGCTCTCGGACGAGACGAGGGTGAGGATACTGATGCTCCTGTCCAGGGGAGAGCTATGCGTCTGCCGGATAACGGAGCTGCTAAGGCTCGCGCCTTCGACGATATCGAAGCACCTGTCGCTGCTCCATAACGCGAGGCTCGTGAACATGAGGAAGGACAGGCGCTGGGTCTTCTACAGCCTCTCCCGGAAAAGCGCGCCCCGCAGGGTCGCGGACGCGATAGAGTGGATACAAAGTTCGCTTAAGGACAGCAAGCGCGTGAAGAAGGACATGAAAAACCTCTCAAAGGCAGTGAAGTCCCGGTAAAGGGATTCTGCAAGTAAACTCGAAACCGGCTCTCTGGAAGCAAAAAAGCCCTTTCGATCCCAACAATATTGAATCTCCCCGCAGCAAGCCGCGGGGAATCTTCGACACAAAAGGAAAAAATTTCGATTCGCTCGCTAAACCCCGCCGCAAGCAGCGGGGAATGCGCTCGCTGTGCGTGTTCAGCGCCAGTCCCTTTTAAAAACACGGGATCATAAAAAAACGGGAGCGGGACGCAAGTCCCGCTCCCGAAGCGCTGCTCCAAAAGGCGCCGGATGAAGCGCCGCCTTTTTTTTAGAGACGTTTAGAAGCTCAACTGCAGTATGACCTGCCCCTTGTTATCGTCGTTCAGCTTCCCTGCCGCGGCAAGCCCTTTCTGCTCGTGCATCCTCTCGTAAGCAACGACGAGGTAGTTGGCCCCCGTTATCCTGTAGCCCGCGCCTGCCATCGTCCACATCTGCCTGTTGTTCGTGACCTTCGTGTCAGGGTCGAAGTTGTCGTGCCTCGCGAAAACGGATACCTTTTCATATACCGGGAGCCTAAAGTCCCCGAATATTGAATAGCCCTTCTTGTCCTTCGGGTCGAGTTCGCTCCCGGCCGAATCGCCCTTCGCGCTCGTGTATGCGCCCGTAAGGACCAGGTACCTGTTCTGGTAGCTTAAAAAGCCCGTGCTGACCTTCCAGTCGGGCTTGTCCGTGGAGTTCCCCTTGCCGGTCACGCCGAAGTAGCTGACCTGAAGGCCCGGTATCATGTCGGGCAGGGGCCTTACCGTGAGCCTGCCCTCCAGCGGCTTGTTCGTATTGTTCTCGGCCTTGTTGTACCCTCCGCCGTTATATACGCCCACATGGTAGCTCCCGTACCTGCCGGAATAGGGCGTGGCATAACCGACTGATTCCTGCTGCTCTTTCGTAAGCGTCCCGCCTATATTGCCCAGGACGCCCACACCGAAATCCGAGGAGCTGAAAAGGCCGGCCCTCTCCTGGAACATCGTCCCCTGCATCCTGTAGATATTTATCGATTCCTCGAAATCAAGCCACGGGGTGTGCCCCTGCCCTACCCTCACGGCGTTGCCGGTCGCGGGGCCGAGGTCCGGGGGGAGAAAATCCGCGTAGTAGTACTTCATCCTTAGCTCCATGTCCCCGCTCGAAAGCTGCGTTATATCCGGGGTGACCCTTACCCTCATCCACGGGGTTATGTCCTTTTTTATGTTTATATAACCCCTCGTAAGGGCGAACTTGTTGAAGTTGGTGTTGTTGTGGCCGGTCTCTCCGAACGAATACTCGAAATAAGCAAGGCCCCCGATAGAAAGCCCCTGCAGCGGCTTCGGCAGCTCCAGTTTCGTCCTCGACTGTATATCCTCGGCCTCCTCCTTTGTAAGCGTCCCCTTATCGACCAGTTTCTGCAACAGCGGGTCTTTTACCTCCGCACTCGCGCAATAGGGCGTAACCAACATCATGCTCAGTGCGGCAGCGAACAGCATTTTTTTCATACGGCTGCGTCTCCTTCAGTTTTTTCAGAGCTTAGCATGGGATTGTTACAACGGTATGACAGCCCTGTTAAAGGACCGTGAAATAGAGATAACCGGGACCGCGGAATGAGATGCGCTGCTTTTAAGCCTTGTCCGTGTCAAGGGGTTCTCCGGAAAACCCCTTCTTAAGGCCTTTAACGGCCTTGCCAAGGCCGTCGCCTATCTGGGGGAGCTTCCCTGCCCCGAATATTATTACTACTATTACGAGAATGATCAATAGCTCTGCGGTGCCTATCCCGAACATATGGCCCCCTTCTATTTTTGTTTTTGACCTGAACGTTTGAGTTAAAAAAACAGGCCGGTGATATCCTTAGGATATCTACTTCCCCATCTTCATCGACGGCTCCTTTGTCTCGCAGACCCCTTTGGGTATCTCATATGACTCGGGGAAACGGGTTAAGTCCTTGTAAGGGCCAGCCACGACATTTCCGCCAGCGGCCTCCCACGCCTTGATGCCACCCTCGAGGTCCACCGCACCTTTTACCCCCTTCTCCTCAAATTCCTTCAGGGCCTTAAGGCTCCTGTTGCCGGATTTGCAGTACAGTACCACCCTGCCCTGATACGGGAAGCTCTTGAGGTCGCCCATCTCGTGAATGGAAACGCTCCCCGGTATGTGCCCCTGGCTGTACTCCTCCGGCGTCCTCACGTCTATTATGGTCACTGGCTCTTTCTTCTCGATAATCGCTTTCAATTCAGCGGCCGTTATCCTCCGGGGGGGGAGGCTTTCGGCCACGCCGTAGCCCCCTGACAGCAGAATCAGCGTCGCCAGGAAAGAAAACGCCATGAACGCCAGTCCCTTTGCCATATCTCTCCGGTTACGCCTTAGGGCGGGCGCAAGCCCGCCCTAAGGCGTCTTTTCAGTGCCCTTTCTTCAGTTCAGGCTCAGGGAGCTTCTCCACCTTTACCTCCGGGTGCATCTTCCTGTGCATCTTCCCGGTGTAGGCGTAGTCCATCGTCTGCTTGTAGAACTCGAAGTGCCTGGCGTTGTCGGCCTTAACGTCCCCGAACTTGTCGCCCGCCTTCGCTTTCTCGACCTTCACGACGGTGTCGTACCAGCCCTGGGAGCCGCCTATGGGGTCGGCTGAGACCGGGATGATCACGTTCGGGTTCACGCCCTCGGTCGTCCACCAGAGGTCCTTCAATTCCGGGTCCGGGATATCCCCCCACATGCCGGGCGCGGCGTCCTTCCTGCCGGTAGCGACCCTCCCGAATTTGGAGCCGAGCGTGTTGGAAACGGCTATGACCCTGGGGTTTATGCCCTGGGTGACGCGGGCCTTCGTGACCATGTAGCCCACGGGGCTCGTTATCCTTATGAGGTCGTTGTTCTTTATCCCGAGCTTCCCTGCCGTGGCCGCGTTCATCCACGCGTGGTTGGAGTGGACTATCTCGCTCAGGAGCTTGATGTTCTGGGTCCTCGACTGGGTCTGGACGTTCCACTTGAACGTTGTCATCACCATCTCCTCGGGCCCTTTGAGCTTCGAGGTGCCGTCCTCGTTCCAGTGCCACGGGTGCGGCTTGAAGACCGGCAGGGGGTTGAACCCGTACTTCTCGTACTCATCCACGTAGATGTGTATCTTCCCGTCGGAGGTGCCGAACCCCTTGTAACTCTTGCCGTTCATCTTGACCTTGCCGTTCGGGTCTTCCTTCCTGTGCAGGCCGTACTCGGGCTCTATGGGCAAGCCGTTCTTGTCGGCGATCTTGCCGGTGGCCGGGTCGAGCTTGCCGTATATGGGCCATACGCCGTTTTCCTTCAAGAAGTCGTAGCCCCCGACTTCCTTCAGGCCCGCTATGCCGTCGAACTGCTGCCTCAGGTAGTCCTCGCCGTCCTTGAACTCCCAGTACTTCCTCATGCCCCGGCTCCCGTCGGGGTCGACCTTCTGGACTATCATCTTGAGGACTTCCCTGAACTCTATCGACTCGCCCAGGGGCTTTATGACAGGCTGCCTTATGCCCACCCACGGCCAGAGGCTGCTCGGCATGGACTCGGGGTCATGCCTCTCCAGGAAGCTCGCGTCGGGCAGCACGATGTCCATCAGATTCGTCGTCTCGTTCATCTGGTTGGAGAAGGTCACGCTGAAGGGTATGAGCTTCTCGTCGGAGAGGACCTCCTGCCAATAGCTTGCCGCGGGGTTGGTGAACGCCTCGCAGCTCATGTAGTTGAAGTACACGCTTATCTTCTGCTTCCCCTCCTTGATCCAGAACGGGACGAGCTGGCTCACCTTGTGCTCGGCGAGCGGGTAGTCCGGCGGGGTGGACAGATAGCTCGGCTCCTTGGCGCCGGGCGGCTTGGGCTGGGGCTGGTTGTAGCCCATGCCCCTGGGCAGGCAGTAACCGCCCCTGACCTCGATATTTCCGGTTATTATCGGGAGGAGCATGGTGGCTCGCTCGTTATACGAGCCGTAGAGGTGTTTTGCCGGGCCCCTGTAGGTGTAGGTCGTGGCCGGCTTCGCCGTGGCGAACTCCACGGCGATCCTCCTTATGTCTTTGGCCGACATGCCCGAGTACCTCTCGGCCATCTCGGGCGTGTACTGCTTGAGGTGCTCCTTGAGCTTGTCCGCCGGGTAGTTCGTCCACGTATCGAGGAACTCCCTGTCATAGAGCCCCTCCTGCATGATGACGTTCGCCATGGCGAGCGCCACTATGCCGTCCGTGCCCGGGAATATCGGGAACCACTCGTCCGACCTCCCGGCGGTGTTGGAAAGGCGCACGTCGAAGGTGACGAGCTTGGCCTTGTTGTCCACGAGCCCCTCGGCCAGCCTCTGCGAGTACGGGTTCATGAAATACGCGGCCTCGAGGATATTGGAGCCGAAGTTAAGTATGTACTTGGTGTTGGCGAAGTCCGGGGTCTCGATGTCCGGGCCCCATGTCGGCTGCATGCCTATCTTCTTGGAGGCCTCGCATATCGAGGTATGGTTCACAATGGTGTTGGAGCCGAGCGTGGCCATGAACCTCTCGGCCGCCCCTCCGGACCTGTTCCTGCCCCATTTTATCATTATCTCGTTCTGGTGCCCTTCTCCCCTGTCGAGCACCTCTTTTATCTTCCCGGCCACTTCCGCTATGGCCTCGTCCCACGACACCCTCTTCCACTTGCCGCTCCCCCTCGGGCCGACCCTCCGCAGCGGGTAGAGTATCCTGTCCGGGTCGTAGACGTGCCACATACCGGCGTTGCCCTTGGCGCATAGCCTGCCCCTTGTGGAGACGTGCTTGTCGTTGCCTTCGAGCTTTTTTATCCTGCCGTTCTTCACGAACGCGAGGCCGCCGTCCTCGATGTTGCAGACGAGGCAGGTGTAGGGGACGACCTTGTCCCACTTCGACCCGGTTATCCTGTCCGGGTTCACGGCGGAGCCCCTGCCGCCGAGCTCGAGGTCCGCCGCGTTAGCGAAAGAGGCGAGCTTGCTTTCAATAGCGAGGGCGGCGCCCGTGGCCAGCCCCAATTTGACGAAGTTCCTTCTGGTCAGGTCCATGGTCCCCTCCTTTATTTTTTATGGGCCGGCTTCTTGGGTTTGCGTCCCGTGAACTGAGGGCCTGTGCTCATCGAGATTATCTCGTTATCGAAGTCCTGCGGGTCTGTCTGGCGTCCGCCTTCAAGGGCGCCGTGGTCGGTAAGGCCGGCGTCCACGCCTATGTAATGGACACCCGCCCCTCCGCCGTCGTCCTCGGGCATCAGGGTCTTTGTGGCGTTCATGGCTATCAACCGGGAGGCCGGGCTGTTCGGGTCTTCGAGGTCGCCGAAGACCCGCGACCTGCCGATGCAGGTCTGGACGCAGGCCGGGACGAGCCCTTCGTCGAGCCTGTGGTGGCAGAAGGTGCACTTCTCCGGGAGGTTCGTCATGGGGTTTATGAATACGGCCTCGAGCGGGCACGCCTCCACCGCGGCCTCGGCCTCGGTCTTTATCTGGGCCGGGGTCCTGCCCTTCAGCTTGTTATAGTCTATGAGGACCACCCCGTCCTTTGACTTGTAGAACGACCCGACCCCGTTATTTTCGGAGGCGTCCACGCAAGGGGCTTCATCGCAGTGGTCGCATATAACCGACAGGAAGTGCCGCCTCACGAGCGGGTAGGTCCCTTTCTCGTAGAACCGCACGTGGGTCCTCCAGACCCCGAGCGGCACGTCGTTCTCGGTCTTGCACGCTATCGTGCATGCCTGGCATCCGATGCATTTTCTTGCGTCTATTACCATCCCCCATCTTGGCATAATATGACCTCCTTGGCCGCCGGACTCTTTCAAGGATGGCGGCTTTTTTACCTCTTATGTCGGGGACATAAGCTGATTGGGTTAGCAGGCTGCTGAAAAAGTCAGAGAATCAACCGGCCGCCTCAGTTTTCCTGAACAGGCCCTGTTTTTCCCGCCTTTTCACCCCCTCCCCGTCCGTTTCCCCTTTTTTCGCCTTTTTCTTCAATACTATCCTCCCCTCGGCCATGCCCTTCACGATGTCTTCTTCCGGGACCTCGTCGTGGACAAGGTTCTGGTGGCAGTCGATGCAGGTGGCCCCCTCGGTCTCCATCTTCCTGTGCTTCCTCTCGGCGTCCTCGGAGGACGGCTTTACGTTCTTATGGCAGTCCCTGCACGGGGACGAGTCCCACTTCCTCAGGTTCACCCTCGCGTTGTGCGCGTACTCGGCCCTGTGCTCGTCAAACCCTTCCTTTGTCTTCAGGTTGTGCCTGAACTCTCCTATGAGCCCCCTCGTGCCGTCGACTATGTGGGACTCTACCCTTAAAAGGAAGTTGGGCGGCAGGTGGCAGTCCTCGCAGCCGGGGTTTATCCCGAGCGCGCCGAAATGGGTGGACTCCTTCAGCTCCTCGTTAGGGTAGCTCATGCTGTGACAGGAGGTGCAGAACTTGTTCGAGCTGAAAACCCTTTCTGCCCCGAACGTGCCGAATGATACGACGAGCGTTACGACGGCCGTCCCGATAATGACCTTCCAGTTATCCCTTAAAAAACCGCCCATGCAGGCACCCTTTCTTCCTTACTCCTCGGTCTCTTCCTCGGCAGGGGCGGGCTCTTTGGCCTTTTTCTGGAATTCGTCCCTTAGCTTGGGCACCGGCTCTCCCTCGAAGACGTTCCTTAATTTGAAGTGCTCGTGCATGGCCTTGCCCTTGCCGGTCTCCCTTACCGCCTTATCGAAGTTGAACTTGTACTCCGGGTCGACTTCAGGGGTGAAGGGGGTATAGGGCTCTTTCGCGCCTTTCCAGGGCGACCCCTTGTAGTTCATGTGGCACGAGTTGCACGCCTCCTCGTAGTCGTAGTCCTGCCCCAGGTCCACGATGTCCTGCCTCGGGGTCTTCTCATTCGTCTTTTTATACCTGTTCCCGGCCTTGCTGTGCTCCTTCCTGTACAGGCTGCCCGGGCCGTGGCAAACCTCGCACCCGACGTTTATCAGGTACTGGGCCTTGTTCTCCGGGACGCTCTCCGAATAGCCGCCCAGCCGCTTGTAGCCCGTGGTGTGGCAGCCCACGCATTTCTCGTCACTCGTGTAGTCCTTGTCCGGGTCGAGCTTCGCCTTCTTCTTCTCCTTCGCCTTCTCTTTGGGCTTGAGCATGTCGAAGGCGTCCCCGTGCGAGGTCTTGAGCCACGAGTCCTTCTGGCTCTTGTGGCAGCCGCCGCACTTCTTGTAGCCTTCGTACGAGGGCTTTCTCGCGGCCAGCCCTGCATCGGTTGAAAGGAAAGCCGCCAGCGCGAAGGTCACGGCGAGAACGGTTTTCTTCATGGCACCCTCCTCATGGATTATTGAATCTCCCCGCAGCAAGCTGCGGGGAATCTTCGACACAAAAGGAAAAAATTTCGATTCGCTCGCTAAACCCCGCCGCAAGCAGCGGGGAATGCGCTCGCTGTGCGTGTTCAAAGGATTAAATGGGTATGCCAGCCGCAATCCCGTCGCTTTAGCGCCCAAGTCAAGGCTGGCAAATAAAAATGATTTCCGTACCATCAAATCTCCGCCATTTATAGCGGAGAATTTTCATTCCGGAATAACAGCGAAAGGAGCTTCCTGTCCGTTTTTTCCCTCTTGGCGCAGGTCGGGCAGCTCCGGGGTTCAGGACCCCGCCCTCCGGCTTCGGGGAAGTAAGTCTCCCCGCAAACGGCACATTCCGTAAAGGCCCTTTTAAAGACCACCCGTGTCTTGCCCCTGACGAAATCCTCAAGGTGCATCTCCGCGTCGTAGCCGAGCGCGCCCTCGGGGCAGAACTCCCCGCACTTATGGCACCCCATGCAGAGGGCCTGACAGAATTCGATCCTTGCCTCGCCGTCCATCCCGGTCCTTTTTATAGCGCCCGTGGGACAGAAGGCCTCGCATCTGCCGCAGGCGGAACATCTCTCGCTTATGCGTATGTTGTGGGCGGGGAACCCGCCCTCTTTGAAGTTGGAAAAATTTTGAAGGTTTAATCTATTGAGCGCGTCAAGCAAGATCGACCTCCGGGGCGGCACCTCATCCGGGGTACAAACTTCTTTTTGCCCTTTAGTATATCCTAAAATTTTTTCTTTGGCCGACTCCTTCGCCTTTTCCTTGAAAAAAGTGAATAGCTCCCTCCTGGAAAGCTCCGGGGAAGCGGAAATCTCCCGTGTCTTTCTTCCCCCCTTGCGGCTGAAAAGGCCCCTGCCGACAGGTTCAGGCATTTCGGAATCTATCGAAATGGATGCCGAAATGCCCGCGCCTTCGATGATATTACGGGCGTAAGTTACCGTCTTCCCGATTATCTTCCTGCCTTCCGAAAAAGAGCACTGCGGGCACCGGCCTGCGTGAAGGGTTATGGCCTTAACCCCTGATAAGATCAGGGCGGCAAGGTGGGATTCCTTCAGCATGGCGAGGCAGGGTATTCTTACGAGGGTTGTACCCGGCGGGGAGTTATTAGAGAGTATTTCAAGGCTTCCCCCTCCAGGGCCGAGCCCGCAGTCAAAGTTCAGGTCCGGAATATTTCCATCCGGAGATTCAGAGCAGGATTGAAGCTTCTCAAGGAGCCCCTTTTCCGGCAACCCTTTGAGCTCAAGGGCGCCGGTGGGGCATGCCGTTGTGCATATCCCGCAGCCAACGCAGACGGAGCTGTCCACTACGACCGATGCGCCTTCAAAAGTGACGCACCCGGCTGCGGGACAAGCCTCCGCGCAGAGGGCGCAATCGGACTTCGCGTAACGCCGCCTCTGGCATCTGTCGTGAAAGATATTTACCATAATGGACCGTTTTATTTAAAGGGCCCGTGAGCCCCGGCCGATAGTCTCTTATCAGGCTATCCCGGCAGGCTTATCTTTTGCCGGATTGAGGTCTTCCTTCTCTATCTCGAGGAATATCCTCGTGAGCCTTGATGCCTCCCTGTAAAACGGGTGGAACGCGAACTTATCGAGGTCGTCGAGGAACTTAAAGACCCAGTTCCCGATGTGCCCGTCAAAAAACTCCCTCTGCAAACCCCTGTCCCTCAAGGCCCCGTCCTTGTCGCCGCTCTCCCATGCCGAGGCCTCTTTCCCGGCGATAAAGCCCATGAAGCCGAGCTCCACGCCGATATGGTCCGATAAGGTATTGGAGTCTTCCCGCGCAGTTACCCCGCACATCTGATAGAACTCCCGCGCCTTCCATTCGGGGTCCTGGCAGAGGAGCCCCTTTATCCTCACGGACTCGTATGGGGAAACCCCTCCGGGCAGCACAAAGAGCGCGGCGTACTCCTCGGCCAGGGCTTCGAGCAGGGCCCCGGAGCCTCCGGGATGGTCAAGGGCCCCAGTGAGGTCCGCGCCCAGCCCGCTCAGCACGGCGGCAACGTCGTTTGACTTGAGAATCTCAAGGAGGCCGGCGGAAGGCTCTGCCCTGAATATGGCCGCAAGGAGCAGGTAGAGACGGGCCCTGCCCTTTGCCGCCGATGCGTTCTCTGAAAGGTCCTTTTCCATTTTTTTAATCCATCGGCGCGCCCCGGCTAAAGCCGGGGCGCGCCCGGTCAGATGTCAGCGGCTGCTGAAAAAGTCCATCTGCTTTGTTGTCTTCGTCTTGTCATAACGTAAGGAGAGTACGCCTCATTCCTAAGCTTCTAAGACGCCTCGCGGACTCGATTTTGAGCAGCCTTAATAAATTCCGAGTTTTTCAGCAACCTGTCAGAACTCGAGCTGGAGCCTTGAGAAGAGAAGCGTCACGTTCTTCGACTCGCCCGTTGATATAGTCGAGGGGTGCCCCTTGCCGAGTGCCGCGTAGTCGATCCCGGCCTCGAGGTTCAGGTTGTCCCAGAGCATGTACTTGACCTGCGCGTACAGGTCCGTGCCGATGTACTTCTTGTCAGCCGTGGCAGTGGGCTTCGCCGCGTGGGTAAATAAGCCCGCGGCAAGGTAGCCGTCGAGCTTGGGCATTATCGGGAAGCTCATGTTCGCCTGCAGCGTTGCTATGCCCGCGCCGAGGTTATTGCTGGAATTGGCCCCGCCGCCGTCGATATTGACGAAATGCGTGTCTATCCCGGTATCGGTCGGCCCCTGAACGTTCAGCTTGCCGGTGTACCCCCAGTACCCCGTAGTGCCGACTACCGACATAGGCGTTATGAACGAGCTGCTCTTGTCCTTCGTGGCGTCCTGAAAGTCCTTGTCGCCCGAGGCATAGACGCCGAGGACGCCTATCTTGGCCGTGCCCACCGGGACCTTCGCCTCGGCCTTTACGGCAAAGCCCGAGTTCTTCCGCTCCGTCGGGTTCGAGCCTGAGGCCGCTACCTGCCTCTTGCCCCAGTTATATACGGCAAAAGCGTTGTAGTCAATTGTCTGCGCCTTGCCCGTGTACCTTACCCCGATGTAGTCCTGTGTGTTCTGGGTCGGGGTGCCGAGGTAGGCCGGGCCGGACTTTCTATTGTCGTTCAAGGCATAGAACGACGCGCCGAGCCCCATCTTCGTGTCAGCGTCAAAGAACCACTGGTCGAGGTCGTCGACGGCGTTCGAGGTGATTTGCTGCTCGCTCCCCTCGGACAGGTTCCCGTGGGCCGCCCTTATATCTATGTCGGCTACCTTGCCGGTGAGCATGTAGACAAGCGGGTTATAGTCCCAGTCCCCGCTGAAAAGAGTGTCCCCGAACTTGTCCGACATCGGCACGATGCCTGCCGTCAGGGTCCAGTCGGTATAGTTCGGGATGGGCGCCGAGATATAGCCGTGCCTCAAGCCCACCGCGGGGTTTCCCGCGTTATCCGTCCTCGCGTTGGTGATATTTGAATTGATGTGTCCGATATTGAGCTGGATGTGGGCCTTCACGCCGCTGTCGAACTTGAAATCAAGGGTGGGCCTGAACCTCAGGCGGGAAGCCTGGACGTCGTCGCCGGGACCGAAGGTGCTGTCTTTGCTCGCGTTCTGGAAATAGGAGTTGATCCTGAACTGGCCGTGCCAAAAGGTCTCGACTGCGGACGCCTGCGTCTGCCC
This sequence comes from Deltaproteobacteria bacterium, assembly GCA_016219015.1. Lineage (GTDB taxonomy): Bacteria > Desulfobacterota > GWC2-55-46 > GWC2-55-46 > GWC2-55-46 > JACRCL01. The sequence continues at coordinate 110,345 of JACRCL010000017.1, forward strand.
CAGCGCGAAAGTGCCGGCGAGCGTCATGGCAGACAGGGTAATAAGCTTTCTCTTCATCTATCCCCTCCGTGTGGTAGTCAATTTTGAATCAACTGTATGAGCGGACTTGAGAGCTTTTTCACCTCCTTCCGGCAATGCTGCGCGGTAATCCGTTATAATTGCGGGGCTTCTGGTGGAGATAGGCTTTTATCTCATCGGCCGTGCCGTAAGCATGGGCTGGTCCGGCGATAACGGCGGACTTCGCCTGAAAAAGATTTTTCGTTCTTTGAAAAAGGGCTTTTTGGGTTGAAGAGACCAACATACAGAGCCTTCCATAAGCTAAGTACGGCTGTATCTCTCGATGCGGTCAGTTTCAGATTGGTGAACGGATTATATCACCTGTCTAAAGACGCGGCAACTCTTTTTAGGTCCCGCCTCAGGCCCCCAGGACCTCGTACTCGGCTATCCTGTAAAAGCCGTTGAATACCGGGACGGCGTCATTTACCCTGTTTACCCTTTTATTGTGCAGGGACGCGGCCTCAATAAGGCTGCCTTCAAGCTCCTCGCCCCAGAAACCGGGGAGGAACGGCTCGAGCCTGCCGAGGACCCAGCGGCTTACGGGGAAACGGTATAAAAGGTTCTTCCGGGGGGACTGGCCGTACTCGGTTATGATGATATGGCCCCTGTCAGAAATGACGCGCATCGCCTCTGAAAGGGTATTCCTCCGCGCCTCACCGGGCATCTCGTGGAGGAGGAAGAATATGAGGAGCGTATCGAACGCGCCGTCCCTGTAGGCGAGGGCCTCGGCGTTCATGCGCACCGGGGCCAGCGCGCCGTTTGCCACCTTCGAGCGGGAGATGTTGAGCTGAAGCGTCGAGATATCGGCGAGGTGGAGGCGGGCTATCTGGAGCGTCGAGGCGAGCTCCGGCGTGAGCTTTCCGTAGACGCAGGCGAGCTGGAGCATCCTTCCCGGGGCGCGGGCCTTCAGGAGTTTGAGAGTACCCTCCATCAGGTTCCGGTACTGGCCGAAGAGGACCGCGTTTATTATTGTCTGGTGGTCGAAGAACCACGCGCCAACGCTCCATAGATAGGCCCACCAGTAGTACCTCGCGAGGTACTCCGGCACGCCGTCAAGAAAGTATTTGTAGAGTCTTTGCATCGCAGGTCAATTTTACCACGGGGGAAGAGGTTTTTTAAGCGGCCGGGGTAATTTAATGCGCGGGTCCGGCGTCTCCGTCCGGTCGCCGTGAAAGAAACGGGCCGCGGCTTCAAGCCGCGGCCCGTCCGGGGAACGAAGCAGGCGGACTTTTTCAGCAGCCTGCTATATCATTTCCTGCCGGATACGCAGATGGCGAGGTTCTCCATCCTTACGCGGCCTGAAGGGCTCTCGAACCTCTTACACGCCTCTTTTACCGCCCTCCATACATAAGCCTTCCTCTCATCGGTCTGGTCCCTGAGGAGCGTGACAACAGGCCCGGCGACATCCTTGATAAAATCGACATAGGCCTCCGCTGACGGAAGCTCGAGCGTTACCGTGATCCCCTCCATGCTTACTCCATTGTAGCCGGCCTCCCTGAGCATACTTTCACAACGCGCCCTGTCGGCGAGGCTGAAGGGCGTCGGCTTTTCAGTAGAGGGCGGAGGCAGCCTCAGCTCTTTTCTTACCACCTCCATCGGAAGGCTGATCATGGGGACCTTATCAGGCGTGTCCCAGACGGCCGCCGCGAGACGGCCGCCCTTTTTAAGAAGCCCTTTTATGGTATCGAGCGCCTTTGCCGGGTCCGGGAAGAACATAAGGCCCCACCTGCAGAGCGCCGCGTCGAACTCGCACCCCTCGAGCCTAAGCTCCTCGCCGTCCATGACCGAGAACTCGATGTTGTTGAGGCCGAGCCCGTTGGCCCTCCTGCAGGCCGCATCTAACATGGAGCGGGAAAAATCCACGGCAACGACCCTGCCCTTGGGCCCTACCTTCCTTGCGGCGCTTATCGCCGGCTCCCCTATGCCCGTGGCGATGTCAAGGACCTTATCCCCCTCCTTGACCCCTGCAAGCTCCAGAAGCCGTTCGCTAACGCCGCGGGAGCCTTTCTCGATGACCTCCCACCACTTCTCCCACCCCCCGGCGGCACAGTCCCAGTCCTTTCTAAGGACGTCCTTGAACTCAGTCGGGTCGAAACTCCCGTTATCCATCTATCCCCCTATCCTACTGGACCGGTAAAAAAGCACACAAAGCGCATTTTAATTATGGCTGCCTCTAAAATTAGGAATTTTTTCTGAGGTCAAGGAAGGGCGGAAATAAAAAGCGCAGCATATATGATAATATGTGAGCATTTTTATTTTCGACCTGACGCAGAGATCAGGAAAAAGAACAATTTTTAGAGGTAGCCATACGTCAGTCCCTGAACGCCTCTACCGAGATGACCAACCTTACGTCGTCGCTCACGGCCGGCAGGGCGTAGCTCATCCCGAAGTCCGACCTTTTGATGGTGGCGGCCGCGTCAGCTCCGCAGACATACTTCTTGTTCATCGGATGGACCCTGCAATTGAACGAAGATACCGACAAGGTCACGGGCTTCGTCACGCCGAGCAATGTCAGCTCCCCGTGTACGGCCCTGGGTTTGTCCCCTTCGAACTCCATCTTATCGGATTTGAAGGTTATCGTCGGGAATTTCTCTACGTTGAAGAAGTCCTCGCTCCTCAGGTGCTTCTGAAGCTCTTCGAGGCCGGTGTTTACGGTCTTTGCGTCTATCTCTATCTCCATCGACCCCTTCTTTTCAGCCCGGTCGAGCGTTATCCTGCCTTTCGCGGCGTTAAACCGCCCGCGCTGGGTCGACAGTCCCATGTGATTGACCTCAAAGCTCGTGTAGGTATGCCTCGGGTCTATGCTGAACCCTTCCATCGCGTACGCGGAAGACGACAGGATGAAAACAAAAAAAAGCAGCAGCAGTTTCCTCATACTTAAGCCTCCTTGATTGAGATTAGGGTGCCTCTAAAAATTAGGTATTTTTTCTGAGGTCAAGGAAGGGCGGAAATAAAAAGCGCAGCATATATGTTAATATGTGAGCATTTTTATTTTCGCCCTGACACAGAGATCAGGAAAAAGAACAATTTTTAGAGGTAGCTATTATTTGTTTTTAACGCTTGATGCCGGGACATAGAACTTGAAAGCGACCTCGACCTCGTTATCGACCGTGTCGGTGTCCGCCCAGGCGCCTTCGCCTATTTTGAAGTCCAGGCGCTTAAGGACGAACTTGCCCTCGAAGAGCCAGTTGTCCTTCTCCTTCTTCGCTGAAAACGGCGCGGATACCTCGCGCGCCGTCCCCTTGATGGTCATCTTGCCAGTGACCCTGTACAGGCCGGGGCCGAGCCGGGCCAGTGAGCTTGATTTAAACTCTGCCCTCTGGTATCCGGCGGCGTCGAGCCAGGTCCTGCGCTTTATCTCCACGGTGGCGTCGTCCGAGCCCGCGTCGATCGAATTGACGTCTATGGAGATCGTCGCGCCGCTGCTTTTAACGTCTTTCGGATCGAACCGGACGTCCGCGTCGAACCTGGCGAACTCCCCACTTATCGGCACCCCCATCTGCCTTGAGGTGAAGACGAGCTGGCTCCCCTCGCGAAGCACTGGCGCGGCTTCTATACACGCCGGGCACGCGGACAGGATGAGCATCAGAAGCAGAAGGACTCTTATCATGCGGACGGCCCCCTGAACCGCAGCATCCTTTTCAAGATATCGTCCCTGTCAAAGAAGTGGTGCTTGAGGGAAGCGGAGACGTGCATTATGAAAAGGGCCAGCAGGGCCTTGTTCAAAAGGCCGTGGACGAGATCGAGCGCGTCCGCGGCCTCCTTGTTCTTCTTCACGAGGTCGGGCAGCGGCAGTACCTTGAGGTAGACGGTCTGGAACCCGTGCGCGGAGCTCGAAAGCCAGCCTGTTACCGGGATTATGAAAATGAGCGCGTAAAGCGCCAGATGGGCCGCCTTAGCGGCGCTTTTCTCCCACGCGGGCATCTTCTCCGGCATGGCCGGGGCAGGGTGAAAGGCCCTCCATACCAGTCTAAATATTACAAGCGTAAATACCGTCACGCCGATCCATTTATGGTATGAAAAGAGCCTGAGCTTCAGGGGCGAAAGGGCGAGGTCTTCCATATATTCGCCGAGCGCGAAGCCCGATATTATCAGCGCGGCGGTAGCCCAGTGGAGGGCTACCGCCGTGGCCGTATAGCCCAGGACGGACTTATCTTCTTTCCGGAGACTCGTTTTTTTCACTTACCTGATTATCCGGCGGAGGAAGAGCTTGAACTGCCCGACCTCCTTTTCAGTGAAGTCCTTGAGCAGCTCGTTCATCATATCCACCGAGACCTCCGGGAGGCGCGGGAACAGCTCAGCGCCGGCGCCCGTGAGGCTCAGGTCTATCTGGCGGCGGTCTGAGGTCGAGCGCGTCCTCTTAACCAGCCGCTTCGCCTCAAGGCGGTCGAGCATGCGGGAGACCGACCCCATGTCGCAGTTTATGACCGCTGAAAGCTCGGCGGCGTTCCCGCATTTCCTGTTGCCGATGAGCATCAGTATCTTCCACTGCGCCGCCGTCGAGTCCGGGCACTTCTTCTTGAGCCCTTCGGTCAGCATCCGGTCGACGGTATTGGAGGCCTGCTGCAGCAAAAACCCGACGCTCTCGTCCAGCCTGTAATTTTCCAGGGAATAATGCCTTTTTTTCGTCAACATTTTCGCGCTCCAGGCCCCCGGATTAAGGAGAAGGGGGTCAGGGACAATATAGCTGCCCCTGCAATAATTGTCAAGTCAATCATTGATATAGCAAGTATCTGCCGCGCGGATAAAAAAACCCCGGACATGATGACGACAGGTCCGGGGTTTAACGTTTATGCCTCACGGTCAATCAAGCCTTGCCTTACATCACCACCCGAGTATCCACGCGAAGATAAGCGGGGCCACTATCGTGGCGTCCGATTCGATTACGAACCTCGGGGTCTCGTGGCTCAACTTGCCCCAGGTTATCTTCTCGTTGGGCACGGCCCCGGAGTACGAGCCGTAGCTCGTGGTGGAGTCCGATATCTGGCAGAAGTACGCCCAGAACGGGGTGTCCTCTTTTTTTAAATCCTGCTGGAGCATCGGCACGACGCAGATGGGGAAGTCTCCGGCAATGCCCCCGCCTATCTGGAAGAAGCCTACGCCCTGCCCGGCGCTGTTGCTGGTATACCATCCGGCCAGAAGCATCATGTACTCTATCCCGCCCCTGACGGTAGTCGGCTTAAGCTCACCGGTTATGCAGTAGGATGAGAATATGTTGCCGAGCGTGGAGTCTTCCCAGCCGGGGACGACTATCGGCAGGTTTTTCTCGCAGGCGGCCACGAGCCAGCTGTCCTTCTCGTCTATCTGGTAGTACTGCTTCAAGACACCGCTTTTTATGAGGGCGTAGAAAAACTCGTGCGGAAGGTATCTCTCATTCTTTTCGTCCGCCTTCTTCCACAGCTCGAATATGTGGCGCTCGATCCTCCTGATCGCCTCGTCCTCCGGTATGCAGGTGTCGGTGACCCTGTTGAACCCCTGCTCAAGAAGCTCCCATTCGTCCTTCGGCGAGAGGTCCCTGTAGCCCGGTATGCGCTTGTAATGGTCGTGGGCCACGAGGTTGAAGACGTCTTCTTCAAGGTTCGCCCCGGTGCAGGATATGATGTCCACCTTGCCCTGGCGTATCATCTCGGCAAGGGATTTGCCCAGCTCAGCCGTGCTCATCGCTCCCGCGAGCGTTATCATCATCTTGCCGCCCTTTGTCAGATGGGCCTCGTAGGCCTTTGCCGCGTCAACGAGCGCCGCCGCGTTGAAGTGCAGATAGTTGGATTCGATGAACTTTGATATCGGTCCTCTTTTCATGTCTCTCAGTCTCTCCCTCTTGGTATGGTCGTGATTTATCGTCTACTCACCGGGCCGCGCGCCCGGAAGGTAATCTTAAATACTTTAAGCCCGAAGAATAGTTGGGTTACGCTCCGCTAACCCAACCTTGTATATTATAGACAGTGGATTTCAAGGCCGCTACTTGGTAAAAGTTACCCTGGGACGCCCGGGTAATACGGGGGAGATGAACCTGTGCCCAACCTCAGGCCCCAAGAGCCTGTTTCGTAGATTAGGTCCCTTCCCCGATGCTTTGTTCTAAAGATCGAACGGTATCTTAAGCCTACCTTCGGGATGAGCTTGTATTCGCAAGGTTGATCTGAACGAAGTAGCTACCAGCGGCGCTATCCCACACAAGGAGGCCCTATGGCTGATTCAGTCCTCGGCATCGACATCGGCAAACAGAAGTTCGAAGTGCTCCTGCTTGTAAACGGCAAAGCCAAATCCAAGTCCGTCAAGAACAGCAAGGAAGGCTTCGCTATCCTCTCACAGTGGCTCAGCAAACAAGGCGCGATCCATGTGCACGCCTGCATGGAGGCCACCGGCAGCTACGGCGATGAGCTTGCCCTGTATCTCAATGATGCAGGGCACACCGTAAGCATCGTAAACCCGGCCCGCATCAAGGGCTTCGCCCAGAGCGAGCTTGTCCGCACAAAGAACGACACGGTTGACGCAGGCATAATAGCCCGCTTTTGTCTTGCCATGAAGCCAGAGCCGTGGGCGCCGCCTGCGCCTGCCGTAAGGCGTCTCCAGGCCATCGCACGGCGCTTGGATGCCCTCATCGCCATGCGCACCCAGGAGTTGAACCGCTTAGGTGTGGCCCACTCTCTCGTTGAGCCTTCCATCAAGGAGCATCTTGCTTATCTCGATTCGGAGATAGA
>JACRCL010000015.1 GCA_016219015.1 Deltaproteobacteria bacterium
ATCTCTGATTAATTCGCTACTGTATGTCATTCTGAGCGCAGCGAAGAATCCCGGCCAGGGTAAAGTCAAATTTATCACGAGATTCTTCGTCGCCTTCGGCTCCTCAGAATGACAGAGCATAATTAATCAGAGCTTCCTTAGGAATTTTTTCTGAAGTCAAGGAAGGGCGGAAATAAAAAGCGCAGCATATATATGTTAATATGTGAGCAATTTTATTTTCGCCCTGACACAGAGGTCAGGAAAAATAACAATTTTTAGAGGTGCCCATCATTGCTGGGGCTTTATATATATCCTCGCATCAACCGCCACGCACCCCCTGCCCTCCTCAAGCACAAGCAGAGGGTTTATCTCCATCTGGTCTATCTCCGGGAAGTCCTCGATTATCGCCGAGAACCGGAGGAGCGTCTCCTTGAGCGCCTCCACGTCCCCATGCGGCCTGCCCCTCCACCCCGTGAGGAGCGGGAGGCTCTTCAACTGCTCGAGCATCCTTCCGGGGTCGAGATCCCTCAATGGATGAATCGAGAAGGCGACGTCTTTTATAAGCTCTACCTGTATGCCCCCTAACCCTATCATCACCAGGGGGCCGAAGAGCGCGTCTATAGACATCCCGACTATCATCTCCTGCCCGTTGCTTACCATCGGCTGTATGACGACCCCTTCCATCACGGCCCCCAGCCCGGCGGCTTCTATCCGAGACTTCATGTCGCTGAACGCCCTTTTTACCTCCTCGGCGTCCCTCAGGTTGAGCGCTATGCCGCCCACGTCGGTCTTGTGGACTATCTTCCTTGAGCGGACCTTCATTACTACAGGGTACCCCAGGCCGTCAGCCAGCGAGGCGGCCTCGCCTTCGGTATAGGCAACGGCAGTATCTACCGCGTTTATGCCGTACTCCTTGAGGAGCGCGAGAGACCCCTCAGGGATCATCCAGCCCCTTGTGCCTATGGACTTTTGCACCCGGTCCAATGACCTTATCCTTTCCGCGTCTATCTCCGGGAATTTTATGAGCCTCCCCTCCTCCATGTTCCTGTATTGCGAGTAGCTGTAGGCAAGGGCCAGCGCCTGAACGGCGTCCTCGGGGAATACGAAGGGCCTTATGGCGTGGGCGGGGTCTTTCCTGAGCCCTTCCATAAGGGATTCCGACATCATGAAGCAGAGTATTACCGGCTTCTCGCCGCTGTATCCGGACAGCACTTCCTTGACGGCATGGGCCACGTCCTCGGGCCGGGTCACGAGAGGCGGTATGTAGATTAGTATTATCGAATCGAGCCCGGGGTCTTCGAGCATCACGGTAAGGGCCTTTTTGTAAGACTCAGCCGACGCGGTGGCTATCATGTCCACCGGGTTTGCGACGGCCGCGGCCTTCGGGAGGAACTCGCGCAGCCGGGACTGTGTCTCGGCGGAAAGCGGCGTCACCTTCAGCCCGAGCCCCTCGCACGCGTCGGCGGCGAGGACGCCGGGGCCTCCGGCGTTCGTGAGTATCCCTACCCTCGGCCCCTTTGGGAGCGGCTGGTTCGTAAGGACCTCCGCGGCGTTAAACATCTCTTCTATCGTCGTCACCCTTATCACCCCCGCCTGCCTGAACAGGGCGTCCACCGCCACGTCAGAGGCCGCCAGCGCCCCGGTATGGGACGAGGCCGCGCGCGCCCCGACGAGCGACCTGCCGGCCTTGACCGCTATTACGGGTTTACGGTGAGAGACCCTCCGGGCTATCCTTCCGAACTTCCTCGGGTGGCCGAAAGACTCCTGATACAGGACTATGACGTCGGTATTCTTATCGTCCTCCCAGTACTCAAGGAGGTCTTCCGTCGATATGTCTATTCGGTTGCCGAAGCTCACGAAGCTCGAAACACCCAGGTTTATGCTCCTGGCGTGGTCGAGGAGCGCGAGCCCCAGCGCCCCGCTCTGCGAGCCTATGCTCAGCCTGCCCGCCGGGGGCGTAACGGGCGAGAAGGTCGCGTTAAGCCTGACGTCCGGGTCGTTATTCAAGATACCGAGGCAGTTCGGCCCTATGACCCTCATGCCGTAAGAGAGGACCTTTTCTCGTAGCTTCCTCTCCCTCTCCGCCCCTTCGGGGCCGGACTCCCCGAAGCCCGCGGATATTATAAGCAGCCCGCGGATATTCTTCCTGGCGCACTGGTCTATGACTTCGAGGACGCCCTCGGCCGGGACGACTATCACGGCGAGGTCGATGTCTCCGGGCACGTCGAGTACCGTCGGGTAGGCAAGGACCCCGGCGATCGAATCGGTCTTGGGGTTTATGGGGAAGACGACGCCGTTAAAGCCGTCCTTGAGCATGTTCCGGAAGAGCGCCCCTCCGACGCTCTCCGGGCTCCTCGACGCCCCTACCACTGCCACCCTCCGGGGCTTCAAGAGCTTGTTGACCCCGGCGCTCCTCGCCACGTGCTCCCTGTAAGCCTGCCGTTTGGCGTACTCCTCCTGGTCCTTCAGGTCTATCGTCAGCCTGTAGACTCCCTCGGCGAAGGTCTTTTTTATCTTGAACCCGCTCTCGTCGAAGACCTCGATCATCCGGGTGTTGTCTTCGAGTACCTGCGCCTCGAATACGGATATATTGTAGACGGACGCGGCCTTCGCAAGCTCCTCCAGCAGCACCGTCCCCACTCCCCTTAGCTGGATGTTATCCTCCACTGTAAACGCTATCTCAGCGCTCTTGCCGTCAGGGAGCATATCCCACCTGCCCACGGCCACTATCCGCTCCTGCTCTGCCTCGCCGGTCGTGGCGGTGTAGGCGTACCTTTTCGGGGGGGTGACCTCGGTGAAATATTTAAGCTCCTGCTCGGTAATATGTTCCTTGGCGTACTGGAACCTCAGGTAGCGGGTGCGGGGGCTCAGTCTATAGAAAAACTCCCCGAGCCTTTTCTTGTCGTCTGGCCTTATCGGGCGTATGCGGAGGCTCTGCCCGTTACGGAGTATGACCTCTATGGACTCTTCCAGCGCGGGCTTTTTCTCTACGGCCATGATTAGGTCCCTTTTTTAAAGTTAAGGAACCTCTGATTAATTCATAATCGCATGTCATTCTGAGCGTAGCGAAGAATCTCGTAGTAGACAAATCAGCAAGGTACGAGATTCTTCAGTCGCTCCGCTCCTTCAGAATGACAGGAACATATAATTAATCAGAGCTTCCTTAATATATTAGTTTTGCGCTCTTTTGGGAAAAAAGCAACCACCCTGTCAAAAATACATTTTATATGGTATGGTATGCCGCTCTATATAATGCGCATTTCGAAGGGGTAAAAATATGGAAGTAGCTTTATTGAACCGCACAACCCGGATACTCTCGGGCCACCTTTGGGTATTCTCCAACGAGCTCGCCCGGAGCCCCAAGAGCTTTACCCCCGCCTCGCTCGTAGAGCTCCGGGACAGGAAGAACAATTTCCTCGGCATAGGCTACGTAAACCCGCACTCCCTTATAGCGATAAGGATACTTACCACAAAGGCCGAGGAGATAGACAAGGAATTCTTCAAAAAAAGGATAACTAACGCGCTCGAGTACAGGAAGAAGGTCATAAAGGGCCGCGACGCATTCAGGGCCGTCTACAGCGAGAGCGACCTGCTTCCGGGCCTTATCGTCGATAAGTTCGGGGACTGCCTCTCGGTCCAGCTCCTTACGCTCGGGATGGACTCGATGTCGGATATGATAATTGAGGCGCTCGACGAGGTCTTCTCGCCCAGGGCCATCGTGCTCAGGAACGACAGCCCGTCGCGCGCCCTTGAGGGGCTTAAACCCGAAAAGAGGCTCGTAAAGGGCTCTCTCGACACCCCCCCTCAGATACGGGAAGGCGACACTGTCATTGAGGTGGATATGCTCGCCGGTCAAAAGACCGGGTTTTTCCTCGACCAGGCCGAGAACAGGGGCCTTTTCGGCTCGCTGACCGGCGCGGGGGCCGGGCTCGACCTTTTCTGCTACACCGGGGCGTGGTCGATAAAAATGGCCGGGGCCGGGGCGGCTACGACCGGGGTCGATTCGTCCGAGGCCGCCATAGCGCAGGCAAGGAGGAACGCGGAGCTTAACAATCTATCGTCCAGATGTTCGTTCATAAAGGCCGACGTCTTCGGCTTCGCAAAGGACGGGCTTGCGAAAAAAAGCGTTTACGACTACATAGTCCTCGACCCTCCGGCGTTCGTGAAATCAAAGGCGAACCTTAAAGAGGGGCTCAGGGCCTACAGGGAGATGAACTCCATTTGCATGAGGCTCCTTAAAAGAGGGGGCCTGCTCGCCACCTCTTCCTGCTCCTTCCACGTGGACAGGAATACCTTCATCGAGACGCTCAGGGCATCGGCAAAGGACGCGGGAAGGGGCGCGAGGGTCATCGAGGTCCGCTCACAGGCAAAAGACCACCCGATATCGCTGCAGGTGCCGGAGACGGAGTATCTGAAGTGCGTGATAATGGAGGTGGACTGAACAGGCTGCTCAAATCTTTACCCTACCCCACCACCGTCAGCCACACCCAGTATACCGCCAGGTTCAGGACCGTAAGCGGCGCGCCGATGGAGGCGAACTCGAGGAAATTGAGCGTATGCCCCCTCTTCTCCGCGTTCTGGATGACTATTATATTGCTCGCCGCCCCGAGGACAAGCAGGTTGCCCGCTATGGTCGAGCCCGCGGCAAGGGCCATGAGGCTCCCGGCCCCCGCACCAGCGTGCCTGAGGACCGGCAGATAGAGGGCCACGAAAGGGACGTTCGACAATAGCTGGCTCGCAAGCACGCTAACTATCAGGGTAAGGCTTACTGACGAGGCCCCGGCCCCGAAGCCGTTTATCGCGGATTGGATGAACCCGCTCTCCCACACGCTCTCCATCAATACGAACATCGCCGCGAAGAAGACGAGCGTATGCCAGTCGATGTTCTTCAATATCTTGAACCGCTTGGGGCTCAAGGCGAGTATCGGGACGGCGGCTAAAAGCGCTATGTAAGTAAGCCTGAAATCAAGCGCCTGCCAGAAGAACATGACCGCAATCTTGACCGCCACGAGCGCGAATATCATGATGAGGGATATCTTTGATAGGAGCGCGAGGTAGTGGTCCCGGACCGGCTCTCTGGCGTTATCGAGGGACTTTCCGTGGAAGTGTCCCCTGTAGAGTATCTTCAGGACAAAATACGCAAGCAGCAGGTTGATGACGGTCGGCACGGCGAGGTATTTGAAAAAGGTGACGAAAGGGTCGGCCACGGGGCCGCCTATGGCTATGAGGAGGTTCTGTGGGTTGCCTATCGGGCTTACGACGCTCCCCAAAGTCACGGCAAAACAAAGCGATAGGAGTAAAAGCTTGGATGAAATCTTATGCCTCTCCGCGAAGAATATTGCTATCGGCGTACCCACTATTGCCACGGTATCGTTCATGAGGAAGGCGGAGAAAAAGCCCATCACGAAGAGTATCAGGAGGACGAGGGAATCGGTATCCCTCGCGCCTTTAAAGAACGTGTACGAGATGTGGTAGAGGTACCTGCTCTCCACCAGCGCCTCCCCGACCACGAACATGCCGAAGAGGAAGAGCATTACGTCGATATTTATCGATCTTACCGCGTCCGACGGCCTTATCGACCCGGTGACGAGGACGGCAGCCGCCCCTAAGAGCATTATCTGCCATATCTGGAGCCTGAACTTGCCGAATTGCCTGACGGCTATAAGGGCGAGGACGGAAGCGAGGGCTATTAACGGGATGTAAGGGGCCACTTTTAGGCTACTCTAAAAATCGTTCTTTTTCCAGACCTCTGCGTCAGGGCAAAAATAAAAATGGACATGTGCTGCGCTTTTTATTTCGCCGGTTCAATAGCGAAGTGCAACACTTGGGAGAGCAGGAAGGAAGATGCTATCCTAAGTGGCTATGTCAAAAAGAGAATATGTACACCTGTCTTTGTCTGAAAGAGACTTGATAACCACCATGCTTGCCGAGGAGAA